>JBKJKM010000316.1:0-5428 GCA_046597375.1 Acidimicrobiales bacterium | reverse complement strand
GCTGACATGGCCCAGAAGGGGCACCTTCGGGTGGCCGGGGTGATCGAGAACATGAGCTCGTTCACCTGCGACCACGGCGACACCTACGCCCTGTTCGGGAGCGGTGGTGGGCTACGCCTGTCCGAGGACATCGGCGTACCGCTGCTCGCCACCCTGCCGCTCGACCCGACCGGCGAGCTCCTGCGTCTCGCCATCGTCGAGTTGGCGGAGCGCATCGTCACCGAGGCCATCCCCCTCGTCGTGATGACCGACTGCACGGCCCGCCTCCTCGACAGCGTCGAAGCGGCCCTCGGCCCCAAGTAACGGCGTCAGGCCGACAGCACGCGAACGCGGCCGGCGACGGGGTCGACCTCGACCGTCGCTCCGTCGGGGATGCGGGACATGGCGTCGGCCGCACCGATGACGGCGGGCAGCTCGAGCTCTCGCGCAATGACGGCGGCATGACAGAGCAGCCCGCCCTGTTCGGTCACGATGGCGCCGGCCATGGCCAGCACGGCGTTGTAGGTGGGCGCGGTGTACGGAGCCACGATGACGTCGCCCGGCTCGACGGCGTCGAGTGCCTCGAGCGCGTCGTGCACGACGCGCGCGGTGCCGACGTAGATGGCCGTGCCGATCCCGGTACCCGTGAGCGACTCGCGGCCCTCCGCCGCTTCGAGCGAGTCGACCACGGTCAACACGATGCGGGTGATGCGCCCGAGGTGCTCGGGCATCACAGACACCGGTGGCGGGCCTTCCTCGCGACCGAGCCGCGCCGGCGGGACGAGGTCGCGCCACGACCTGCGTTCGACGGCGCGTCGCTCGATCTCGTCATCGTCGACGCGCCGATCGCCCACCAAGGCGGCGACGATTTCATCGATGGTGAGCTCGAAGACGGCGACGTCGAGAGACAGCCGTCGACCGGCCTCGACGATGGCCCGTCGCAACAGGCCGGCCGGCCACTCGTAGGTCAGCGGTCCGTTCTCGTCGCGCAGGCCATACGAGAGCCGCGCGTCCTCGACCAGGTCGTCGAAGGTGGCGCGGTGCTCGGCGGGGATCTCGGCCCGCAATGCATCGAGGGGATCGGTGGTGGCCGGCGGGCCTGCCGGCGCTGACGCCGCCGAGCGGATCGATCGGACGATCACATCGGGCAGCTCGATGAGGCAGCGGTCCTCGATCTCGTACCCGGTCGTGAGTCGCCACCCGTGAAATCGGAGGTACGCATCGAGCAACGTTCTCGCATCGGGCGACGCCGCTCGCACCTCGTCGAGAGACTGGAGCCCTGCGGGATCGACGCCGGCGGTCTGCAGCGCCGCGGCGAGCTCGGCCAGCCGAGCGCGCGGATCACGCGTGGCCGGGGACGCGGCGACAAGAGCACGGAAGGTGTCGTCGCGATGCAGGCCCCAGTCCTCGAGATGGACCATGAGGTTGCCGAGCGGCCCCATGTCGGACACATGGAGGCGAAAGTGCAGGGCCGTGCTCTCGCGAAGGTGGTCGTGGATCGCCTGCAGATGCGCCCCAAGGTCGGCATCGGAGACGGTGGTGACATCGACGTCGGCGAAGGCGAGGTTCGCTGCGATCAGCGCCGGCTTCCACGTCGACTCCCATTGCGCCAGCTCGGACCGCCAGAGCTTCGTGGCGAAGCTCTCCTTCGCCTTGCGTTCAGCCCGGCGGAAGGCGGGGTGCAGTCGCGCTGCCAGCCAGAGCACGGCAGCTGGCGGTGTCGGCAGATCCCGGCCTCCACCGACCAGGGGAACGAGACGCCGGTAGAACTTGCCGTTAACCCATGCCAGGTCCATGGTCTTCAGTGGCGCGCCGAACAGTCCGAGCCCGTCCGCCATGCCCTTCGGCAAGCACTCGGCGTACAGATTGCGTTGGATCAGGCACGGCGCCGGCCCGCAGTGCGACAGGTCGAGGTCCCACGTACCGGGGCCCGGCTTGTCCCACTGCACCGGCATCAGTCCGCGATCCGCAAGGCGACCGCGGGACGGATCATTGCCGCCTGCTGAGCCGGCGCCGCGGTCGCAAGGAGCGACGCCACCAGCGTGCCGACGGCGACCACGAGGAGCGACACCACGGGCAGGCTGAACTCCAGGGTCGCCCCGAAGTCGGCGTTCCCGGTGAGGCGCCAGACCGTGACGATGGCCAACCCGACGCCAAGGCCGATGCCTTCGCAGGCGACGAAGGCGGACTCGGCGAGGAAGGCTCGGCGGACCGACCGGGCCTCGAAGCCGAGTGACCGGAGCACCCCGACCTCGCGGCGACGTTCCCGAACCGCCGTGATCATCACGACGCCCAAGCCGGCGATCCCAACCAGCAGTCCGAGCGCGAGGTACCCGCGCATCAGCCGGAAGAACTGTTGCTGCTGGCTGATATTGGTGGCGATCAGCGTGGCGAACGACGACGCGTCGGTACCGTTGGCCAGGAAGGCCCCGTTGATCTGGGTGGCGATCTCCTGGGCCCGGTCGGGGTCGTCGGTGCTCACGTAAAACACGTTGGCGACCGCCCGTTCGCCGAACACCTCGCGTAGGGAGTCGAAGGACATCAACGGACGCAGGTTGCCGAAGCCGGCCTCGGCCACGGCCGCGACGGTCAGCGTCTTGCTCCTGCCACTCACCGAGTCGGTGACGGTGTACTGGTCGCCGATGTTCACCGGCGTGGGCGGACCCCCGCCGCCACGTTGGAGGAAGAACCCCGTGGGGATGAAGAGGTTCGGGTCGGCAAGCACCGCTTGGTAGGCGGCGAGGTCGGTGGCGTACTCCGGCGGACGGCGGGCCAGCTTTGGCGCTTCCCTCTCGATGTACGTCGCGTCGAACGCACCGACGGGCCAATCGAGGGCGTCGGTGCCCACCTTGCCGCCCGTCCACGACCCACCGAGCTCGGCAATGGCGGCGGCCCGGGCCACACCGGGCTGGGCCAGAAGGTCGTCGATCGGGATCGGGTTGGTCGGGTTCGAGGTGGCCACGAGGTCGTAGCCGCCCGACACCTGACCCGTGAACGCTTCGATCTGACTTCCGAACAGATGGCTGAAGATCGTGATCGTCGTGAGCATGTAGACGACCAGTGCGTAGGTGGCCAGCGTCAGCGCCGTCCGGACCCGGCGAGCCAGCGGATAGGCCAACCCGAGGCGCATCGACATTGCTTTGGAACCGCCTGCAGCGAGGCGCACGACGGTGCCGATGATCTCCTGGTTCTGCGAGAGCAGCACGACGGCCCACAACACGAGTGAGATGCCCTGGACCACAAAGACCACGATCTCGGTGTTGCGGAACACCTTGGGGAAGAGGGCGAAGGCGAAGATCTCCCACAGGATCACGAACGTGGCCGCCCCGGACACGACGATCTGGCGGGAGTCGAGGTACTGGCGGAGGCGGAGGCGGTGCACGAAGGCGAAGATCCGGATGAGACCGACGGCGAGGAAACTCGGACCGAGGAGCACCGCAACCGCCCCCTCGTTCACGACGCCGGTCGCGACCAGCTGCGCGCCGAGCAGCACGGAGAGGACAGCCAACGCCATCGAGTACCAACGGCGTCGTTTGAGCTTCGGTTCTGGTAGGTCGCGGATGGCCCGGATGACGTTGAGCCGGGCGATTCGTACCGACGTTCCGAGGACAGTCACCAACGAAATGGTGAAGCCGACGAGGAATCCGATGTTGATGCTCTGTCGCGACGCCGTGTACGTGAGCTCGAGGCCGCCCTCGCCCGAAGGCCCGCCACCGGAGAAGGCCGACGCGGCCACCACGACGATCGCCCGTCCCACGCCGAGGCCGCCGATGGTGCCGAGCGCAGCAGAACCGAGGGCATACATCCAACCCTCGAGCGAAAACGCTCCGACGAGACCGCTGCGCTTGAGGCCGACCGCCCGGAGCATGCCGAGCTCCGACTGCCGCTCCTGGGAGAGCATGACGAAGATGTTGATCAGCAGCAGGATCCCGGCTACGACACTGAAAAGGCCGATCATGGAGAACAGCTGGGTGAACTGGTCACCGAACGCCTTGGCGTTGGCAAGCACGTCCTTCTTGATCTCGATGACGCTCGCCGGGGCGCCGGCGAGAGCCGTCTCGATGGCGGCGGCCACCACGGCCGATGAGTCGGCACCATCGCGAACGCCGCCAGTGTTGGACACGGCCACCAGCTCACTGGGGGGCTGACCGGGCGACGTCTTCGATGCGTGGAGCGCGGCCGCCGTGCCTGGCGCCACGAAAATCGTCGGCGAGGCGCTCCCCGCGAGAGCACTGCCCTGGAACCCGGCGATGCCGAGGCGGGGCAATACCCGTGTCACGGTGAGCGACCGTTCGAGGCCGTAGGCGAACACCCGGACGGTGTCACCTGGGCCTACGTCAAGCGTCTTGGCCAGATCGCGACCCACAACGGCCTCGCCGGCCGCCGGGGTGGCGCCGGAGATTCCGGTGGCCTCCTCATCGCCCCCGAAAGCTCGCGCGCCAGCGAAGTCGACCTCGAGGAGTACGGCCGCTGGCTCGGCCTTGGGTTGGGGCTCCGCCGTCGCCGCCGTGACACCGAGCCTGGTGATCGGGAGGGTGCCGTCGACCAGCGTGGGCGGCAGCGCGGCCAGCGCGGCATTGACGGCCGGGGCGCCCCCGTCGGGTGCGCTGACGAGCTCATCAATGGGGCCGAGTTGGGTGAAGATGGCCCGTTGGATCGACGAGTCGAGGGTGTCGCCAACGATGAACGAGCCGGTGATGATGGCGGTGCCGAGCAGCGATCCGAGCAACACCAGCGCCGTCTCGCGAGGACGGCGCGTAAGGTGACCGAGTGCGAGGCGCCGGAGCACCGGCTTGAACCCGAGCAGGTAGAGAAACGGCAGCGAGAGCACGAGCGCGGCCGGCGGCAGCAGCTGAGCCGCAACCAGCCCGACGGTAAGCAACGCGGCAGTCGCCATCGTGAGTACCTGGATGGTGCGTCCGGTGCCTCCGCCGTTCGCCTTCACCGCAAGCGCTCGTCGGTGACGATCTGTCCGTCGCGCATGACGATGCGCCGCTCGGCCGATGCACCGATTCCGGCGTCATGGGTGACGAGGATCAGCGTGAGTCCCTCGGCATGCAGCTCACCGAGGAGACCCATCACCTGACCGGCGGTCTCGGAGTCGAGGTTGCCCGTGGGCTCATCGGCCCAGACGATGGCTGGCCGCCCAGCCAAGGCGCGAGCCACCGTGACCCGCTGTTGCTCACCGCCCGACAGCTCGGCTGGCCGGTGGTTCAGTCGGGAACTCAGCCCCACTCGATCGAGCGTCTCCACGGCGGCGGCGCGGGCCTCTTTCGAGGAGCGCCCGGCGAGGAGCAATGGCAGTTCGACGTTCTCGACGGACGTGAACACGGGGATCAGGTTGAAGGCCTGGAAGATGAATCCCATCGTCGATGCCCGGTGCTTGGTGCGCTTGGCATCGGACATCTTGTGGACGTCCTCACCAGCGATCACGACCGAGCCCTCGTCG
>JBKJKM010000275.1:0-3792 GCA_046597375.1 Acidimicrobiales bacterium | reverse complement strand
CGGCGGGTAGGACGAACAGCAGGGCATCGAAGCGATCGAGCACCCCACCGTGACCTCGGCCTCAAGGACATGGGCAGCATGCTCCCGGGCCACGGTGGGGTGCTCGATCGCTTCGATGCCCTGCTGTTCGTCCTACCCGCCGCCTACTACCTCGTCGAGCTTTTGGATCTCGCCGGCAAGTAGCCGGTCGGCATGAAGACCGTCTCGCTGGTCGGATCGACCGGCTCGATCGGCACCCAGGCCATCGAGGTGGTTCGTGCCGAGCCCGACCGCTATCGCGTCATCGCCCTCGGCGCCCACCGCTCCATCGACGTCCTGGCGGTACAGGCCCGGGAGCTTCGGCCGGACGTGGTGGCCATCGGCGACGAGTCCTTGGCCCGCAGGCTGGCCGAGCTGGTGCCGGCGGGCGTCGAGGTGCGTGCCGGAGTCGAGGCGCTGGCGGACATCGCCACCGAGGCCGACGTCGTCGTGAACGGGGTCGTCGGATTCGCTGGGCTTCCCGTCACGCTGGCGGCGTTGCACGCCGGCCGGCGACTCGCCCTCGCCAACAAGGAGTCGTTGATCGCCGCCGGGCCCGTCGTGCAACGGGCCCGGTCGACCCCCGGCGCCGAGATCGTCCCCGTGGATTCCGAGCACTGTGCCGTGCACCAATGCCTCCGCGGCAACCCGCCCGAACGGGTCGCCCGCATCGTGTTGACCGCCAGTGGTGGACCGTTTCGGGGTCGGAGTTCCGAGGACCTCGCCGGCATCACCGTTGACGAGGCTCTCGCCCATCCCACGTGGTCGATGGGACCGAAGATCACGGTGGACTCGTCGACGCTGATGAACAAGGGCCTCGAGGTCATCGAAGCGCACGAGCTCTTCGGTGTCCCTTATGACCGCATCGACGTCGTGGTGCACCCTCAGTCGGTGGTCCACTCGATGGTGGAGTACACCGACGGGGCAACCGTCGCCCAGCTGTCGATGCCCGACATGCGGCTGCCGATCGCCTATGCCCTGGCCTATCCGGATCGGGGCGAAGTCGCCTGGGGCGCCATCGACTGGGCCGCCCTGGGGCACCTCGACTTCGAGGCCCCCGCTCTGGCCAACTTCCCCTGCCTCGGCCTGGCCTATGCCGCCGGGCGGGCGGGCGGCGACGTGCCGGCGACCCTCAATGCCGCCAACGAGGTGGCCGTCGCGGCCTTCCTCGACGGGCTCATCTCGTGGCTGGCGATTGCCGAGGTCATACAAGACACCTTGGACGGCCACAATGGGGGAGACCTCAATACGGCCGACGACGTCGTCGAAGCCGACCGGAGGGCCCGGGAACGGGCCGGCCACGCAGTCGAACGGAGATCGGGACCCGCATGACCGAAATCGAAGTCCCATGACCGACCTCATCGAACCTGTCACGCAGGAGGACGCTGAGGCCGCCGAGGCGGCCCGAAAGAAGCTGCCGCCGACGCCGGCCGAGCAACGGTCTGCCCTGGTCCGCCTGCTGGTGGTACTGGCCGCCGCCGCCTTCGCCACCGTCGCCACAGGCACGACCAAGACCGTCCTCGTCGTCGTGGCGCTGATCACGATGATCATGCTCCACGAGCTCGGCCACTACCTCACGGCTCGGTGGGGCGGCATGAAGGTGACCGAGTTCTTCGTCGGCTTCGGCCCCCGGTTGTGGTCGGTGCGCAAGGGCGAGACGGAGTACGGCGTCAAGGCTCTGCCCATCGGCGGCTACGTGAAGATCATCGGGATGCACAACCTCGACGTGATCGAGGATCCGGCCGACGAACCGCGTACGTACCGCCAGAAGCCGTTCCTGCGCCGTCTCTCCGTGGCCGTCGCCGGCTCGACGATGCACTTCATCATCGCCTTCCTGCTCTTCTTCACCGTCAACGCCTTTGTCGGCGTCCCCACGATCAGCACGACGATCGGCGGGGTGCTGGCCTTCGATGGCGGCGGCGCAAGTCCGGCCCAGGAGGCCGGCCTGCAGGTCGGCGACACCGTCGTGGCTGTCGACGGCGAGCCCGTCACCGAATGGGACCGGGTGCGCGAACGGATCGCCGCCAGCCCGGGCGCGCCAATTGCGTTGACCATCGAACGCGATGGCCGTCAGGTCGACGTCACGGCGACACCGGTCGACATCAGCGAGGTCCGCATCGACGGCGAGGCCATCTCCAACGAGTCCCGGGGCTTCCTCGGCTTGGAGCCGGCGGAGAAGTACGAGACGGTCAACCCGATCACGGCTGTGGGCCGATCGGCCAAGCAGTGGTTGGGCGGCGACTTCCAAGGCATCGAGGACGTGTCGCCCGGATTGATCGACAACGCCAAGGCGCTGGCCAGCATCGCCAGCCCCTCGGGGGCGTCGAGCCTCTGGACGAACATCACCGGCGGCGAGGATGGCCAGGGCGATCCGGACGGTGTGCGCTTCCTCTCACCGGTGGGCTTCGTGCGAGTCGCCGGTCAGGCCGCCGACAACAGCCTCTTCGCCGTGATGGGGCTCCTCATCGCCATCAACCTGTTCGTCGGCATCTTCAACCTCCTGCCGCTCCTGCCGCTCGATGGCGGCCATGTCGTCATCGCCGTCTACGAGGCGATCCGGTCGAAGATCGCCGGTCGTCGCTACACCGCCGACGTGGCCAAGCTCATGCCGCTGACGTATGCCGTCGTGCTGTTGATGGTGTTCCTCGGCGTGTCGGCCCTTTACCTCGACATCGTCCGTCCGTTGAACTTCCGCTAGATGGACTTCACCGTCTCGACGCCACGGCGCAAGACCCGCCAGATCATGGTCGGGTCGGTGCCGGTCGGCGGGGATTCGCCGATCACCATCCAGTCGATGACGATCACCAAGACGTCCGACGTCGAGGGCACGCTGCAGCAGATCTATGCCTTGGCCGCCGCCGGCTGTGACATCGTCCGGTGTACGTGCAACGAGATCGAGGCGGCCGAGGGCCTCGCCCAGATCGTGCCTCGTTCGCCGGTGCCGATCGTCGCCGACATCCACCATCAGTACAAGATGGCGCTGGCTGCCCTCGAGGCCGGCGTCCAGTGCCTCCGGTTGAATCCCGGCAACATCAAGAACCCCGAGCACATCAAAGCCGTGGCCATGGAGTGCAAGGACCGGGGGGTGCCGATCCGCATCGGCGTCAACGGCGGATCCCTCCATCCCAAGCTGTACGAGAAGTACGGCAACAAGGTGACACCCGAAGCCATGGTGGAGTCGGCCCAGGACGAGTTGGCCTACTTCCATGAGGTCGGCTTCGACGACGTCAAGATCTCGGTCAAGGCGTCGAACGTGCCGCTGATGATCGAGGCCTACCGCCAGCTCTCGGAGGCCGTCGACTACCCGCTGCACCTCGGCGTCACCGAGGCCGGCCCCCCGCCCGCAGGTCTGATCAAAGCCACCGCCGGGATCGCCACGCTGCTGGCCGAGGGCATCGGCGACACCATCCGCTACTCGCTCACGGCCGACCCGGTTGAGGAAGCGCGTGCTGGTCGCCAGCTGCTCGAGGCCATGGGATTGCGCGAGCGCAAGAACGTCGACCTCATCGCCTGCCCGTCGTGCGGACGCGCCGAGGTCGACGTGATCGCCGTGGCCAAGGCGGCCATGGAGGCCTTCGGCGATCGTCTGATCCCGCTCCAGGTCGCCGTCATGGGCTGTGTCGTGAACGGACCGGGCGAGGCCCGCGAGGCCGACCTCGGGGTCGCGTCCGGCAACGGCAAGGGCCAGATCTTCGTCCGCGGCGAGGTCATCAAGACCGTTCCGGAGTCCCAGATCGTCGAGACGCTGATCGAAGAGGCGCTGCGGATGGCCGA
>JBKJKM010000072.1:0-4344 GCA_046597375.1 Acidimicrobiales bacterium | reverse complement strand
ACCGACGAGTTCATGCAGGCCGTGCTCGACGACACCCCCTGGGAGCTCAAGGCGGTCATCAGTGGTGAGGTCGTGCGGACGCTGCCGGCCCGCGAGCTCTTCCGCCAGATGATGAAGGCGTCGTGGGAGTGCGCCGATCCGGGCATGCAGTTCGACACGACGATCAACAGGTGGCACACCGCACACAACACCGGTCGCATCAACGGCAGCAACCCTTGTTCGGAGTACATGCACCTCGACAACTCGGCCTGCAACCTGGCCTCGCTCAACCTGTTGACGTTCCTCGAGAGCGACGGCGCGTTCGACATCGCCGGCTTCACGGCCGCGACCGAGGTCGTGTTCACGGCCCAGGAGATCCTCGTCGGCAACAGCGACTACCCGACCGAGAAGATCGGCGAGACGGCTCGGCGCTTCCGTCAACTCGGCATCGGCTACGCCAACCTCGGTGCGCTGTTGATGGCCCAGGGCATGGCCTACGACAGCGACGACGGACGGGCGTGGGCTGCCGCCATCACGGCGCTGCTCACCGGTACGTCCTACGCCGTGTCGGCCCGCACCGCCGCCCGCATGGGTCCCTTCGCCGGCTACTCCGAGAACAAGGAGCACATGTTGCGGGTGCTGCGCATGCACCGCGACGAGGTGGCCAAGATCGACGAGGAGCGGGTGCAGACCTCCTTGCTCGACGCTGCTCAGGAAGCGTGGGACGACGCCGTCGACTACGGCGAGCGCTACGGCGTGCGCAACTCCCAGGCATCCGTGCTGGCGCCGACGGGCACCATCGGCCTGCTGATGGATTGCGACACCACCGGTATCGAACCCGACCTCGGCCTCGTCAAGATGAAGAAGCTGGTCGGCGGCGGCACGATGTCGATCGTCAACCAGACGATCCCGCGTGCGCTGCGCAAGCTCGGGTATTCCGAGACCCAGGTGGGCTCGATCATCGCCTACATCGACACCAACAAGTCGCTGCTGGGCTCGCCCGACCTGTCACCCGACCATCTGTCGGTGTTCGCTTGCTCGATGGGCGACAACACAATCCATTACATGGGTCACGTTCGGATGATGGCAGCGGTGCAGCCCTTCATCTCGGGCGCCATCTCCAAGACGGTGAACTGCCCGGAGGAGGCGACCGTCGAAGACCTCGAGCAGCTCCACATCGAGGCCTGGAAGCTCGGCCTCAAGGCCGTCGCCATCTACCGCGACAACTGCAAGGTCGCCCAGCCCCTCTCGACGGTGAAGAAGGACGCCGCGGGCGGGGTGCCCGTGCAGGGCGGCGGTTACGCATCTGCGGCCGAAGCGCACGACGCCGAGCTGGCCGAGAAGGTGGCGAAGCTCGAGGCCGCGTTGTCGAACCAGACGACCATCGTCGTGAAGCAACCCATCCGAGAGCGCCTGCCCCGCAAGCGCAAGGCGTCGACCTTCTCGTTCCGGGTGGCCGACTGCGAGGGCTACGTCAACGTCGGCGAGTACGACGACGGCCGCCCCGGTGAGCTGTTCCTCAAGGTGTCGAAGCAGGGCTCGACCTTGGCCGGCGTGATGGACGCCTTCGCCATCTCGGTCTCGCTCGGCTTGCAGCACGGCGTGCCGCTGAAGACCTACGTCCAGAAGTACACGAACATGCGCTTCGAGCCGGCCGGCATGACCGACGACCCGGAGCTGCGGATCGCGCAGTCGCTCGTCGACTACATCTTCCGCCGCATGGCCGTCGACTACCTGCCGGAGTCCGAGCGCCTCGAGCTCGGCATCCAGACGACCGGGGAGCGCATTCAGCCGACCCTTCCCGGAGTTGACGAGGGCCTCACCAAGAATGCCGGCGTCGTCGACGCGCCGTCGGTCGTCGACGTGCGGTCCTCGTCGTCCGCTGGCTCGGGCGCCTATGGCGAAGAGCGCCCGGCCGGGGTCTTCCACTCCGATGCGCCCTTCTGCGGCCAGTGCGGCGTGCAGATGCAGCGGGCCGGCTCGTGCCACGCCTGCCCGTCGTGCGGCACCACGAGCGGCTGCTCGTAGCCACGCCACAACCAGCCAGAACAAGCAGCCCCTGACGCCTCTGGGCGGGTCCGTGTACCTCACCGGTATACCGGCCCGCCCAGATCGCGTTCGGCGAGGTTCGATCGACCGGCGCGCTCCTAGGAGCTGCAGGACAGCATCGAGCACCCGACCCGCGCCCGGGCCCACTCCGGACGCCGGGCTGAGAAGCGTTCACGGCCTGGCTGTTCGTCATACGGATGGCGAAGGACGTCGAGCAGTTCGATCACCAGGGTGGGGTCACCGGCCTCCGCCAGGTCGATCGCCTCTTGGGCCAGGAAGTTGCGCAGGACGAAGCGAGGATTGCACGAGTCCATGATCTGGCGTCGCTCGCCGTCATCGGCGATGCCGCCGTCGTGGACCCGTCGACCCCAAGCTCGCAACCATGCGCACCAGTCGGCCCGTAGCTCGCTCTCGACTTCGCCGGGTGCGTACCACGCGGCAGCGAGAGGGGCGAGCAGCTCGTCGTCGGAGGCGTCGCTGCGCACCGGTACGTGAGAGAGCTCTCGGAAGAACAACACGTAGTCGGTCTCCGTCCGTTGGAGGAGGGCGAACAACTCGGCGGCGGGCTCCTCGTCATCGCTTCGGGAGGCACCCCAACCGAGACGCCGGGCCGTCATTGCCTGGAAGGCCGTCTGGTAGCGGTCGCGGTAGCGCTCGAGCCCGGCTTCGAACGAATCGGGATCGCCGCCGAGCGCAAGCAGCGAGTTGGCCAATTGGATGAGGTTCCAGTGAGCGACCTGGGGCTGGGCGCCGTACCGGTAGCGACGAGTGGCGGCGTCAGTCGTGTTCGGCGTCCATCCCGGATCGAAGCTCTCGAGCCAGCCGTAGGGCCCGTAGTCGATGGTGAGCCCGAGGATCGAGAGGTTGTCGGTGTTGAGGACGCCGTGCACGAACCCGACCCGCATCCACGCCACGACCAGCTCGGCCGTTCGTTCGCACACGTCGGCGAAGAACCCGGCGACGTCGCCGGCGTCGAGGTGGGGGAAGTGGTGAGACATGGTCGAGTCGACGAGGTTGCGCAGCAGGTCGGTCTCGCCGAGGGCGGCCGGAAGCTGGAAGGAGCCGAATCGCACGAACGACGGCGCCACCCGGCACACGACGGCGCCGGGCTCCGGCGCGGGATGGCCGTCGTAGAGGACGTCGCGCACGACGGCGTCACCGGTCGTCGTCAACGACAGTGCCCGGGTGGTGGGGACACCGAGGTGGTGCATCGCTTCACTGCAGAGGAACTCGCGGATCGATGAGCGCAGGACGGTCCGCCCGTCGGCGCCCCGGGAGTAGGGCGTGGGGCCCGCCCCCTTGAGCTGCAGGGTCTGGTGCTGGGAGTGGCGATCGACGACCTCGCCGAGGGCGATGGCCCGGCCATCGCCGAGCTGCCCCGCCCAGTTGCCGAATTGGTGACCGCCGTAGCGCATGGCGAACGGGTCGGCCCCGGCGGGTACTCGGTTCCCGCTGAACACATCGACGGCGTCGGCGCCCTCCATCACCGAGGTGTCGATCCCGAGGAGTTCCGCCACCTCCGGCGACCAGGCCACCATGGCCGGCGCCGCAACCGGCGTCGGCCGGACGCGGCTGAAGGCTGCGCCCCGCCCGCTGCCTCCCGGCAACTCGGCCACGAACCGGTTGTCGAAGGCCAGGCGGTCGAGGTCGAAGTCGAGGGCCATGGCCCTCGACGGTAGCGGCGGTCCCTCGGCTCCACGCACCCCGCGTGGGATCATTTCGTGGACCTTGTCCAGGAGGACGGCATGCGCGTCACCCGCATCATCGCCGACCTCGGCGTGGCCGACATCGACGAGGCGAAGAGCTTCTACACCGACTACCTCGGCCTGAGCACCGAAGAGTTCAACCTTGGCTGGGTGGCGCGCTACACGTCGCCGGACACCGGTGCCGACCTCCAGTTGGTGACGGGCGACGCCGCGGCGCCCGAGGATCCGGTGATCTCCGTGCTGACGGAGGACGTGGACGGCGCCTATGCCGAAGCCCAGGAGCTCGGCTACGAGATCGTGCACCCCCTGACGACGGAGTCGTGGGGTGTACGCCGGTTCTTCGTCCGGGCGCCGGATGGCACCGTGATCAACATCGCCCGCCATCGCGCTTGACCCATCCCGACGGTGAGTAGGCCTTGCTGAACTGCCGTTAGGGTCGGCGCACTCACACTAGGAGGGTCATCGTGTCTGAGGTCATCGAGCGGTATCAGGGTCTGGCGGAGCAGTTCGGCGCGCGCGTGGAGGCGACACCGGGCGACAAGTGGACGGCGCAGGCGCCCTGCGACGAGTGGAAGGCGCGCGACGTGGTCGGCCACGTGGTGGATGCGCA
>JBKJKM010000042.1:0-11722 GCA_046597375.1 Acidimicrobiales bacterium | reverse complement strand
ATGCGATCCCAGTTGCGCTGCGGCGACTGGCACACGACCCGCTGGCGGCGCACCTTGCGGATCACCCGGGACAGATCGCGTCGAAGGTCCATCGTCACCTCGAGCCGACCGTCCGGGTAGCCGAGCCAATGGAGGTCGTCGACCCCCAGCACCGAGGCGGCGGCCACCTGCTCGGCGCGGCGGATGCGGGGGATCTCCGATCGGGGCGTGGCGGCGTCGAACCCGCCGGCGTCGCCGTCGGTGATGACGCAGTAGCTGACGGCCATGCCCATGTCGGTCCACGTGGCGACGGTGCCGGCGGCGCCGAAGTCGACATCGTCCGGATGCGCCGTGATGACCAGGACCCGTTCGATGTCTTCGTCGTTGAGCACGGCGCGAAGTTACCGGGATGGGGCCGCTACGTCCCCAGGCCCTACGATGGCGGCCCTATGGGTACGGGTGCACACTCCAAGGTCCGGGTCAAGAACGACCGCGTGAAGAAGAAGAAGGCGCGAGACAAGAAGCGGGCCGCCGAAGCGGGCGCGGCTCGAGCCGAAGCCAAGGCCTAGCCCGGATGGCGGGCTCGGTCGGCCACAAGGATCGGGTCGTCGCCGCCATCGATGCCCTCACCACGGATCTCGTGGCCCTGAGCCACGAGATCCACGATCATCCCGAGCTGGGTTACGAGGAACGCCTCGCCTCTGGCCTGCTCGCCGACGCCCTGGCCGACGGGGGTTTCGAGGTCGACCGCAGTGCCTATGACATCGCCACGTCGTTCGTCGGGCGGGCAGGGCAGGGTGGTACCGGCCCCCACGTCGTGCTCTGCGCCGAGTACGACGCGCTGCCCAAGATCGGGCACGGCTGCGGTCACAACATCATCGCCGCCACGGCCATCGGGGCGGCGCTGGCGCTGGCCCCAATGGTGGAGGAGCTCGGCGGACGGCTGAGCGTGCTCGGCTGCCCAGCCGAGGAGCTGGGCGGTGGCGGAAAGATCGCTCTCCTCGAGCGGGGCGCCTTCGCCGACGCCGACGTGGCGATGATGGTGCACCCCTCGGTGGGCGATGTCGGCTGGGCTCCCCACATTGCCAACACCCGGTTCAAGGTCGAAATGCACGGCAAGGCCGCCCACGCCGCCGCCTCTCCCTGGAACGGGATCAACGCCCTCGGCGCCCTCGTGCTCGGCTACACCGCCACCGCCGCCCTCCGCCAGCACTTCCGAGAGGGCGAGAAGGTGCACGGCATCATCACCTCCGGCGGCGACGCCGAGAACGTGGTGCCCGAGTACACGGCGGCCACGTTCCAGGTGCGGGCTCCCAACGCCCGCCAGCTCGCCGACCTCGACGAGCGGGTGCGGGCCTGCTTCTACGGCGCCGGAACCCAGACCGGCTGCCGGGTCGAGATCACCGGATCGCAGGGCTACGAGGAGCTTCTCAAGAACGAGCCCCTCGCGCGGACGTACCGGGCCAACGGGGAGGCACTCGGCCGCCGGTACTTCGACCACCACCGCATCCCGTTGGCCGTGGCCGGCAGCACGGATATGGGCAACGTCTCCAAGGTCCTGCCGTCCGTGCACGCCATGGTCGGCATCGCCGGCCCCGACGTAGCCGGCCACTCCGACGCCTTCCGGGAGGCGGCCCGCTCTCCCGCCGGCGACGCCGGTCTCGTCCATGGCGCCAAGGCTTTGGCCATGACGGCCGTCGACGTGTGGGAGCAGGCGGCGCTCTTCGGCGAGGCGAAGTCGGAGTTCAGCGACCGGATGGCCCGCTACTCGAGGGACGCGTAGGGCGCCTGCTCGCCCGTGCGGGCTTCGGCACGAACCTCCGCCAGGCTCTCCTGCAGCGCGGCGAGGAAGCCGGCGATGCGGCCGTTCTCGGCGTGGACGGCGTTGACGGTGCAGTGCAACGACGGGGGTGGACCTTGCTGGTCGCAGAACCACCCGCGGGCGAACAGGGCGTTGCCCACGGCGAACGTGTCGGCGTCGGTGGCCCGGAAGGCGATCAGTGTCGCTTCCGGCTCGCCCAGCACCTCGATGCCCGGCTCAGCTCGCAGCCCGGCGATCAGCTCTTCGGCGGCCGTGCGGGCCGCCTTGGTCAGACGGAGATATCCGTCCTCACCGACGTGGCTGAGCACGGCCCAAGCCGCGGCGATCGGACCGCCGCTCTTCGTGCCGAGCACCCCGGACGAGGCGTAGAAGCCACCGAGCCAGTCGTCCGTCGTGAAGGTCTGGTACTTCCGCAGCGCCTTGTTGCGATGGAGGATCACCGACGCGCCCTTGGCCGTGTAGCCGTACTTGTGGAGGTCGACCGACATCGACGTCACGCCCGGCACCCGGAAGTCGAACAGCGGAATCGGGTACCCCAGTCGCTCGAGCATCGGCAGCGTCACCCCGCCCATACAGCCATCGACGTGACAGTTGATGCCCCGCTCTTCGGCCAGCGCAGCGACGGCACCGATCGGATCGATCACGCCCTGCGGATATTGCGGCGCCGACGCCACGACGAGCACGGTGTTGTCGGTGATGGCGGCGGCCATGGCATCCGGGTCGGCCCGGTACTCGGCGTCGACCGGCACGCGCACGGCCTTCAGTCCGAAGTACTCGGCTCCTTTGGTGAACGCGGCGTGGGCCGTCGTCGGCAGCACCATCTCCGGTGCCGTGATGCCGCGCTCGGCCTTGAAGCGCATCTTGGCCGCCTTCACGGCCATCAGGATCGACTCGGTGCCGCCGGTCGTCATGAAGCCCGATGCATCCGGCCCACCGTTGAGGAGGTCGGCCATCATCCCCACGACCTCGCTCTGCATCTTCCCGATGCTCGGGAAGGCCATCGGGTTGAGGGCGTTGGTCGACAGATAGCGCGACGAGGCCTCCACGGCGAGATCGTGGATCTCGTCGCCGGCGTCGTAGGCCAGGCTGAAGACCTTGCCGCCGCGCCAATCGACGTCACCCGTCTTGCGCTGGTCGAGCTCCGCCAGCACCTCGTCGGTGGACCGGCCGGTCGTGGGGAACATGGCCGGGACGGTAGTGGCTAGGCGTTCGGGAGCGACGGCTGGCTCGCGGCCATCCCGGTACGACCGAGGACGACGATCGCCATGTCGTCGCGCGGCTCGCCCCGCCCGAACGTCGTGACGGCCTCCTCGAGGGCGGCGATCACCTGGCTCGGCTGGAGACCCACGCAGGACGCCAGCACCTCGCGGACGCCGTGGTTGCCGAACTGCTCGCTGTCACGTCGGGCCTCGATCAGCCCGTCGGTGAACAACACGATGAGATCGCCAGGTCGGAGATCGAAGGTGACGACGCTGAGATCGACGTTGCTGACCACGCCGAGGAGCGTGCCCGCCCGGCCGACCTGTTCGACCTCGCCCGTCGATCGGACCAGGAACGGCTTCGGGTGCCCGGCCAGGCAGAGCCGGGCCCGGAGGACCTCGCGCGCCGGCTGCAACGTCAACAGTGCAATGGTGAGAAACCGTTCGCTCGACTCCCGCATCACCGCTTCGTTGAGCGTCCGCAGCACCTGCTTCGGGTTGCGGAGGTTGAGGGCCCCGGCCCGCACCGTGTACCGAGCGAGCGCGGTCAGGGTGGCGGCCGCCGATCCCTTCCCCTGCACATCGCCGATGGCGACGCCCCAGCCCGGACCTCGGAGCGGGAACAGGTCGTAGAAGTCTCCGCCGACGAGCACGGTGTCACCGGGCGTTTTGTAAGTGGCGGCGACCGCGAAATGCGAGACCTCGGGGAGGGCGGGCGGCAGCAGGCTCCGCTGCAGCGTGCCGGCGATCTCGCGCTGGGCCTCGTACGCCCGTGCGTTGTCGAGGGCCAAACCGGCTCGGCGTCCGAGCTCCATGGCGATGTCGAGGTCGGCCTCGGAGTAACGACGCGACGGCGAGCCGGCGAACGTGATCGCACCCAACGTGCGTCCCCCAGCCGAGAGTGGCACGACCATGGCGGTGCCGAAGCCGAGCTCCTGGAGAAGGCGGTCGTAGTCGTCGCCATGGGACGTCTCGGCGAGTAGGTCGTGGTCGACTTTCGGGACGAGCTGTGGTTGGCCCGACCGGATCACGGCAGGAACGCCTGTGCCCGCCATGGGGTCGTGGGGGTGCGACGTTCGGAGCTGTTGCGCCAGCTCCTCCTTGGCGGGATCGACGTGGGCGACGGCGACGCGGTCGACCGAGTTCCCGTCGACGGAGACCACGGCGATGCTGCACCAGTCGGCCAGGTCCCGCACGACGAGCCGGGCCAGCGCCTGCAGGGTGACGGTCGAGTCGAGGGTCGCCAGCAGCGACGACGCCTCGGCCAACAGGGCCAGGCGCTTCTGAGCCTCCTGCGCCTGGTGTAGCGCCTCGCCCAGCTCGATCTCCGTCATCACCGAGCCGGCGAGCTCGACGAGAATCTCGAGTTCCTCGCCACTCCACGTCCTGGCCACCGTGTCGATGACGCAAAACGACCCGAGGATCTGGCCGTCGGCCGTCCGGAGGGGCACGCCGGCGTAGGCCCCGACGCCGAACTCGGGAACGGCCAGGTTGTCGGTGACCCGTTTGTCCGTCCGTGCGTCCGTGACGACGAACGGTTGACCGGACGTCACCACGTGCTGGCAGAACGAATACGACAGGGGGGTCTGGCGCACGTCGGGCAAGCCGTGGGCGCTCTTGAAGAACTGGTGGCGGTCATCGACGAGTGACACCAACGAGACCGGTGCATGCAGCAGACGCGAGGCCAGTCGGGTGAGGCGATCGAATCCCTCGTCAGCGCCCGTGTCGAGAAGACCACTGCGGAAGAGGGCGCGCAGGCGGGCCTCCTCATCAAGCGCCTGGCCTTCGATCGTCACCCCAGCGAAGTTACCGGGCGTCAGCCACCTCCGATCGGGGCAAGGATGGGGCGTGCGTTGGAAACGAAGCGGTTCGAGCTCCCAGATCGACGATCGGCGCGGCCAGGGCGGCGGCCGTGGTGGGGGCGGATTTCCCCTCGGCGGCGGGAAGATGGCCGGCGGCGGGCTCGGGCTGATCGGCCTGATCCTCGCCGTCCTCCTCGGCGGCAACCTCGGGGGCGGCGGCTCGGGCGGCGGTTTCGACGTCGACCCCGGCCTCAGTCCGTTCGGCACGGCGCCGCGAGCGACGGACGGCGGCCTGGAGGGCGCGCCCGACCCAGACGCACAGCTCAAGGAGTTCGTGACCTTCGTGGTCGAGGATGTACAGGCGTCCTGGCAGGAGCAGTTTCAGGCGGCGGGAAAGTCCTACGAGGTCACGACGCTGGTGCTCTTCGAGGACGGAGTCGACACGGGCTGCGGGTCGGCCACCTCGGCCACCGGCCCCTTCTACTGCCCCGCCGACAACCAGGTGTATCTCGATCTCGGCTTCTTCCGCGACCTGGCCACCCGGTTCGGTGCGCCTGGCGACTTCGCACAGGCGTACGTCATCGCCCACGAGTTCGGCCACCACGTGCAGAACGTGCTCGGGGTGAACGCCCAAGTACAGCGCGAGTCGAAGAAGAACCCGGACGACGCCAACGAACTGTCGGTCCGCCTCGAGTTGCAGGCCGATTGTTTCGCCGGTGTCTGGGCCAACTCGGCATATCAGGACGAACTGCTCGAAGCGGGCGATCTCGAGGAAGGACTGGCGGCGGCGGCGGCCGTGGGCGACGATCGGATCCAGAAGGAGGCGACCGGTCGGGTGAACCCCGAGTCGTTCACCCACGGCACCTCGGCCCAGCGCATGGAGTGGTTCCAGAAGGGCTACACCAGCGGTTCACCTGAGCGTTGCGACACGTTTACCTGAGGCAGACCGAACAGGCACCGAAGGCGAATCGAGCAGGCACCTGAGGCAGATCGAACAGGCACCTGAGGCCCGAGAGATAGCAACGCGCCACCGGTAGGGTGCCCCCGTGCCCGCTGCGTCGTCTTCCGATCTCGCCATCGCCGCCACCGATCTCTCCCGATCGTTCGGCGACGAGCAGGCCGTCGCGGGAGTCGACCTCGCCGTCGCCACCGGCGAGATCTACGGCTTCCTCGGACCCAACGGAGCCGGCAAGTCGACCACCGTCCGCGTGCTGTGCACCCTCTTGCGACCGAGCGGCGGGACGGCCACGGTCGCCGGCTTCGACGTGGCCCGCCAGCCCGAGGCCGTCCGCTTGCGTATCGGTGTGGCGCTGCAGGACGCCGCTCTCGATCCGCAACAGACTGGCCGCGAACTGCTTCGCCTCCAGGGGCGGCTCTACGGCCTCGACAAACGCGAGTTGGCCCAGCGCTTCGACGAGCTCGGCTCCTTGATCGACCTGGGCGACGCCCTCGACCGCCGCATCGGCACCTACTCGGGCGGCATGAAGCGACGCCTCGACCTCGCCGTCGCCCTCGTTCACAACCCCGACGTCCTCTTCCTCGACGAGCCGACCACCGGGCTCGATCCCGTCAGTCGGGTCAAGGTCTGGGAGGAAGTGCGCCGCCTCAACAGCGAGCTCGGCATGACGATCTTCCTCACGACCCAATACCTCGAAGAGGCCGACACCCTCGCCGACCGGGTTGGCATCATCGACCGCGGCAAGATCGTCGCCGAGGGCACGCCCGAGGCACTGAAGCGCTCGGTCGGCGCCGACATGATCGTGGCCCGTATCGACGGTGATGCGGCCACAGCGATAGCGGCGCTCCGACAGATCCGGGGGGTGGACGGTGTGGAGGTGCATGGCGACGAGGTGACCGTCTCGACCGCCGACGGCGCCGCCGCCATCAGTCCAATCGCCGTCGCCCTCAACCAGTGCGGCGTGCGCGTTCGCGACCTGACGCTGCGCACGCCGACCCTCGATGACGTGTTCCTCGAGCTGACCGGCAACCACATCGACGACCGGACCGACCAGGTGGTCGACGCATGACCGCCCCTGCCCCCACCGCCAGCACGGTTCGAGCGCGACCGAAGGGCTTTGCGTCCGACGTGGTGGCCATCGCCAGCCGGGCGCTGCGCAGCATCCCTCGCGAACCCGAAGCCATCATCCCGGCGTTGCTCGTTCCGCTCTTCTTCTTCGTCGTGAACACCGGATCGCTCCAAGACCTGACCGAGTCGGCCGCTCCCGGCTTCGACTTCAAAGCCTTTCAGTTGCCCGTGGCCATCGTGTTCGCCGTCACCGGCATCTCGCGCGCGTCGACGCTGGTGACCGACATTCAGGACGGCTACTTCGACCGGTTGTTGCTCACCCCCGTCCGACGCCTCGCCCTGCTGCTCGGTCTGATGGTGGCGGACTTCGCTCTCGTCGTCGCCCTCTCGATCCCCGTCGTGCTGCTTGGCCTCGCCGTCGGCGTGCGCTTCGCCACCGGGTTTCTCGGTGCCATCGCGTTCGTCTTGTTGGCCGGGGCATGGGGGCTCGTCTTCACGGGGTTCCCCTACGCCATTGCCCTGAAGACGGGCAATCCGGCAGCGGTGAACTCGAGCTTCATCCTGTTCTTCCCGTTCGCCTTCCTCACGACGTCGTTCGTGCCGCGCGAGGCACTGACCGGCTGGCTGGACACCATCGCCGGCTACAACCCGGTGACGTACGTCCTCGACGGTCTGCGGGCGCTGCTCACCGTCGGATGGGAAGGCGAGACCCTCGGCAAAGCCGTACTCGCCATTGCCCTCGTCGGCCTCTTCAGCTTTTCGATCTGCCTCAGTGCGCTGCGGGGGCGAACCAAACGCGGATAGGCCTTCAACCGCGGATCGCTTGGACTGCGGCCAGAATGGCCAACACGGCCAGGACGACCCCAGCAACCCGCCGCAACACCGTGATCGGAACGACCCGCAACAGGCTCCGACCGGCGGTCACCGCCAGCGCCGCGACGGTGGCCAAAGCAGCGAAGGCCCCGGTGAAGACGCTGAGTGGGTCGCCGTAGCGAGCGGCGAAGGCCGCCGTCGTCAGCTGGCTCAGGTCGCCGAACTCGGAGACGAACAGCACTGCAAACGACGTGGTGATCGACCGGAGAGGGCCGGCCGGCGCCACGTCGATCTCGTCCTCGCCGTCGGCCTTGCCGAACAGGAGGACGGCGGCACCGAAGCCGAACAGGGCGGCGGAGATGGCCGACACGAGGCGGGCCGGGGCGAGCGAGATCAGGCCGCCGGCGGCCACGGCGATGCCGACCTGGATGAAGAAAGCGGCGACGACCCCGATCCACACGTAGACCGGCCGGAACCGGGTCGCCAGGACCAGGGTTGCCACCATCGTCTTGTCGGGAAGCTCGGCGGCGAAGATCACCCCGAAGACGGTGGCGACGATGGCCAGTTGCACGGCCCCGGTCTACCCGCCCCGGGGAATCCTGCGTACCGGGCGGGCGTTGGACGACCCGTGCTCGTGGAGATCTGGTCCGACGTGGTTTGCCCGTGGTGTTACATCGGCAAGCGCCGGTTCGAGTCCGCCCTTGCTCGCTTCGAGCACCGCGACGCCGTCGAGATCGCCTGGAGAAGCTTCGAGCTCGATCGCCACGCTCCGGCCGAGCGCATCGGGAGCTACGCCGAGCTCCTTGGCCGCAAGTACGGCATGGGTCCGGACAAGGCGATGGCGACGCTGCAGCACATGACCGACGTCGCCGCCGAGGAAGGCCTCGACTTCGACTTCGGCGGCGTGCGCCCGGGCAACACCTTCGACGCCCACCGCCTGTTGCATCTGGCGGCCGAGCACGGACGCCAGGATGAGCTCAAGGAGCGCTTCCTGCGGGCCTACTTCACCGACGGCGAACCGGTGGGCGACCCTCGGGCGCTTGGCGCTTTGGCCGTGGATGCCGGCCTCGACGCGCATGAGGTGGCGTCGGTGCTCGGGGGCGATCGCTTCGCCGACCACGTCCGGGCCGACGAAGCAGCCGCCGAAGAGCTCGGCGTGAGCGGGGTGCCGTTCTTCGTGCTCGACCGACGCTTTGCCGTCTCCGGCGCGCAGGACAGCGAGGTGTTCCTCCGGGCACTCGAACGAGCATGGGCCAAGGGCAACCCGCTCGAGGTGATCGGTGCGCATCACGAGGGGCACACCGAGGGCGATGCCTGCGCCGACGGCAGCTGCGCCGTCTGACACGCGGTTCCTGCAGCACTACGACTGGTTGGAGAGGATCTTCTCGAGGGATCGGCTGAGTCGGCTGGTCTGGCGGGAGAGGACCTCGGCCAGCTCGAGGCGCTCGTTGTCCGTCAGCCGGTCGCGCTTGAGCAACTTGGTCGCCGCCACCACCGAAGCCAACGGGTCGCGCAGCTCGGAGGCGGCTGAGGCCAGCAGTACACCCCGTTGCGACGTGAGCTCGAGCCGCTCCTGTTCCTGCCACTTGGAGGACTCGGCCTTGTGGGTCGCGGCTATGGCGAACGCTGCCTGCTCGGCGAAGAGCATCGCCGCCCGGGTGTCGTAGTCGGAGAACGGGCGGGCGCGGTGGCCGGTGATGGCCAGCACACCCAGGAGCTGGCTGGCGTGCAGGATCGGGACGTAGATGGCGGGCGGCGTCTGCTCGGTGCCGGCAAGGGTGACGAGCTCCCAGGTTCGGGCGGCATGACCCTCCGGCGTGGTGCCGAACGGACGGTCGTCACCAACGGTGGCGCCGTCGCCGGAAGAGGCGACGACCCGGAACTTCTCGCCGTCGGTGAGGAGCACCTCACCGTGCTCGGCGTAGAGCATGGTCGTGGCCGCGTCCACGATCCGGCTGAGGATCAGGTCGAGACCGAGGCTCGAGTTCATGGCCTTCGCCACACCCAGGAGCGTCCGGACCTCCGACAGCCGCTGGACGAGTGCCGCAGTGAGGGCCCGCTCGTCGACGAGCAGCCGAGTCAGGACGCGAAGCCGCCGCTCCCGGTCGGCCACATAGACCGCCATGCCCACCACCAAGGCGACCAAGAGCGCCTGGAGCGGTGCTTCGGTCGACCAGCTCGTCGAGGACGAGAGCGGTTGCATCCGCCCGACGACGAGCACGGCGGCGACGGCGGCAAGCGTCAAGATGGCGAGGGCCCACAGTTGGATCCGCCGGCGCTCGACCGCTTCGAGGGTGGGGGTCTCGAGCCGGCCGAGCCCGACGATGCGGGCCTCAACCAGGAGGCGTTCACGACCGGCGGCCAGCGCTCGGGGTTCGCCCCTCCGGCCGGTCGCTCCAAATCCCATAACGCGGCATCGGCATCCGAGCTGCGTTGGTTGAGGACCGCCCTTGTGTTCGACGGGCACGGAGGCTCACCAACCAAGCACCCGCGCCGCCAGGATCCAGGCGCCGAACATGGCTCGACCGGCGATGACCGGCCGCAGATCGTCCGTGGCGTGCGCCATCCAACCCAAGGCAGCGCCGACGACGCCAAACCCGATGACGGTCGCCGGCCGGCTCGTCACGTCGCCGGCCCACCCGCGCACGAGGCCGAAGAGGGCTGCTTGTCCGAGCACGGCCACCACCGGCCCCCAACGGGCGCGGAGCGCGCCGAGGAGCACGCCTCGGAACAGGCGCTCCTCCAACACCGGAGCGAGGACGACGGCAACGACCACCTCGGCCACCAGGAGCCCGGGCGCGATCCCGGCGGCCGATCTGGCGAGAAGCCCGCCGTCGATGGCGGACACGACGAACGTCCAGGCGAAGAGGGCCAGCAGAAACGCCACCAGGCCTCGCACGAGGTCGTCGCGTGAAAGGCCCCGCAGATCGGTGAACGGGTTGGCGCGCGCGATGACGACGAAGCCGACGGCGAGCACGGCTTGGAAGGCGACGGCGGCCACGATGACGGCATCGGCGCGGTTCATCTGCGACGCACCGACCACCTCGACGACGGCGTAGCCGACGCCGGCGGCCACCGTCGCGGTGACGAGACCGAGGGTCAGTTCCCGCTTCGATGCTCGTCCCGCATCCAACGGAACGCCGACGGAACGCCGAGGGCCGGACGAGCGGCCGCCACCCGAACGACCGAAGCCTCGCCCTTCGGCCACCACGGGGTCACCCGGCGGTGCACCCCCACAGCCCTCGATGTCGTCGAAGCTGCGGCGCGACGCGTCCATCACCCACTCCGACCAGCCGTCGCCGTCCCAACGTCGCAGGTCGTGACGACCGGTGGGGTCGGCGTACCAGCCCTTCTTCGGCGTTCGGGCCAGTGCCTAGACCCGACGGCCGAGGAAGCTGAGGAACTCGGTCTGTAGGTCAGCGCCGGCAGGCGGTTCGATCTTGTCGCCGAAGACTCCCCGGCCACGGAGCATGGCGTCCATCGGCTTGATCCCCTCGTACCCGCTGGCCACCGCGTCCTGGTCGAGGTGCTCGTCGCCGCCGACAGCGCGAGCGAGATCCCAGGTGTGCACCAAGATGTCGAGCGAGAGCAGCCGGCCGATCATGTTCTCGAGCGACATCGGGCCCATCGGGCTCTGGATCTCCGCCTCCAGGGCTCCCGGCTTGGCGAGGGCCTCCTTGACGGCGGCGAAGCTCGCCCTCCATGCCTCTGCCGGTTGCTCGTCGGCGCCGAATGGGGTCGGCTCACCGCCGTTGATGCTGGCGACCATGCGACGTTGCGCATCCACCACGTGGCCGACCACGTCGCGCGCCTTCCACTCGTCGCAGGGCGCCTGCGCCGTCCACTTGTCGTCCGGTGTCGCCTCCACCCGCGCACCGAACTGCTCGGCCAGACCCTGGTACCGCTCGATGACCTCAGACACGATGACCCCTCCTCGACTCGTGCGCCGACCCTAACGGCCCAGCGCACGGCTGTCCTACGACGTCGACCGCTCCATGAACATCCAACGGTGGCCCTCGACGGTACCGTCGTGGCCATGGCCCTCGACCTCGATCGCCTCGTCTTCGACAACCGGTTCGTC
>JBKJKM010000038.1:0-2806 GCA_046597375.1 Acidimicrobiales bacterium | reverse complement strand
GAGCTTGGTGTCGCGGGCGTCGACCTCGTGCTTCTCGATGTGGATCGAGGTGAGGACGTCGTCCTTGACGAGGCGCTCGCTGAGGATGATGGCGTCCTCGTAGTTGTAGCCCTCCCAGGGCATGAAGGCCACGAGCAGGTTCTTGCCCAGGGCCAGCTCACCGTTGTGGGTGGACGCACCATCGGCGAGGACCGTTGCGATCGACCAGTCGAGGTAGGGCCGGCCGTCGTACTCCTTGCGGCTGACCGGGCCTTTGACCTTCTGGCCCTCGTCGACGAGGACCTTCTGATTGATGCACGTGTCCTGGTTACTGCGGTCGAACTTGTGCAGGCGATACACCTTGCGGCTCAGTGCGAAACCGAGGCGGTCCTTCTGGCCCGAGGTGTACTCGACGGTGATGTGGTCGCCGGCCACCTCGGTGACGGTGCCATCGCCCTCGGCCAGGAACACGTCTCCGGCGTCGCGGGCGGCGCGGGCTTCGACGCCGGTGCCGATGTACGGGGCCTCGGGCTTGAGCAGCGGGACGGCCTGCTTCTGCATGTTGGCGCCCATGAGGGCACGGTTGGCGTCGTCGTGCTCGATGAAGGGGATCAGCGCCGTGGAGATCGACACGATCTGCTTCGGACTGACGTCCATGTAGTCGACCTCGTCCGCCGGAACGACGTCGATCTCGGACGTCGAGCCGTAGCTCGTCGCCCCTTGGCCGAGGCGGACGGCCGAGCCCTGGGGGCCCTTGCGGACGAGGATGCGCTCTTCGGTGAAGCGGCCCTTGTCATCGAGTTGGGCGTTGGCCTGCGCGATGACGTACTCCTCCTCCTTGTCGGCCGTCATGTACTCGATCTCGTCGGTGACCTTGCCGCCGACGACCTTGCGGTAGGGCGTCTCGATGAAGCCGTACTCGTTGACGCGCCCGAAGGTGGCGAGGGCGCCGATCAGACCGATGTTCGGGCCTTCCGGCGTCTCGATCGGACACATACGGCCGTAGTGGCTGGAGTGCACGTCTCGGACTTCGAAGCCGGCCCGCTCACGAGAGAGACCACCGGGGCCGAGGGCGCTGAGGCGACGCTTGTGGGCCAGACCCGACAGCGGGTTCACCTGGTCCATGAACTGCGACAGCTGGGAGGTACCGAAGAACTCCTTGATGGCGGCGACGACCGGCCGGATGTTGATGAGCGTCTGAGGCGTGATGGCCTCGACGTCCTGGGTCGTCATGCGCTCGCGCACGACCCGCTCCATACGGGAGAGGCCGATGCGGACCTGGTTCTGGATCAACTCGCCGACGCTGCGGATGCGGCGGTTGGCGAAGTGGTCCTGGTCGTCGAGGCGGTAGCCCGGCTCGTTGTTGGCCAGGTGCAGGAGGTACGTCATGGTGGCGAGCATCTCGGCCTTGGCCAGGACGCCCTGATCGGCTTCGGGCCGGTCGATGTCGATGCCGAACAGGCCGGCGATCTTCTCGATCTCCGGGCCGAGCTTCTTGTTCAGCTTGTAGCGGCCGACCCTCGTGAGGTCGTAGCGCTTGGGGTTGAAGAAGGCGTTCTCGAAGTACGCACGAGCCGACTCCGGGCTCGGCGGCTCACCAGGGCGGGCCCGCTTGTAAATCTCGACGAGGGCCTCTTCACGGGTGGGCGCGAGATCGCGCTCCTTCTCCCACTGGCCCTCGAGGAAGTCGAAGTGACGGACGAAGTTGTCGAGGAAGCCGGGGTACTCCTCCTCGCCGAAGCCGAGGGCCCGGAGGAGGACGAACATCGACAGGCGACGCTTGCGGGCCACGCGGGTGCCGGCGGTGACATCCTTGCCCGGCTTGGCCTCGACGTCGAACTCGACCCACTCACCGCGGTACGGGTGGATGGTCCCGGTGGCGACGGTCTTGACGTCGCGCCCGAGCTGGAAGATGACGCCGGGGCTGCGGACGAGCTGGGACACGACGACACGCTCGGTGCCGTTGATGATGAACGTGCCCTTGTCCGTCATCATCGGGAAGTCCCCCATGAAGACGGTCTGTTCCTTGATCTCGCCGGTGGTGGCGTTCATGAAGCGGGCGCGCACGAAGATCGGCGCGCTGTACGTCATGTCCTTCTCCTTGCACTCCTCCGTCGTGAACTTCGGCGGCGGGCGCAGGTCGGGATCGTCGGGGTCGAACTCGAGCTCGAGTCGGAGTTGACCGGTGAAGTCTTCGATCGGGCTGATGTCGCGGAACGTGTCCGCCATCCCTCGATCGAGGAACCACTTGAATGAGTCGCGCTGGATCGAGATGAGGTCCGGCAACGGCAGGACCTCGTCGATGTTGGCGAACGAGAAACGTTCCCGGACTACGGGACGTGAAGGCAACGGTTCCTCCTACGAGAACGGCATGGGGGCCGTCAGGGCGCGCAGGACCAGGGACCTTCTTACGAAGAGGCACTGGGCTGCGGGCATCGGCAACCGATCAGCATAGACACGCACGCGGGGAAAGACAACCCCTCAAACCCGGTGGGTTGGATGAGAGGGTAAGTCGGGCTGGTCGATTGGTCAAGCACCAGTTGTGGGGGAAGGTGCGGTGGACCCTTTCGCAGACGCGGGTCTGGGCAGCGTCAGCGCGCGATCGCGCGCTGAGGCTGCCCAGACGGCCGGGACGGCAGATGGAGCGGAGTTACTTGATTTCGACGGTGGCGCCGGCGGCTTCCAGCTGGGCCTTGGCCTTGGCGGCGTCTTCCTTGTTGGCCTTCTCGAGGACGGCCTTGGGGGCACCGTCGACGAGGTCCTGCCGTTGCCGGACCTCATCTCGATCCAGCGCGACTCATTCAAGTGGTTCCTCGATCGAGGGATG
>JBKJKM010000281.1:0-4923 GCA_046597375.1 Acidimicrobiales bacterium | reverse complement strand
CGAGAACCGGAACGAGCGGCGGAGGTCGAACCGGTCGGCCACGTGGTTCAGGTAGTCCTCGATCTCGGGCTGGGCGGACATCACCTCGCTGAACGACCACTCCTGTTCGAGCGACTCGTCGAAGCTGTAGGAGTACTCGATCGTCGGCACGTCGCAGCGACATCCCGGATAGCGGTTCCAGAACCAGGTGCCTCCGACGCCGGCGCCGGACTCGATGCCGATCACGTGCAGCCCCAGAGAGCGCAATCGGTGCATGGCGTAGAGCCCCGCCACGCCGGCGCCGACGACGATGGCGTCGACGTCGAGTGCCGCTGGCCTCTCGTCGGCCTTCGCTGGTGTTCGAGTCACGTGTGCCCCCCTTGGCTCGGCCGACCTTACGGTCTGTCAAACCGTCGCAACACTTCGTGATCGAAGCCGCACTTGACCCGATCGTCAAGACTCGGACACGATGGCGGTCGTGGTGGCTACGACCGTGGCGATTCCGACCCGAGTGCTGGTGCTCGGCATGGCCCACGAGGACGGCACCATCCTCACCGAGGAACTCCAGCCGGTCGCCAACGCCTGCGGGCTGACGTCGGACCAGGTGCGGAGCTGCCTACGTCGCCTCGTCGCCGAAGGCCTGTTCGTTCGCCAGGGAACCGGCCGGCGGACGACGTTTGCCGCCACCGAACCCGGCCTCGCAGCCCTTGGAGCCAACATCGAACGCACCCGACTGGCGTATGCCCAGGACGCCGCCGGGCGGGGGTGGGACCGGCAGTGGCGGCTGGTGGCCTTCGCCGTGCCCGAGCGCGAACGCGCCGCTCGCGACGCCTTCCGCGATCACCTGATCCGTCTCGGCGGCGCGCCGGTGCAGGGTGGCCTCTACGTCAGCCCGCACCCTTGGCACAAGGACGTTGAGGCCGAGGCCGAACGTCTCGGCATCGTCGACGCGCTGACCCTGGCCACGACCGATGACCTCGAGGTTGGCGGCGAGCGCGATCCCCGCCGGCTGGCCTCGACGCTCTGGCCGATCGACGACCTGTCCGAGGCCTACGAGCGATTCAATCAACGACACCAGCACCTGCCGGACCGGCTGCTCGACATGCGAACGCGCAAGCAACACCTTCCCGACAGTGCCTTCCTCCCGGCGGCGCTGGCGATGACGGTGGCCTACGACGAGTGCGCCAGTGGCGATCCGCTCCTCCCTCCCGAGCTGTTGCCGCGGCCGTGGCCGGGTCGCACCGCTCGCGAGCTCCTCATGAGCTCTCGCCGGCTCGCCCTCGCCCTCCGGCGCGGCCAGGGACGCCCGGCCTTGTTCCGATGGTTCGACGAGGCCATCGAGACCATTTCGTGACCGACACCATCAAGGAGACGACACCATGAAGTTCGGCATCTTCTACGAGCACCAGCTGCCCCGGCCGTGGGGCCCCGATTCGGAGCACAAGCTCCTCAAGGACGCCGTCGAACAGGTGAAGCTGGCCGACGCCCTCGGCATCGATTACGTGTGGGAGGTCGAGCACCACTTCCTCGAGGAGTACTCGCACTCGAGCGCGCCCGAGATCTTCCTGGCCGCCTGTAGCCAGGTGACCAAGAACATCCGCCTCGGCCACGGCATCGTGCAGCTCCCCGTGAACTTCAACCCGACGGCTCGCATCGCCGAGCGCATCGCGACCCTCGACCTCCTGAGCGACGGGCGCGTCGAGTTCGGCACCGGCGAGGCCGGAAGCCAGACCGAGCTCGGCGGGTTCAACATCGACCCGGCCGAGAAGCGGGCGCAATGGATCGAGGCGCTCGACGCCGTCACCCGCATGCTCGTCGAGGAGCCCTTCGCCGGCTACGACGGCCAGTTCCTCAAGATGCCGCCGCGCAACGTGGTGCCCAAGCCGTTGCAGAAGCCGCATCCTCCGATGTGGGTCGCCTGCAGCCGGCGCGACACGATCCACCTGGCGGCGACCAAGGGCATCGGCGCGTTGTCGTTCTCGTTCGTCGAGCCGGCCGAAGCGAAGGAGTGGGTCGACGACTACTACACCACCATCGAGTCCGAGGACTGCGTGCCGGGCGGATTTCGCGTCAACCCGAACATCGCCTGCGTCCTGCCGATGATGGTGCACCAGGACGAGCAGACAGCCATCGACCGCGGCCTCGACGGTGGGCACTTCTTCGGCTACTCCCTCGGCCACTACTACGCCTTTGGTCAGCACAAGCCGGGCGTCACCGACATCTGGGGCGAGTTCCAGGAGCGGCGCGGCCAGTTCGGCTTCGATCGTGGCATCGCTGCGCAGACCGGACAGGTCCTCGGGGCGCAGATGCTCGAGCGCGGCATCGGGTCGCTACGCGGCGCCATCGGGTCGGTCGACCAGGTGCGCGAACTCATCCGGGGGTACCAGGAGGCCGGTGTCGATCAGCTGATCTTCGTGAGCCAGGCCGGGAACAACAAGCACGAGGACATCTGCGAGAGCCTCGAACTGTTTGCCAAGGAGATCATGCCGGAGTTCCACGAGGGCGAGGCCGAGCGGGAGGCCGCCAAACTCGATCGCCTGCAGCCGGCCATCGACAAGGCGCTCGGGCGCCGGGAGCCGGTTCGGCCGCCCGTCGAGTACGCCATCGGGTCGCTGGGCTCGAACACCTGAGCCACTTGATGCGATCGCATCGAAGCCACTAGGAATTGACCGGGCGGTCAAGAAAATAGGGGGATGTCGTGGGGGCAATGGAAGGCAAGGTCGTGGTGGTGACCGGCGCAAGCCGGGGCATCGGCGAGGCCATCGCCCGACGGATGGCGGGCGAGGGCGCCGTGGTCGCCGTGACTGCCCGCACGGTGGAGGCGGGGGACAGTCGCTTCGAAGGTTCGATCTCCGAAACCGTCGATCTGATCACCAAGGCCGGCGGGACAGCCATCGCCGTGGCCGCCGATCTCTCGAAGCAGGAGGACCGAGCTCGGATGATCGAGCACGTCACCAAGGAGCTCGGCCCGATCGACGTGCTCGTGAACAACGCAGCCGTCACGTTCTTCGAGCCCGTCTCCGTCTTCACGCAACGCCACTACGACCTCATGTTCGAGGTGCAGGTGCGGGCGCCATTCGAGATGGCGCAGCTGGTGCTGCCTTCGATGAAGGAGCGCAAAACGGGATGGATCCTCAACATCTCCTCCGGCGCCGCCCGCCACCCCCAGCCCGGCTCGGGTCGTCGCGCTGGCGGAGGCACCGTCTACGGCATGTGCAAGGCCGCCCTCGAGCGCTTCACCACCGGCCTCGCCTCCGAGGTCTACGACGACAACATCGTCGTCAACGTGCTCTCCCCGGCCGGTGTCGTCGCCACGCCCGGCGTCGTGCATCACAAGCTCATCCCGCCGGGACGCGAGGACATGGCCGAGCCGGTGGAAGTCATCGCCGAGGCGGCGCTGGCCCTGTGCACCGGTACGGTCGACACCCTCAACGGCAAGATCACGTACTCCAAGGTCCTTCTCGACGAGCTCGGCAAAACCGCCCAACCGCTCGACTCCAACAACTCCTAGTTCGAACAAGAAAGAGAGCACACTCCTCATGCCGCAGCTGAACGAGGCCGTCATCGTCGCCGCCACCCGGACGCCGATCGGTCGACAGAACAAGGGCTCCCTCGCCGACGTCCGCGCCGACGAGATGCTGGCCGACATCCTCAACGCCGTGATGGCCAAGGTGCCGCAACTCGACAAGACCGAGATCAGCGACATCATCGCCGGCAACGTCGCCCAGTCCGGCGAGACCGGGTTCTCCGTGGCCCGGACCGCCGGCATCCTCGCCGGCTTTCCCCAGAGCGTCCCCGGCCTCACGCTGAATCGCTTCTGTGCCTCGTCGCTGCAATCGATCCGCTCGGCCGCCCATGCCATCGAGGCCGGTGAGGGCACCGCCTACATTGCCTGCGGCGTCGAGAAGACCTCGACTCCGCCGGTGGCCGAAGGCGAGAAGCCGGCTCGGCCGCGCGGTGGTGGCCTCGGCCCCGGTGGCCTCAACCCGAAGCTGCTCGGGCGCGACAGCGGCTTCCCGTTCGTATACATCCCGATGGGCCTCACGGCCGAGAACGTGGCCGAGAAGTTCAGCGTCTCGCGTGAGGATCAGGATGCCTTCGCCAAGCTGAGCCAGGACCGCGCCGTCGCCGCCCAGGAAGCCGGCATCTTCGAGTGGGAGATCACGCCGGTCACCAAGGAGGACGGCACCGTCGTCTCCAAGGACGACTGCCCCCGCCCCGGAACGACGCTCGAGAAGCTCGCCACCCTCCAGCCGGTCTTCAAGCCCGAGGGCGGCACGGTCACGGCCGGCAACGCCTGCCCGCTCAACGACGGCGCCGCTGCAACCGTCGTGATGAGCCGGGCGCGCGCCGAGGAGCTCGGCATCAAGCCCCTCGCTCGCATCGTCGCCTCGGCTGTTTCCGGGAACAACCCCGAGATCATGGGCGTCGCTCCGATCGAGGCCATCGCCTTTGTCCTCGCCCAGGCCGGCATGACGATCAAGGACATCGACGTCGTCGAGCTCAACGAAGCGTTCGCCGCCCAGGTACTGCCGGTGTGCCGGGAGACCGGTATCGACATCGACAATCAGCTGAATCCGCACGGCGGCGCCATTGCGCTCGGCCACCCGTTCGGCCAGACCGGCGCCCGCATCATGACAACGCTCATCAACGACCTGCGTGTACTCGACAAGCAGTTCGGCCTCGAGACCATGTGTGCCGCCGGCGGAATGGCTATGGCCATGATCGTCGAGCGTCTCGACTGAACCACCCCCTTCCCGTTCTGTGAAGGTCTGCTGCCCCAGAAGGGCAGGAGACCTTCACAGAAGGGATCGGAGGAGCTCCCTCGTGCGGTCGCGACTGGCGCGGCGGTCGGCGCCAACGGGGAAGATGGCGGTCCAGAGGTCGGTGGCGCCGGCATCGAGAAGCGCCTGGAGTTGGGCGGTGACGGACGCTTCGTCGCCG
>JBKJKM010000203.1:0-6951 GCA_046597375.1 Acidimicrobiales bacterium | reverse complement strand
AGGCCCACGACGAGCCCGGCCATGGCGGCGGGCACTCGAAGGGGATCGGAGCTTTGGCGCTGGGAGCGTTGGGCGTCGTGTTCGGCGACATCGGCACGAGCCCCCTCTACGCCTTTCGCGAAGCCTTCGAGCACCAGGACCTGCCCGTCATCCGGACCAACGCCATGGGTCTCGCCTCGCTCGCCTTCTGGGCCCTGATCATCATCATTTCGATCAAGTACCTCAGCCTCGTGATGCGGGCCGACAACAAAGGCGAGGGCGGAATTCTCGCCCTCACCGCCCTCGTCATGCCCGAGAAGGGCGCATCTGGCGGGCGCCGCACCGCCGTCCTCGTCCTGCTGGGCGTCTTCGGCACAGCCCTTCTCTACGGAGACGGTCTCATCACGCCGGCGATCTCGGTGCTGTCGGCGGTGGAGGGATTCAAGATCGCCTCCTCGGCCTTCGAGAGCTTCGTGCTCCCGATTGCCTGCGTCATCCTCGTCGGGCTCTTCGCCGTCCAGCCGCGCGGCACGGGAGGCATCGGCAAGGTCTTCGGACCCGTGATGGTGGTCTGGTTCACCGTTCTCGGGGTGCTCGGGGTCTCTCAGATCGTGCAGGAGCCCGGGGTGCTGGCGGCGGTGAACCCGCTCTACATCGCACGCTTCTTCGCCGAGTCGCCGCTGAAGGCCTTTCTCTCGCTGGGCAGCATCTTCCTCGTCGTAACCGGCGGTGAGGCCCTCTATGCGGACATGGGCCACTTCGGCCGCAAGCCGATCGCCGTCGTGTGGTACGGCGTCGTGCTCCCCGGTCTGTTGCTCTGCTACTTCGGACAGGCGGCGCTGTTGATCCGGGTTCCGGAAGCCATCGAGAGCCCGTTCTACCGGATGGCACCGGCCTGGGCGATCACCCCCCTTGCGGTGCTGGCGACCATGGCCACGGTCATCGCCTCTCAGGCCCTCATCTCGGGCTCGTTCTCGCTCACCGTGCAGGCGATCCAGCTCGACTACCTCCCGAGGTTGAAGGTCAAGCAGACGTCAGGCCAGCACCAGGGACAGGTCTACGTCCCCCTCGTCAATTGGTTGCTGCTCGTCGGGTGCATCGGCCTCGTGCTCGGGTTCCGCACCTCGAGCAACCTGGCGGCGGCCTACGGAATCGCCGTCACGACCACGATGGTCATCACGTCGCTGATCTTCTACGTCGTGACCAAAGTGAAGTGGGGGTGGTCGACCCCCAAGGCGCTCCTTGTCGTCACGCCGCTGCTCCTCGTCGACTCCGCCTTCCTCGCCGGCAACGTCCCGAAGATCCCGGAGGGTGGTTGGTTCCCCCTTCTCGTCGCCCTCGTCCTGCTGCTGCAGATGACCACGTGGCGCCGAGGAAGGGAACTCGTCGCCGGCCGCATCCACCGCGGGGAGCGGCCCATTCGCGACGTGCTCAATCGACTCGACCGCGTGGAGCGAGTGCAGGGGACGGCCGTGTTCCTGTTCAAGGACCTCGGCGGGGCGCCACCCGCACTGATCAGCAACATGTTGCACAACAAGGTGGTCCACGAGACGACGATCATCGTGTCCGTCAAGACGGCGGATGTGCCGCGCGTCGAACTGTCCGACCGCTATGAGTCCGAGACGATCGTGCCCGGAGTCCACCAGGTGTTGCTCCGCTATGGCTTCATGGAGGAGCCCAACGTGCCCGAGGCCCTCGAGGCGTGCACGGGACGAGGCTTCCGGTTCAAGCCCGAGGAGGCGACCTACTTCATCGGTCGCGAATCGGTCCTGGCCGGGAAGGTGCCGGGCATGCACCCGGTGCTCGAGCGACTCTTCGTGCTCCTCAATCGTGGTGCGGACAGCGCCAGCCGCTTCTTCGGCCTCCCGCCTGATCGGGTCTTCGAGGTCGGCACACACGTGGAGATCTGACCGCATCACCTAGGCTCGACCACTGGTGTGCCGGGAAGCCTGGTCGGCGTCGTTTCGCCGACCCCGTGACCCAGGAGCTCCATGGCTGGCCGTACCGCTACTCCCCGCGCCCCACTCCCGCCGACCCGGCTTCCGCGGGCCGTCCGGGAGTTCTTCGAGACCGAGGCCGCAGGCGGTGTCGTCTTGTTGGTGGCAGCCGTCGTCGCTCTCGTGTGGGTCAACTCTCCTCTCCGGGACAGTTACGAGGCGCTCTGGTCAAGCGTCGTGTCGATCGAGTTCGGGAGCTTCGGCATCACCGAAGACCTCCGCCACTGGGTGAACGACGCCCTGATGGCGATCTTCTTCTTCGTCGTCGGGCTCGAGATCAAGCGGGAGTTGGTGGCGGGAGAGCTGCGCACCTGGCGCCAGGCGTCGACTCCGGCGATCGCCGCTCTCGGGGGCATGGTCGTCCCTGCCCTCCTTTTCATCGCCGTCAACGCTGGCGGACGCGGGGCGAACGGGTGGGGAATTCCGGTGGCGACCGACATCGCCTTCGCCCTCGGTGTTGCCGCCCTCCTCGGGAACCGCGTCCCGACTGGGCTCAAGCTGTTCCTGTTGACCCTCGCCATCGTGGACGACATCGGGGCGATCCTCGTGATCGCCGTCTTCTACTCCTCCGACGTCGAGCCTCTGGCCCTCGCCGTGGCGGCCGGACTGCTCGGCGGCATGGGCATCCTGAGATGGCAGAAGGTCACCTGGATGCCGCTGTACGTGATCCTCGGCGCCCTCGTGTGGCTGGCGGTCTTCGAGTCCGGCGTGCACGCCACCATCGCCGGGGTCGTCCTCGGGCTCTTGGCGCCGGCGCGGCCGCTGAACCCGGCCTATGTCGCCCGCGAGTGGGCGGAGCACTTGAGCGACGACCCGAGCCCTGCGGAGGTGGCGGAGATGACCAAGTTGGCCCGCACCACGAGTTCGGTCACGGAGCGCCTGGAGCTTGCCCTGCACCCCGTCACGAGCCTGCTCATCATCCCGATCTTCGCCCTCGCCAACGCGGGCGTCGTGTTCGAGGGTGCCGCTCTCGCCGCTCCCGGGGCCTCGCGCGTCGCACTTGGCGTCGGCCTCGGCCTCGTCGTCGGGAAACTCGTCGGTGTGACGGCCGGCGCCTACCTGGCCGTGCGGTTTCGCATCGGCGAGCTGCCTCCCGAGGTTGGTTGGCGCCAGATCATCGGCGCCGCCGGATTGGCGGGGATCGGCTTCACCGTTTCGCTCTTCATCACCGATCTGGCCTACGAGGACGCCGACCTTCAGTCGGCGTCGAAGATCGGCATCCTGGTCGCCTCCGTCGCCGCCTCGGTCATTGGCGCGTTGCTGTTGAGCCGCCGTTCACCCGACGTCGGGACCGGCTGAGCCGATCGGGTACTCGAGCATCGGGACCTGTCCCCGTGACCAGGCCTCCCGGATCGGTGCCACCACGCGCCACGACTCCTCGGCCTCGTCGTCGCGAATCGAAAAGGTGGTGTCGCCTTCGAGGGCATGGAGGAACACGTTGGCGTACGCCGGGAGCCCGGGCGGACACAGGTCGGCGTCGAGGTCGACCGGTGCGATGTCGAACAACTCGCCATCGCTGTTGAGGTTGATCCCGATGGCCAACCGGTCGGGATCCATCCGGAGGCGGATGACGTTGCCAGCCGCCGACATTTCCGTGCCGAAGGCCAGGTTGGGCACAGGCTTGAAGTGCACGGCCACCTCGTGGACGTCGGCCGCCAGCGCCTTGCCTGACCGCAGGACGAACGGGACTCCGGCCCACCGGGACGTGTCGATGTGCAGCGTGATCGAGGCGAAGGTCTCGGTCTCGAGCGTCGGATCGACCCCGTCCTCCTCGACATAGCCGCCGTAGCGGGCCCGCACCGAGGCCTCCGGCACCGCCCGCGCCGACCGCAGGACCGACACCTTGCGGTCGCGGAAGTCGTCGCCCTCGAGGCTCGACGGGGCGTCCATGGCGACCAGACAGAGCACCTGCAGGAGGTGGTTCTGCAGCATGTCGACCAAGGCGCCCGTGCCGTCGTAGTAGCCCGCCCGACCTTCGAGGGCGAGGGTCTCGTCGAACGTGATCTCCACCCGTTCGATGTGCTCGTTGCTCCACACCGGTTCGAACAGGCGGTTGGCGAAGCGGAGGCCGAGGACGTTGTGAACGGTCTGCTTGGCCAGGAAGTGGTCGACCCGGAAGATCGCCGACTCGTCGAAGGTGGTGTGGAGCAGCGCGTTGAGCTCGCCTGCCGACTCGAGGTCCTCCCCGAAGGGCTTCTCGATCACGAGGCGGCTGCCTTCGGGGAGCCCGGCAGCCTGCAGGCCGCGGATGGCGTCGGCGAACGTCGACGGTGGGAGCGCGAGGTAGGCCAGAACCGGTCCCTCGCCGGGGAGCGCCTGCACCAGGGCGGCGACGTCGCCCGCCTCGGCGAGATCCGCCGGCTGGTAACGGGCGGCGTCGAGCACCCGCTGTCGGGCGTCGGCGCCGGCGTCATCGGCGTGTTCGTCGAGCGAGGAGCGCACCCGGTCGGCGAACTCCTCCTCGGTCTGGTCCCGGCTTCCGGTGGCCAGTACGGTGAACCCCTCGGGAAGGCGGCCGGTCTCGGCCAGCGCCGCCAGGGCGGGGAACAGCGATCGCGACGCAAGGTCACCGGTGGCTCCGAAGAGGAGGAGTCGGGAGGGCCACCCAGCCCTGCGCACGGACGAGTTCGACATGGAGGGGGCTCTACCCCCTCGGCCAGGTTGACCTTTTGCCTGACCAAAAACTAACTTCCCGCCCGAAGAAATATGGACCTGACCCTCTCGAAGTCCGAACGCGAGACGCTCAAAGCGATCTACCGCCAGACCAACCCCAGCAACCAGCTGGGGGCGGAGGCGCACACCGGCGACCTCGCCGACAAGCTGGGCGTCAGCCCCGGCACGGTGACCGCCACCATCAAGCGATTGGCCGATCGCGCCCTGGCCGACCACCGGCCCTACAAGGGCGTCGTCCTGACGGCCCCGGGCCGCGCCGCCGCCGTGGCCGCCATTCGTCGCCACCGCATCGTCGAGCGCTTCTTGTCCGACATGCTCGGCTACCCCTGGAACGAGGCTGACCGGCTGGCCGGATCCTTCGAGCACGAGCTGCCCCAGGAGGTGGAGGACCGGCTGTTCGTCGCCCTCGACCGTCCCGCCACCTGCCCCCACGGCTTCCCGATCCCGGCGGCCGAGTCGGTGGAGCTCGCCGAGCTTCCCCCGCTCTACGCCCTCGAGCCCGGTGACGTCGCCGAGGTCGCGGTACCTGGCTCGACCGATCCCGACGTCGTGGCCTTCCTCGACACCCTCGGCCTTCGGCCCGGCGTGCGCGTCGAGGTCAAGGAGAAGCACCCCTTCGATGGCCCCCTCGTGCTCCACGTGGGCGGCCAGGACCGCACCGTGGGCGAGAAGATCGCCCGCCAGATCTACGTCAGAAAAACAGAGACACGAAAGGAAATGGCATGAACAACCTCCTGCTCGCATCCGAAGGGGGGTACCAGGAGTTCACCCTGCAGGGTGGCGAGTTCCTCGTCCTCGGCCTGTCGGGGGCGTCGGCCATCCTCGCCCTCATCGTCGGCTTCGTCCTCATGAAGGACGTGCTCGCCTACGACCAGGGCACCCCCAAGATGATCGAGATCGCCACGGCCATCCAGGAAGGCGCCATCGCCTACCTGCGCCGCCAGTTCAAGACGATCGGCGTGATCCTGGTACCGCTCGCCATCGTGGTGTTCCTCACCTCGACCTCGGTACCCAAGCCCGACGGGAGCGAGGCGCTCTCGTTCATCGAGTCGGGCCTCTTCCGCACGTTGGCCTTCGTGGCCGGTGCCTTCCTGTCCGGTCTGACGGGCTTCATCGGGATGGGCTTGGCCGTGCGGGGCAACGTGCGCACCGCCGCCGCCGCCCGTACCGGTTCGCTGCCGATGGCGCTCAAGGTCGCCTTTCGCACCGGTGGCGTGGCCGGAATGTTCACCGTCGGCCTCGGCCTCCTCGGCGCCACGATCATCATCGTCATCTTCCAGAACACGAGCTCGGCCATCCTCATCGGCTTCGGGTTCGGCGGCTCGCTGCTGGCCCTGTTCCTGCGCGTCGGTGGCGGCATCTTCACCAAGGCCGCCGACGTCGGGGCCGACCTCGTCGGCAAGGTCGAAGCCGGCATCCCCGAGGACGATCCCCGCAACCCGGCGACCATCGCCGACAACGTGGGCGACAACGTCGGTGACTGCGCCGGCATGGCCTCCGACCTGTTCGAGTCCTACGAGGTCACGCTCGTGGCGTCGATCATCCTCGGCGTGCCCGCTTTCGCCGCCGTCGGCGCCAATCCCGCCCTCGGCCTCGTGTTCCCGCTCGCCGCCCGCGCCGTCGGCGTCATCGCCTCGATCTTCGGTGTCTACGCCGTTCGGGCCAAGGAGGGCGAGACCAACGCCCTGAAGCCGATCAACCGTGGCTTCCTCACCGCTGGCATCATCACCGTCATCGGCACCCTGGCCCTGGCGATGTTCTACGTGAAGAACGACGCCGATGGCCTCTCGTACGTCGGCCTCCGCTGCTTCGGTGCCGTCGTCGTCGGCCTCGTGCTGGCTCAGCTCGTCAGCCGCCTCACGGAATATTTCACCGGCACGGAGTACGGCCCGGTCCAGGAGATCGCCGAGGCCGCCCGCACGGGTCCCGCCACCACCGTCCTCTCCGGAACGGCGTCTGGCCTCGAGTCGTCGGTGTACGCCATCATCGCCATCGCCGTCGCCCTCGGCGTGTCGCTCGCCCTGGGTGGAGGCAACCTGCAGTTCGCCCTCTACCTGGTGGCTCTGACGGGAATGGGCATGCTGGCGACGACCGGCGTCATCGTGTCCGAGGACACGTTCGGACCCGTCTCCGACAACGCCGCCGGCATCGCCGAGATGTCGGGTGAGTTCTCGGGCGAGCCTGAGCGGATCATGGTGTCGCTCGACGCCGTCGGCAACACCACGAAGGCCGACACCAAGGGCTTCGCCATCGGCTCGGCCGTCATCGCCTCGGTGGCCATCTTCGCCTCGTTCATCGAGAC
>JBKJKM010000089.1:0-2501 GCA_046597375.1 Acidimicrobiales bacterium | reverse complement strand
CGGCGACCCCGATCCGATACGCCAGTTCCGAGGCCGAAAGGTGCGTAGCGGTCGGCTCGATCGGCGGTTCCGGGCGACGCAGCCAGCGTCGGACCGAAGCCACCAGCACCGCGCGGTCGAACATGCGCGGTTCGCCGTCAGGCAATGCTGCACGGGACCACGGGAAGCGGCCGCCACCATCGCGCGGTGGACCACGGAAGCTGCCGGTCACTCCGGCAAGGCCGATCAGACCGACGCTCAGGGCGGCTGCCACGGCTGCGACGACGACCAGCAAGAACTCGAGATTCATCGGTGCCTTTTGACCCCCACCCCGTCGATCGGCGGGACCGCGGCGATGCTAGCACGGGAACACGCTCCGACCGGCCCCCCGCCGAATCTACTGGTGCCAGGTGTCATCGGCCGAATCGGACTCGTACGCCTCGGCTTCGAGCTCGTCGGGGCGATCCAGCCCGCCGCGTGACGGGACATACAGCACGAGCCCGAAGGCGACGAATACCCCGAGGAACGCGTACAGCTGGCTGACTCCGGACAGGAGCAGCGACAGCAGTGCCAGTGCCAGGCAGATCACGTAGATCACGAGCACGGTCTGGCGATGCGAGAGGCCCAGGTCCAGCAGCCGATGATGGATGTGGCTCCGATCCGGGCTGAACGGCGACCCGCCCTTCGCCATCCGGCGAACGATGATCCAGAACGTATCGATGATCGGGACGCCCAGCACCAGCAGCGCGACGGCGACCTTGGCCGTCCCGAGGATGGCCAGTACGGCAAGCGTGAACCCGACGAATTGGACGCCGCTGGTCCCAGCGAAGATCGATGCCGGGTGGAAGTTCCAGCGCAGGAACCCGAGCAATGCCCCCGCCAGGGCAAAGCACAGAACCGCGATAAACGGCTGCGAGACCTCGATGGTCAGGCTGATCAGGCCAAGCGTGACGGCCGCGATGAACGCGACGCCGGACGACAGACCATCGAGCCCGTCGATCCAGTTGATGCTGTTGATCATCCCGACGATCCAGAAGACGGTCAGGACGATCGCGATCGGCCCGGAAAAGCGGATGACCCCCGGGCCCAGGGGGTTGGCCACGAAATCGATGGAGATACCGAGCACGATGGCCCCGATCGCGAGTCCGACCTGGCCGATCAGCTGCATCCGTGCCCGGAGATCGAACAGGTCGTCGATCGCGCCGAGCGCGGCCGCCAGGGCTCCGCCGAGGAGGAGGGCGATCAACTGCGGTGGGTCGAGCCCGAACGGGATCGAGACGTACAGCTCGGTTGCATTGATGACGAGGAAGACGCCCGATACGAGCAGGAACGCCGCCGAGATCGCCAGCCCGCCGCCGCGCGGGACCGGGATCAGGTTCACTCGGCGGGCATTGGGCCGATCGACGATCTCGTAGCGTCGACCGATCGCCCGGACGAGCGGCGTCAGGAGCAGGGACAGGACCGCGGCACTGACCAGCACGACCAGGATCGGCACGATGATGTTGCCGACGGTCCCGATGAACGTCATCGGGTCTGGGGCCCGGATGGTCGCTCGCTGGCGCGTTGCTGGATCACTCGGCGGGCAGGCCTGGAACGGGGAAGCGGCGGACGATGTCGAGAACCTCGCCGGCCAGTCGCGCCTGGACGACCGGCTCGTCGCGCCGGGCGATCGCCTCGATGATGATCCTCCCGATCGAGCGCATCTCGTCCGGCCCGAACCCTCGCGACGTCGTGGCGGGTGTCCCGATCCGGATCCCCGACGCCGTGTTCGGCGGCAGCGGGTCGAACGGGATGGCGTTCTTGTTGACCGTGATCCCGATCTTGTCGAGCAGGTGCTCGGCCTCCTTGCCGGTGACGCCCAGCGGCGTGACATCGACGAGCATCAGGTGGTTGTCCGTCCCGCCCGACACGACCCGGGCGCCCTGCGCCGCCAGCGCCTCGGCGAGGATGGCGGCGTTCTCGATGGTGCGTTGCTGGTCGGCCTGGAACGGCGGCTCGGCGGCGAGTTTGAGCGCCACGGCCTTGGCCGCGATGACGTGCATCAGCGGCCCACCCTGGATGCCCGGGAAGACATTGCGATCGACCGAGGCGGCCAGGGCGCCATCGGCCGCACCGCCCTTGATCGCCGGGAAGTCGGCCGCGTCGAGCTCGGCGCGCAGGGTGCGACGGCTGAATGTCAGGCCGCCACGCGGACCGCGGAGCGTCTTGTGGGTCGTGGTGGTCACGAGGTCCGCGTACGGGAATGGGCTCGGGTGGAGACCGGCGGCGACCAGACCGGCGAAATGGGCCATATCGATGAACAGCAGCGCCCCGACGTCCGCGGCGATCGACGCCATCCGCTCGAAGTCCCAGGTCCGCGGGTACGCCGACGCTCCACCGACGATGAGCCTGGGCCGGACCTCGCGCGCCTGCGTCGCCATCGCGTCGTAGTCGATCTGTTCAGTGTCCTCGCGGACCCCGTAAGCGTGGACCTCATACAGCCGGCCAGAGAAGTTGAGCGCCATGCCGTGGGTCAGGTGGCC
>JBKJKM010000087.1:0-6621 GCA_046597375.1 Acidimicrobiales bacterium | reverse complement strand
GTGGGCGGCCTCGGCGGCTCGCCGTTCGCCGCCGGCGCGGGGGGCAACCTGGCCACCGAGGGCCTCGTGGCCCTCCTCGGCGACCTCGAGGTCGAGACGGGGGTGTCGCTCGATTCGCTCCTCGCATCGTGTGAGCTGTTGTCGGCTCTGGTCGGCCGGCCCCTCCCGTCGCCGGTGGCGACCGCCGGCCCCCGCTCACGCCTCTCGGTCTAGCCATGCCCTGGTGCGAGACCTGTTCGAAGTTCTGGAACCCGACGTCGATGAACGCCGACGGCTCGTGCCCGACCTGCGGCGCCACGATCGCGCCGCCGGCCAAGACGCCATGGCATTTCAAGCTGCTCATGGCCGCCGTCGCCGTCTACCTCGGATTCCGCGCTGTCCAGGGCGTCGATTGGGTTCTCCAACGGCTCTGACCCGCACGACTAGATTCGACTGCCGCCAACGATCGAGGAGGAACCGCCGTGTCAGCTGACGCCGACATGAGGGCGTACGGCGCGACGCTTCCCGTGCCCGTTTTCGAGGGCACCGCATCGACGCCGCTTCGCGTCCCGCTGTCCGAAGCGCGCGTCGCCATCGTGACGTCGGCTGCTCTCCACCGCCCCCACGACGATCGCTTCGCCCAGGGCGACACCGGGTTCCGAGCCCTCGACCGTCGCGACCGCGACCTGATCATGGGCCACTGGAGCCCGAACTTCGATCGGACCGGTTTCCAGGTTGACCTCAACGTCGTCTACCCCATCGATCGACTCGAAGAGTTGGTTGCGCTCGGGGTCATCGGCGATGTCGCTCCCCGCCATTTCGCCTTCGCCGGCAATCAGCCCGACACGGTGAGCGAGCTGCGCCTCGATACCGGGCCGACGTGCGCGGGGGAGCTCACTCGGGATGCGGTCGACGTCGTACTGCTGACTCCGGTCTGACCGCTCTGCACGCGTACCGTGTGTACGCTCGCCCACGTTTTCGAGGCCGCCGGCCTCTCCACAGTCGTGCTGGCTTCGATGTTCGAGGTCGCACAGAAGATGGCCCCTCCGAGGGTGCTGTACTGCGAATTCCCTCTCGGTCGCCCGCTCGGCAAGCCGGCCGATCCGGCCTTTCAGCTCGACGTGCTCCGGCGGGCTCTGGCGCTGTTGGAATCCACCGAGCCGGTGCTGGCGCGGTACCCCGAAATCGTCGAGTCCGACGAGACCCCGATGGCCTGTGCCATCCCGCCGCGGTTCGACCCCGATCTGCCGCCGTCCGTCGACGAGGCCCGGGCGCTGCGCGCGGCCTACGACCGCGCCGTCGCCGCCAAGGGGGTGACGTCGGTGGGACGAGCCATCACGGCCGATGAGGTGCCCGCCGCACTCGGGGTGCTGGATCGGTGGGCGGAGGGCACGCCGTGGACGGAACTGCCATTGCCGGGCGGCGGGTCGACCGTGGCCGTCTGCCACGACATCCGCAGCTATTACGAGGAAGCGGCGCTGGAATTGGTGACCGGCCCCACGCCGGGGGGTCGGGCTGCGGAGGCCTGGTTCCACGAGACGACAGAGGCGGGCAAAACCGTCATGGCTGCCCGGTCGGCGCTCCAAGCACAGCATGCGCCGTTCCCGCTCTGGTTCTACATGGCTCCAGCCACCCGGTGAGCGCCCACGAACCTCTTCCCGCGCTCGGGCGGAAGACGCCGGACTGCTCGGCCGCTCAGGTGGCAGCCCGTGCTCTCGGAGGTGGGCTCAAGGCGTACGGAAGCTCAACAGTTCATCGACCCCGACGACCCGAATACCGCGATCGTCGAGCGCCGTCAGGAAGCGATCGAGCGCATCGACCGAGCGGGTGCGGTCGCCCCGCCCGTCGTGGACCAGGACGATCTCGCCCGGACCAATCCGTCCGGCGAGGGCCTCGGGGTTGTCCACGTGGCGCTCGAGGGTGGCCGTCCATCCGATGGTGCGAAGGCCGGCCCGGCAGGCGGCCTCGGCCGCGACCTCGTCCTGCTCGCCCTGGGGCGGACGTAGGAGCGGCCGGGCGTCGCCCCCGGCCCGTCCGATGGCGGCGCGAGTGCGCTCCAACTCGGTGGCGACCTCTTCGGGGCTCCGGCCGAGCAGGTTCTGGTGCGACCAGGTGTGGTTGGCCACCTCGTGGCCGCCGGGGACGACCGAGGCTGCGACCTCCGGAAGCGCATCCACCTGTTCGCCGACCAGAAAGAACGTGGCCCGGGCCCGATGGCGGGCCAGGACGGCCAGCACCTGGGGCGTGAACCGGGCGTCTGGCCCGTCGTCGACACCGAGACCGACGACCGCCGCGCCCGGCGACACCTGGACGGCTACCACCGCGTCGGGTCGGCTGGGCGAGTAGGCGAGGGCAGCCCCATCGACGGCTCGGCGGGCGGTGACGCACGGCAGGGTGTCGTCGGCGATGGCCAGGAGGCGGCCGTCGGTCACTCCGATGACGAGGGCGCCGTCGGCGGTCAACGCCGGATAGCTGTCGACGGTGGCGCCGACGTCGAGGTCGAACAGTCGCGTCCCGTCAGGGCCGAATCCATACACGTGGCCGTTGCGAGTTCCGAAGTAGCTGCGGTGGGCGCCGTCGACCGCCGGTGCCGTCCACACGCCCACCGAACGGGTGGCGGCGGTCGGGCCCTGACCCTGCAACCGGCCCCGAGCCCTCCCCGTGTCGAGGTCGAGGATGGCGACACCTCCGCGGTGGTCGCCGGCAAAGACCAGGCCCGTGGCGGTGACCGACGGCGACGAGAAGGAGAGCGAGCCGCGCCGATGCCGCCACCGTTGCATCCCGTCGGGAGCCACCCCGTAGGTGAACGGGTCGTTGCTGGCGATCACGACGGTTCCGTCGGGCGCCACTGCGGGCGAAACCTCGATGATGTCGCCAGTGGAGAAGTGCCAGCGCGCCGCCCCGGTGGCCGGATCGAGGGCGACGAGGTCGCGATCGGCGGCGCCGTAGATCGTGCCGTCTCGCCCGACGGCCGGACTGGCGTAGGAGACGCCACCGAGGTCGACCGACCAGCGCGCCCGTGGCGCCTGGCTGTGGTCGCTCCCGGCCCACTCCAGCACGGCGACGGTGCCCGTCATGTCGGCCACAACGACGGAGCCGTCGTCCAGCTCGGCCGGGGACAGGGCGAACCCGGCCAGGGGCCATTGCCACAAGGGGCGCCCGGTGGCGTCGATGCCGTGGACGACGCCTCCCGGTCCTGGCCATACGACGGTGCCGTCGGCCAGCACGGCCGGGGTGGTCGACAGGTCGCTGCCGTAGGACCCGCCGCCGTCGAAGGTCCAACGGTCGGCGCCGGTCCGGGGATCGAGGGCGTGCAGGACGCCGCCGTTGGAGGCTGCGTAGACGGTGCCGTCGGCACCCACCGCCGGCCCGGGGGTCACCGGTCCCTCCAGGCGACGCTCCCACCGGATCAGCCCGCTGGTCGGGCCGAGCAGCGCCGTCGAGCCGGAGTGGCGGGCATCGTGCCCGGCGCTCGGCCACGCCGCTACGGGGGCCGTCCCGGCCGGGGCGGAAGGCACCACGTTGAGGCCCGCCGTCGCCAGGACGCCGGCCGGCGCCGGTCGACCGCCGGCGGCGCAGGCCGAGAAGAGGATCACGAAAAGGGCAACGGTCGGCCGCACCCCCCAGGATGACGGTCGACGCCACCATCGCAATGACGCCGCGCGCGGACCGAGTATGGCGCGGCCCCGGTAGCGTTTGCGGCCATGGACGATCGCCCGGTCACTGCTGGCGCGAGCGCAAAGGTCCGCCTGCGGCGAGCCGCCGTGCTCTTCGCCGGGGCGGCAGCCATGGCGGTGGCAATCAGCCCCGGGCCGCTGCCGTTCTACTGGACACCGCTCTTCACCGGGGTGGTGTACCTCGGCGTCGTGGCCCTCGGGGGCCGCAGCGACGGGTATTGGTCGGCCGCTCTCGTCGTGTCGATCTGGGGGTTGACGGTGGTGGCGATCAGCGCCTGGAATCTCCCTATCCGCCAGGCTGCGGCGTACATGGTGGCGGTGGGCGTGGCCGCCTTGGTGGCCGGCTTCCTCGAGAAGCGGGGCTTCACCGTCAGCCTCACCAGCCTGGGGTTGGCCATCGTGGTCTCCGGCCTCTTCTTCGCCCTTGATCGGTACTGGGTGAGCCTCCTCGGCCGGGCCAGGACCTACGCCATCCTGCTCGCCCTGTGGGGGGCGATGGAGCTGGTTCTGGCCGCCCGCGCCCGGGGTCGGTCGCCCGCCATCGCCACGGAATGAACCCGCAGCCCGGCGCTCACGGCGCGGCTGCACCAGCCGCCCGCTCCGCCGACACCAAGGCCAGCAAGCTTGCACCTACGCCCAACCACAGCGAGATGTTGGAACCGCGCCCGCCCGTCCAGTTGGTGGACCCGCCCCACTGAACCACGACCAGGGCGGCCAGCACCAAGAAGCCGCCGGCGGCGAAGGTGACGAGGAGGCGTCGGTGTAACCATGCGCCGGCCGCGCCAACGGCGGCGAGCGCCCCCGACAGGAGCGCACCCAATGGGTTGAGGGTCAGCGTCCCCAGCTCGAAGTCGCTCGGGCCGATCAAGGCGCCGCGCCGAGCGATGAAGTCGAGGTCGCGCGCCACCGCCAGGCCCACCAGGGCGAAGGCCAGCGCCACGAGGCAAACGACGAACTGCGCCCTCCCGTAGCGACTCATCGACCGGCGACCGGAGCCGGTCACGACGCCCTCAACAACAGCTTCGACCATCGGCTCGGGCGAGCCGCCCAGGCCGGTCGTAGCACCCCGTCAAGCCCGACGGTACGACCGGCTGCGGTCGCGAAGACGGCCAGGTGGGCGAGCACCATCAGGTAGTACGACCACGGCCACTCGTTGGGCGCCTGCAACACCGACAGCCCGATGGCCATCGACTGGGCCACGCCGACAAGGGCCCAGAACCGAGTGCCGAGGCCGAAGAGCAAGAATGCGCCCAGGCACGCCTCCACGATGAGTACGGACCAGCCAAAGGGGCGGAAGTTGGGGAGGATCGCTTCCCTCACGAGCCAACTCCAGGGCGGGAACACCGGGTGCTCCACGGCCGCGTTCACGAAGGCGAAGAGCCCCCGGCCGCGCTCCTGGCCGAAGTCGGGTGGCGTCTTCCAGCCGGCATTGGTGAGCCACAACAAGCCGAGGGAGATGCGCACGGCGCCGAGCACCAGCGCGCTGGAACGGCCGCCGACGTCGAGACCAGGCGGTGGCCCGGTGGTGCCAGCGGGCGGTGTGCGGGTGGAGACGGCCATGGAGTCCTTTCGGCAAGGCAAGGGAGGACGGAGCGAGTTGGTAGCGGCCCGACCGGGCCACGGTGGATCAGGCTCAGCGGATGCCCAGGCGGGCGTCGTCGCCGGGCGGGCGGCCTTGGACCAGGCGCAGCAGGGCGGCGACCGGCGTGGCCAGGGGGCGGGTCGCGCGGGTCACGAGCAGGTCGGTGTCGAGGCGGTCGTCCACGACGGTAGGCCCGAACGGGCTCCAGAAGGACCCGTCGGCGGTGATGGTGAGCTCGGGCTCGAGCTCGGAAGCCCCGGCGGCCACGCCCAGGCCGGCGGTGGCCGCCCGGCCCCGAGCGACGATCGGGCGGACCACGTGGTCCTCGTCGCCCACGCCGAGGCTGCGGTGCAACTCGCACAGACGGGCCATCTCGGCCTCGTCCATGGGGCCGTCGATGGTGGTGGCGATACGCACGCCGATTCCCCGTTCGACCAGGCGGGGAATGGCGTCCACCACCTTCCGGAAATTGTGGTCGCCACGCATGGCGTCGTTGGCGTCTGGCTCTGGCCGATCGAGCGAGACCTGGAGCTGGAGCGGGAGGTCGGCGAGGGCATGGAGGCGGTCGAGGCGGGCCTTGGTGAACAGGGTGCCGTTCGACAGGCACACGACGGGGAGGACCGACGCCAACCGACCCAGCAGCTCGGGCATGTCGGGTCGCATGAAGGGCTCGCCGCCCGTGACGCCGAGGGCCGTGAACCCCAGCTCCTGGGCCTCTCCGGCCAGCTCGACCATGCGCTCGCCATCCAGCTCCCGACGCGCCACCTTCGGAGCGGACTCGGTCAAGCAATAGGTGCAGGCCAGATTGCAGTGGTAGTTGCTGTACATCCACAGGCGGTGCGAGACAGCGCCCGCGTCGATCGCCTCGGCCAGAGCCGTCACGGCCATCCCAGCCCCTCTGCCTCCAGGCGGCTGAGCGTCTCGGGCGACGTGGGAAGGTCGAGCGCGGTGCAGAAGCGATTCAGCATCATGGTGGCGCCCACCAGGGCCGTCAGCTCGACCAGGCAGGGCGTGCCGAACCAGGTCACCACCGCCTCCCGCAGCCCAGCGGCCACGGGGCCCCGGCCGAGTGCGAGCGCGTCCACCCAGGCGAGCAAGGCGCGCTCGCCTGGGTCGGAGAACACGTCCTCAAGACCGGCCTCGCCCCGCAGCGCCAGAACCTCTTCGGGCGTCAGGCCGGCGTCTCGGGCGACCGGGGTGTGGGTCTCCACGCAGTAGCGGCACTCGAGCAGGGCCGACGTCCGCACGATCGCCAGCTCCTTGGCGCGGCCCTCCATAGCGGACGGGCCCAGGGCGACGCCGATGAACGGCAGGGCCACCTCGAGGAGCTCGGGCACGTGGGCCAGCGCGGCCACGATCGGCCCGGGGTCTCCCCCGCCGTAG
>JBKJKM010000078.1:0-7690 GCA_046597375.1 Acidimicrobiales bacterium | reverse complement strand
CCTCGCGCCCTTGGCCATCACCGCCATCGGTCAGCGGGCCATGCGGTGGACTCCCGTGTTCGACCTGGCCATGATCGAGCTCCGGGTGCGAGACGCCGCCACCGGGCAGTGGCCGTTGCTGGGGCTGGTGGGCCGCATCGGCACGGCGGAACGGCTGGGCAGCCACCCCGGGCCGCTGAGCTTTTACCTCCTCGCTCCCGTGTACCGGCTTCTCGGTTCGACGAGCTGGGCCCTGGAGGTGTCGTCGCTGGTCTTCCACGGAGGGGCCATCGTCGTCGCCGTACTCGTGGCCCGTCGGCGGGCGGGCACCGCCGGCGCCGCCGCCATCGGCACCGTCGTCGCCTTCGTGGTCGTGGGCTACGGGCGGACCCTGCTGTCCGAACCCTGGAACCCCTACCTGCCGGTGCTCTGGTTCGTCGTCGTCCTCGTGGCCACGTGGTCGGTCGTGGCCGGTGATCGCGCGATGTTGCCGATCGCCGTCTTCGCCGGATCGATCTGCGTGCAGACACATGTGCCCTACCTCCCGGCCGTCGTCGGTCTCCTTGGCGTCGCCGCAGCCGCCTCAGTCGTCCGCCCCCGAGCCGACGCTCGAGCGCTGCGGTGGCTCGGGGCGTCCGTGCTCGTGGGGGCCGTGCTCTGGGCGCCCCCGTTCATCGACCAGCTCGTGCACGACCCCGGCAATCTGACGATCCTCGCCGAGCACTTCGCCACGCCACCCGAAGCAACGATCGGTCTTCGCGAGGGTGGGCGCCTCCTCTTCGAACACCTCGATCTGTGGAACCTGGTCGTCGACGGGGCCCGGGAGCCGGGCCAGTACGTGGCGATCTTCCCCCGTCGGGGCCCGGTGCCGGCCCGTGGTGTTGCCGTGGCGGTCGCCTGGTCCGTCGCCGCCGGACTGGCATTGGCGTCGCCGCGCCTGCGGCGGCACCGCTCCCTCATAGCCTTGCACCTGGTGTGTGCCGCCAGCCTGGCCCTCGCCTGGTTCGCCTTCGGACGGATCTTCGGGGCACCGCTCTACTACCTGATGCTCTGGGGTTGGAGCATCGCCGGCCTGGTCGGGCTGGCCACCGCATGGACCGTGGTCGAGCTGGCCCTCGGGGTGCAGCACTGGTCGGCGCCGTCCGTGCGGCGCCAGGTGTCGCGTGCCGTTGCGCTCTCGGGCACGGTCGTCGTCGTCTCCCTCGGTCTCCGCCTGGCCACCCAGCCCCGCCCGGTCGAGCTGGGACTGGCTCCGGAGGGTTCACAACTCGGCCGCCTGGTGCCGGGAACGGCCAACGGTCTCGAGGACGCGGGCGGCCGGCGCGGTCGCTGGCTCATCACCTGGACCGACAGTGCCCACCTCGGGTCCCAGGGCTACGGGCTCGTCAACGAGTTGGAACGCCGGGGCTTCGACGTCGGTGTGGTGCCGTACCACGCCGTCAACTTCGTCCCTCACCGGTTGGTGCCCGAGGCCGAGGCGGCCGGCCGCCTCCACCTGGTGGTCGGTGAGGCCGTCGAAGCCTGGCGGGAGGTCCCCGGCGCGCAGCTGTTGGCGTACGACGATTCGCGTACGTCGTCCGAGCGGGACCAGTTCGAACGACTCCGTCGCGAGCTGCAGGCCGAGATGCGAGCTACCGGCCTCGACGACCTGGCCGAGACCTTCGACGACAACCTCTGGGTCTCGTCCTTCGACCCCCGCCTTGACCCGTTGCAGTCGCTTCGGATCCAGGAGATGCGCAACCTCGGCGTTCCTGCCGCGGTGTTCGTCGTGCCGGTGGCTGCGGGCATCTAGGCGGCGGCCGGACGCTACCCTCGGGTCCATGCCGTCACTGGTGCTGCTCCTCGTGATCGTCGGCGGAATCGCCTGGCTGGTGGTGCGCGGTCGAGGTGCTGAAGCCGGGCCTCCGCCAAGCCCGCCGGCGAATGTCGAGGACGACCGCCGCCGCCGCTACGCCGAGCTCGACATCGAACTCGACCGCCGTCTCGAGGCCAAGCGACTCCGCGACCTCGACGACGAGCGCTAACGCCCGTCGAGGACGAGGGCCTGGTTGGCCGAGCCGAAGCGGCCGGTGACGTCCCAGAGTTCGGACGCCACCCAACCGGTCCCCGATGCCTCCCAACGCGAGACGGACACGAGGCGGATCCACTCGCCGACCGGCGCCCGCCCCAGCTGCACCGAGATGTCGGCGTTGACGAACGACGTGGCGGGTGACTGGCGTCGGGCGCTGACGGCCCCGCCGACGTCGGCGGCGCTCACGGCGCGCGCCAGTGGTGAGTTCGATCGAACATCGTCGCCGAGCACGGGTCGACGGAGGCGGAACCAGGCCACGCCCGTCCCCAAGGTCGACGACGGGAGGAAGCGGAAGTCCTGACCTCCGCCGACGAAGGCCTCGACGTCGGGATCGTTGGGCCACCCTGACTCCTCGGCGTCATCGGGCCCGTCCGGAGGCGGCAACACGGGAGGGTTCCATCCCTCGTCATCGACGTCAACGGGGCGGAGGGCGAGCAGCGTGGCGCTGGCCACCGTCGCCGCCCCGTCCCGCAACCGAGCTTCGAGGAGTTGGAGTCGCCGGCCGGTGCGGACGATCTCGACGGCCACGACCATGGGCCGCAGCGGGACGGGCTTCATGAGGTCGACGGTGAGGCGCACCGGCGAGAACGCCGGGTCGAGCTCGGCCTGCGCGACCTCGGCCAGCAGTGCGCCGACGGCGCCGCCGTGGAGCAGCGTCGGGTCCCACGGTCCGCGGGTGAAGACCGAGGGCACGACGGTCGCGCCGTCTTTTGTCCACAGCGGGGCCGTCAAGGCTCGGTGATGGCGCCCCGCTCGGCCCCCTGCACGAGGCGGGCGAACTTGGCCAGCACCCCGGTGGTGTAGCGGGGAGGGGGAATCTTCCAGTCGACTCGCCGGCGAGCCAGTTCGTCGTCGTCCACCATGAGGTCGATCGTCCGCGCCGGGATGTCGATCACGATGCGGTCGCCGTCGCGCACGAAGGCGATCGGGCCGCCGTCGACGGCTTCCGGCGCGACGTGACCGATACAGAAGCCGTGCGTGCCGCCGGAGAACCTTCCGTCGGTGAGCAGGGCGCAGTCACCACCCCGACCGACACCCTTCATGGCGCCGGTGACGGCGAGCATCTCGCGCATACCTGGCCCTCCCTTCGGACCCTCGTAGCGGATCACGAGCACCGTGCCGGGATCGATGGCGCCGGCGAGGATCGCCTCCATGGCCCCCGACTCCCCGTCGAACACCCGAGCGATCCCCTCGAAGCGCTGATGCGGTATCCCCGCCGTCTTGACGACCGAACCCCTCGGGGCCAGTGACCCGGTGAGTATGGCGATGCCGCCGTCGGCGTGGATGGGGTCGGACAGCGGACGGATGACCTTGCCGTCGACTCCCGGCGGGTCGAGGTCGGCGATGTTCTCGGCGATCGTCTTGCCGGTGACGGTGAGGCAATCGCCGTGGAGCAGGCCGTGGTCGAGAAGCTCCTTCATCACCATGGGCACGCCTCCCACGAGATCGAGGTCGTACATGTGGTACCGGCCGAATGGCTTCATGTCGGCGAGGTGGGCGACCTTGCGGCCGACCCGGTTGAAGTCCTCGAGTTCGAGCTCCACCCTGGCCTCGTAGGCCATGGCCAGGAGGTGCAGCACCAGATTGGTCGAGCCGCCGAGGGCCATGCCGACGGCGATGGCGTTCTCGAACGCCTCCTTGGTCATGATCCGGCGGGGCCTCAGGTCGAGGTCGAGCAGGTTGATGACGGCCTCGCCACTGCGATAGGCGAAGTCGTCGCGCCGGGCGTCGATGGCCGGAGCCGACGACGAGCCGGGGAGGGCCATGCCGATGGCCTCGGCGATCGACGCCATCGTGTTGGCGGTGAACATCCCGCCGCAGCTTCCGATGGTGGGGCAGGCGTGCAGCTCCAGCAGCTTGAGCTCCTCGGCCGAGAGCTTCCCGGCCGCGTGGGCGCCGACACCTTCCACGACGCTCACGTAGTCGATGTTGCCGAAGTCGTCCCGACCCGGCACCCGGCCGGGCATGATCGTGCCGCCGTAGAGGAACACCGACGGCAGGTCGACGCGGGCCGCCGCCATCAGCATCCCTGGCAGCGACTTGTCACAGCCGGCGAACGTGACGAGGGCGTCGAGGCGCTCGGCGTGCATGACGGTCTCGACCGAGTCGGCGATGACCTCGCGGCTCACGAGCGACGCCCGCATTCCTTCATGGCCCATCGAGATGCCATCGCTGACGGCGATGGTGACGAACTCGAGCGGGAACCCGCCGGCCGCCCGCACGCCCTCCTTGGCTCGCTTGGCCAGGCGATCGAGCGACATGTTGCACGGCGTGACCTCGTTCCACGACGACGCCACGCCGACCTGCGGCTTGTCGAAGTCGGCGTCGGTCATGCCGACAGCCCGGAGCATGGCTCGCGCCGGCGACCGTTCGTATCCGTCGGTGACCTCGTGGCTGCGGGGCTTGGGATGGTCCGTCACGACGCCGAGGTTACGCCGCCGCGACGGCGTCTAACGTTGCCGATCGTGACCACGATCGTCCGGGCGGAGGGCGTCGTGAAGCGGTGGGGAGCAACGAACGCCCTCGTCGGAGCCAGTTTCGAGATCGGTTCGGGCATCACCGGTCTGCTCGGTGCCAACGGAGCCGGCAAGACGACCCTGCTCGGGCTCATGCTCGGGATGCACCGGCCCGACGGCGGACGGCTCGAGGTGCTCGGACGCGACCCGTGGACGCTCGGACCCGAAGTTCGGGCACGCGTCGGCTACGCCCCCGAGCACGATGCCTTGCCCGAGGACGTGCGGGCCCACGACGTGGTGCGGCACTTCGCCGAGGTGCACGGGCTTCCCCGCCGAGAGGCGCAGACGCGTGCCAGCGACGCCCTGTGGGAGGTCGGCCTCGGCGAGGAGCGCTTCCGCGCCGTCGGCACCATGTCCACCGGCCAGCGCCAGCGCGTGAAGCTGGCCCTCGCCATCGCCCACGATCCGGAGGTGGTGCTGCTCGACGAGCCGACCAATGGACTCGATCCCGTCCAGCGCGACCAGATGCTCGCCCTCATCCGTCGCATCGGCCACGACCTCGGGCTCAACGTGATCCTCTCGTCGCACCTCCTCGACGAGGTCGAGCGGGTGAGCGACAGCGTCGTCATCATCGACCAGGGCCGCACCGTGCGGAGCGGTCGCCTCGACGAGCTGCGCGGCGTCGATCGGGCCGAGCTGCTCGTGGATCTCGACGAGCCGGCGACCGGGGCGGCGCAGCTCGTCGCCCTGTTGGCCGAGCGGGGCGTCGCCTCGATCGTCGACGAACGCCTCGTCGTCGTCGCCCTCGAGGCCGACGTCGTCTTCGACCTCGTCCGCGACGCCATCGCCGACCTCGGGCTCGGTGTCCGTCGTCTCGAACGCCGCACCGCCAGCCTCGAAGACGTCTTCCTCGCCGGCCAGAACGCCGGGTCCGTTTCGTGAAGCGTTTCGGTCGCCGGATCGGCCTTCGCGACGCGTTTTGGCGACCAGAACGCTTCACCGAATCTCCGGCCGTGGCGTGAGCGACGCACGGGTCGGGGCGGATGCGCGCATCCTCGAGCGCGGATACCGGCGGTACACGGGCCACCGGGAGGGCCAGGCCCACGCCGTGCGCAGCGTTGTCGCCCACACCTTGCGGCGGATCCTCGGCCTTCGGCGCCCGGCGCGAGCAAAGGTGCTCCCGCTGCTTTCGATCGTGTTCGCCTACCTGCCGGCGACGGTGTTCGTCGGCATCATCGCCCTGTTCGGGCGCTTCGGCGGGCGCAACCAGGCTCGCCAGATCATCCCGGAGTACAGCGAGTACTACGGGTTCATCATCTCGGCCATCGTCCTCTTCGTCGCCTTCGTGGCGCCGGAAGCGTTGTGCCCCGACCGACGATCCAAGGTCTTGAGCCTCTACCTGGCTTCGCCGCTGACCCGCTTCACCTACCTCCTGGCCAAAGCGTCCGCCGTCGCCATCGTCATCACCTTCGTCACGGTCGGGCCGCCGCTGCTGTTGCTGTTGGGCCTGATGCTCCAAAGCGCCGGGCCCGACGGGCCACTGGCCGTACTGCGGGTGGTGATCCGTATCTTCGAGTCGGGACTCTTCCTGGCCGCCCTCTACACCTGTCTCTCGATGGCCATCGCCAGCCTCACCGACCGTCGCGCGGTGGCGGCGGCGGCAACCCTCTTCGTCATCGTCGGGTCGGCCGTCGTCAGCGAGACGCTGGTGGCCGCCCTCGACGCCCCGGCCAACCTCCTCGCCCTCAACCTGTCGGGCGGACCGCTCGACCTGGTGCGGCGCATCTACGGCGAGCCGGGCCTGTCGCGCGGCGTGGACACGTGGGTGCTGGCCGTCGTGCTCATCGGCCTCACCATCGCGTGCGGCGCGATCTCCGTGGTTCGGTATCGCCGGCTCCAGGTGACGAGGTAACCGTGACGATCGAGATCACGGACGTCTCGAAGTGGTTCGGGTCGATCGTCGCCCTCTCCGAGGTGACGTGCCGCGTCGAACCCGGCATCACCGCCCTGCTCGGCCCCAACGGCGCCGGCAAGTCGACGTTGTTGCGGGTGCTGTGCGGCCTGACAGCGCCGTCGCGGGGCGAGGTGCGCATCCTGGGCCAAGTGCCGCGTCGTGATCTGGCACTGAACCGGCGTATCGGGTTGGTACCTCAACAGGAGGCGCTCTTCGATCCGCTGCGGGCGGTGCAGTTCGTGCGCCTGGCGGCGGACCTGCACGGCGTCGCCGACCCCGGGCGGGCGGCCACTGCGGCGCTCGGAATGGTCGACCTCGACCCTGAGGACGCCCGCCCCGTACGGACCTATTCCAAGGGGATGCGCCAGCGGGTGAAGGTCGCGCAGGCCCTCGTGCACGATCCTGAGGTCGTGCTGCTCGACGAGCCGCTCGAGGGTCTCGACCCCCGGCAGCGATTGCGCATGATCACGTTGTTCCGACGGCTGGCCGACGAGGGCCGCACGGTGTTGATCTCGAGTCACGTGCTCGACGAGGTCGAGAAGTTCGGGTCGCGTGTACTGGTCATCGCCCAAGGCCGTCTGGCCGCCGAAGGCGACTTCCACGCCATCCGGGACCTCATGGACGACCGCCCGCACCGCCTCCGCATCGGCACCGATGCGCCGCGCACGCTCGCCGCCGGACTGCTCTCGACCGGCGCGGTGACCGGCGCCTGGGTGCAGGGCCCAGAGCACCTCGTGGTCGATACCGTCGACGTTGCCGCATTCCGCCGATCCGTCACCACCATCGCTCGCGACGGTGGTGCTCGTCTGACGGAGGTCGTGCCGCTGGATGACGACCTCGACAGCGTCTTCCGCTACCTGGTCAACCGCCGATGAACGCCATCTTCCGACTGATCTTGCGCACCCAGGTGACGAAAGGACGGGCCGCCGCGCTCGGGGTCGTCGGGGTGATCGGCATCTTGTTGGGTGTCGCTGTCGGGCGCGGCGACTCCTTTGACCGCGGCGATGCGGCCTTCCGCTTCATCGGTGGCTATGGGCTCAGCCTCCTCGTGCCGTTGACGGCACTCGTGTTCGCGGCCGCGGCCCTGGGCGACCCGGCCGAGGATGGCACGTTGGTATACCTCTGGCATCGCCCGATCGCCCGGTTCAAGATCGTCTTGGCGGCGGCGGCGAGCGCGATGTGCATCGCCATCCCGTTCGCCGTCGTCCCGACCATCCTGGCCGCCGCCGC
>JBKJKM010000253.1:0-6182 GCA_046597375.1 Acidimicrobiales bacterium | reverse complement strand
CGAGAACGTGCGGATCACGCACCGATGCCGCCAGCCGCGACTCCTTCGAGCCGGCCACGAGGTGATCGACGAGCACCCCGAGGCGAGCGTCGGCGGCGGGACGGAAGGCGGCCACGTACGCGGGAAGGTGATCGAGGCCGTCGAGGCGCTCGACGACGACGCCGACGCCGCGCAGGTCGTCGCCCCACACCTTCTCGACGAGCTCGGCGTCGTGCACGCCCTCGACCAGGATCCGCCCGGCGCGGGCCACCTTGGCCCGCCGTCCTGCAGGAGCGATCGAGCCGCTGGGCGTCGCTCTCGGCCCCGGGGACACCGCCTTCGGCCGCAGGAGCGTGACCGTTCGGCCCTCGACCGCGAACGCGCCCGGCACCAGCGGGAACAACCGCTCGCCGCCCGTCGGCGATCGCAACACCACCACCTCGCCCGGATCGAAGCGCAGGACCTTGCCCCGGAAACCGCTCGCCCGGTGCAGCACCGAGAGCCCGACGGCGGCTTCGAGCGGCGGGTACACCCGAGCGGCGCGCCGGTCGAAGTCGAGGATGTCGCCGTCCCAGGTCATGGAGGCGGACGACGTTAGGGGCCTGAACGTGCGCCGACGCGGACCCTCGCGGGAGAATCATCGCCATGGCAGAACGCGACCGGCCCTGGGTGATGCGGACGTACTCCGGCCACAGTTCGGCCCGAGCCTCGAACCAGCTGTACCGCACCAACCTGTCCAAGGGGCAGACCGGTCTGTCGATCGCCTTCGATCTTCCCACCCAGATCGGCTACGACCCCGACGCCCCTGAAGCCAAAGGCGAGGTCGGCAAGGTCGGCGTGCCCGTCGCCCACATCGGCCACATGCAACAGCTCCTCGACGGCATCCCGGTCGACCAGATCTCGACGTCGATGACAATCAACGCGCCAGCGGCGTGGATGCTGGGCCTCTACATCGCCAACGCCGAGAACCACGGCGTGCAGCCGCACCTCCTCACCGGCACGACGCAGAACGACATCGTCAAGGAGTACCTGAGCCGCGGCACCTTCATCTTCCCGCCGGTGCCGAGTCGCCGACTCATCGTCGACATGGTCGCCTACACCGTGCGCCATGTGCCGCGCTGGAATCCCATCAACGTGTGCAGCTATCACCTGCAGGAGGCAGGAGCGACGCCGGTGCAGGAGTTGGCCTTCACCATGGCGACGGCCATCGACGTGCTCGATGCCGTGCGCGACAGCGGACAGGTCAAGAAGGAAGACTTCGACCAGGTCGTCGGCCGCATCTCCTTCTTCGTCAACGCCGGCATCCGCTTCGTCGAGGAGACCTGCAAGATGCGGGCCTTCACCCGCTGGTGGGACCGCATCTGCCTCGAGCGCTACGGCGTCTCTGACCCCAAGCTCCGTCGCTTCCGCTACGCCGTGCAGGTCAACAGCCTCGGCCTCACCGAGGCGCAGCCCGAGAACAACGTGCAGCGCATCATCTTCGAGCTGCTCGGGGTGACGTTGTCGAAGGACGCCCGCGCCCGTTCGATCCAGCTCCCGGCGTGGAACGAGGCCCTCGGCCTCCCCCGGCCCTGGGACCAGCAGTGGGCGTTGCGCATGCAACAGGTGCTGGCCTTCGAGACCGACCTGCTCGAGTACGACGACGTGTTCGCCGGTAGCCATGTCATCGAGGCCAAGACGGCCGAGCTGCTCGAAGCGGCCGAGGCCGAGCTCGACGACGTGCTCGCCCACGGTGGCGCCTTCGAAGCCATCGACCTTCTCAAGGGCCGTCTGGTGCAGAGCCAGGCCGAACGTCGCCGCAGGATCGAGGAGGGCGAGCTCCGGGTCATTGGCGTCAACTCCTTCACCGAAACCGAACCCTCACCGCTCGAGGGAGAGGGCGCCATCCTCAAGGTCGATCCGACCGTCGAGGCGGAGTTGCGCAATGACATTGCCGAGTGGCGGACGACGAGGGATGACGACACCCTCGCCAAGGCGATGGATGAGTTGCGGCGGGTGGCCAACAGCGCCGAGAACATCATGCCGGCGACCATCGCATTGGCCCACGCCGGCGGCACGACCGGCGAGTGGTCCAACGCCCTGCGGGACGTGTTCGGCGAGTTCCGGGCGCCGACCGGCGTGGCCGGTGCCGTCGGCGGGCGTGGGGTGAGTATGGAGGCCGTCCGCCTTCGGACCAGCACGCTGGCGGGCGGCCCGCCTCGCCTCCTCGTGGCCAAGCCCGGCCTCGACGGCCACTCCAACGGCGCCGAGCAGGTCGCCGTGGCCGCCCGGGACGCCGGGTTCGAGGTGGTGTACCAAGGCATCCGGCTCACCCCCGGACAGATCGCCGCCGCCGCCCGCGACGAAGACGTCGACATCATCGGCCTGTCCATCCTCTCCGGCAGCCACCTCGAGCTCGTCCCGGAGGTCGTCCGGCTCGTGCGAGAGGCCGGGGTCGACGCGCCGATCGTCGTCGGCGGGATCATCCCGTCCGAAGACCAGGTGACACTCAAGGGCATCGGCGTCGCCGCCGTGTACACCCCCAAGGACTACGAACTCCCCCAGATCATGGGGGACATGGCCGAACTGGCCCTCGCCTACCGATCCTCGTCGAACTAGCGCTTGATTTGCGTGGCGGGCACGCCGATGGTGCTGAACATGGATCGTCGCGCCCTCCCGGGCCTCTTCGGCGGGCTGGCCGGGTGCGCCTTCGGGGTGGCCGGAGCGGTGATCGACTCGCCGGTCCTGACGGTGGTCGCCGCCGCCTGTGCACTGCTGGCCGGCGCCTCATCCTTGGCCCTCCTCGAGCGGGCCCGCCTGGCCGAGAAGCGTGCCGCCATCGCCGTGAGCGAGTTGGCGACCCTGCGCGAGATCGAACAGGTCGGCCCGCTGCAGGAACGGACCGTGCTCGACCGGGAGACCGGGCTCCCCGACGTCCGCTTCTTCGAAGTCGCTCTCGACAGCCGCATCAGCGCCGCCCGGCGCCACCTCTGGCCGGTGACCGTCGTTCTACTCGAGTTCACTCCCCACCCCGAGCACCGGATGAGCGCGGCCATCAGTTCGTTCACGACATTGTTGAAATCGACGCTCCGGGAAGCCGACGTGGCCTGTCGAGTGGCTCCCCGCACCTTCGCCCTTCTTCTCGAGGACACCAACGAGGCTGGCGGTGTCTGGGCGGCCGAGCGCCTCCAGGTCGCGTTGGCCGGCGACACGATCGGGGCCCAGGGCCTCTCCGCCGGCATCGCCAGCTACCCCACCCACGGCCTCCAGGCCGGCGAGGTGCTGGCACGTGCTCGTGGTGCCCTCAACCGGGCCGTTTCGATCGACGCCGGCTATGGCCTCGGCTCGGTCGAGGTCGCCACCGTCGATTTCTCCTGAAACTCCTTCAGCTATCCCCAGGCGTCGTCGTCTACAGGGGATAACCAACGGTCCCGCTACGGAAAATCGCTGCTGAGAGCCTGTGGATAACCATCCTGGCGACCCAACGCCGCTGAAACAGAAGGTGAACTATGGGCGATTTGGGATGGCGAAACAGCGTTCGTCAAGGTCGCCGAAGGCGTAGCCGGGGTACAGCCCGCCGAACATCCCCCGAGTCCGTTCCGTCCAGGCCAAGGCATCGGGTCGCCGGATGCGATGGACGACCTGCAGGATGCCGCCCTCGAAGACCCGGTACTCGGCCCAGGCTCCCGGGAAGTCCTTGACGCAAGCCACCTCCACCCACGGCACGGGTCCCGTCGCCTCGAAGCGCCTCACGCGGTTGCGGTGGGTGTGGCCGGCGAAGTAGCCCCCGATGGCCCGACGGCGAGCAACGACCTCGATCAGCCGTTCGGACCAGTCGGGAACGATGCCGAAGTAGGAGTCGCTGCGGTGCCTCGAACCGGGAGCCCAGGGGTGGTGGTGGCCGAACACCAGGAGCGGGCGATCGGCCGCGACGCCCCGTTCGTCGAGCCACGTCAGTTGCTCATCGTCGAGCGAACCGTTGGCCGCAAACGGCGTCGTCGTGTCGAGCACGGCCAGGGTGACGCCCGGAAGCTCGACGGCGAAGCGCTCGGACGGGGCGTAGCTCTGCCCCCGATAGGCGTCGTGGTTGCCCCGGATGTGGTGGAGGCGATCGCCAAAGGCGCCCTGATAGCAACGCAAGAAGGCCGCGTACTCCTCGTCGAGTCCCTCGGCCGTGAGGTCGCCCTTCACGAGGACGGCATCAGGGGCGACGGCCGACATCTCCTCGACGGCGGCCCCGTTCATGGTCTCGGGATAGGGCGCCTCCCCGGGCAGGCTCGAGTAGGTCGGCCCGGCCTCTGGCATGTTGGACTCGTAGCCGCAGATGGTCTCACCGAAGTGGACATCGTTGACCGTGACGAAGGTCGAGAGCCGCTCCCCGGCCGGGCGGGCCAGCGTGGTGAACGTGGCCCCGTCGAACGTGTACTCGGTGTCGGGCTCGAGGCCGTCGTACTGCTTGCACTCCGCGCGCGTCGCCGGCTCTGGGCCGGCGGGCCAGAACACCACGGCGTGGTCGTCGGACACCGTGGTGACCTCGGGCGCCGCCTCGAATTCCACGGCTACGGCCGCACCCGGCTCGACGCCGGCGAGCGCCTCGGCGTCCACCACCGGTTGGAGAACCGCCACGGCGACGCCCCGTCGGGCTCGTCCACCACGACGACCGGCCGCGGCCACGCCACCTCGATTGCCGCGACGATCGCCGCAAGCTCCTCCGGCGACGGATCCCGCTTCCGACCGGCGTCAGTCACCGGCGTCGGACACGGCCGGCGTCGGGAGCGCCAGCGAGCAGCCGGCAGCCGAGCGGCAAGGCCTCGGCCCGGAGGGCGGCGCCGCAGAGCGAGGCCATGTCACAGCGGGACGTTCGCATGCTTGCGGCGGGGGAGGTCTTCGCGCTTCGTGCGAAGGAGTTCGAGGCTGCGGATCAGGACCTTGCGGGTCTCGGACGGATCGATGACATCGTCGACGTAGCCGCGCTCGGCTGCCTCGTACGGGTTGGCGTGGCGCTCGTTGTAGTCCTCGATGAGCTCGGCCCGCCGCATCTCGGGGTCGTCGTGCTCGGAGAGCTCACGCTTGTGCAACACGTTGATCGCTTGCTCAGCGCCCATCACCGCCAGTTCGGCCGACGGCCAGGCGTAGGCGAGGTCGCAGCCGATCGACTTGGAGTTCATGACGACGTACGCGCCGCCGTAGGCCTTCCGAGTGATGAGCTGGATGCGAGGCACGGTCGCTTCGCAGTAGGCGTAGAGCAGCTTGGCGCCGTGGCGGATGATGCCGCCGTACTCCTGATCGGTGCCCGGCTGGAAGCCGGGCACGTCGACGAGCGTGACGAGCGGGATGTTGAAGGCGTCGCACGTCCGCACGAATCGGGCCGCCTTCTCCGATGCGTCGATGTTGAGCACGCCGGCGAGGATCTGGGGCTGGTTGCCGACGATGCCGATCACGTGGCCGTTGAGGCGGGCGAACCCGCACGTGATGTTCTGTGCGTACTGGGCGGCGTACTCGAGGTAGTCGCCGTCGTCGACGATGGCGGTGATGACCTTCTTCATGTCGTACGGCATCCGGCTCGATGCCGGGATGAGCTCGCGGAGCTCAGGCGTCTCGCGGAGCGGGTCGTCCTCGGTCTCGACCGGCGGCGGGAGCTCGAGGTTGTTGGCCGGGAGGAAGGACAGGAGGTAGCGGACCTCGTCGAGGCACGCCTTGTCATCGTTGGCCACGAACTGGCAGACGCCCGACTTGGTGGCGTGCGTCATGGCGCCGCCGAGCTGTTCTTGCGTGACGACCTCGCCGGTGACCGACTTCACGACGTCGGGACCCGTGATGAACATGTACGAGGTGCCCTCCACCATGAAGATGAAGTCGGTCAGGGCCGGGCTGTAGACGGCGCCGCCGGCACACGGGCCGAGGATGACGCTGATCTGGGGGATCACACCCGAGCTCTGCACGTTGCGGTGGAAGATGCCGCCGTAGGAGGCGAGGCTGACCACGCCCTCCTGGATGCGGGCGCCGGCGCCGTCGTTGAGGCCGATGAAGGGGGCGCCGACCGACTGGGCCAGGTCCATCACCTTGTGGATCTTCTCGGCGAACACCTCACCGAGGGCGCCGCCGTACACGGTGAAGTCCTGGGAGAAGACGAAGACCTTGCGGCCGTCGATGGTCCCCCAACCGGTGATCACCCCGTCGGTGTAGGGACGGTCCTCCAGGCCGGCGGCCGTGGAGCGGTGGCG
>JBKJKM010000231.1:0-18907 GCA_046597375.1 Acidimicrobiales bacterium | reverse complement strand
GCATGGTGGTGCGCCGCCATGTGACGCCGATTCAGGCGACCTTGCTCAAGACGGTGCCGGTGCCGACGAAGATGGAGAACCTCTTCAAGTCGGCCCAGGACTACTTCGTCGAGGAGGTCGAGCAGCACCTCCTGGCCGACGAGCGGCTCGGCGCCACGCAATCCGAGCGCTACAACGCCATCTTCCGCGGTGGACTTCGCATCGAGACGACGTTCGACCCCCGCCTCCAAGAGATCGCCCAGCGCCAGGTCGACGCCAAGATCCCCAACACGAAGGGGCGATTCGAGGCGGCCCTGATCTCCGTCGAGCCGAAGACCGGCGCCGTCCGGGCCATGGTGGCGGGCAAGGACTACGCCACCACGCAGTACAACCTGGCCACTGGGCGGGGCGGCAGCGGCCGCCAACCGGGTTCATCGTTCAAGCCCATCGTCTTGGCCGCCGTCCTCGAGAAGGGCATCGGGCCCGAGGACACGATCAGCGGCACCGAGCCCTGTCCGATCCGCATCAAGGGCGTCGAGCCCAATCCCTACGAACCCGGGAACTACGAGGGCTCGAAGGGCTCCAACGGTCCGATCAGTGCTGCGACCGTGAAGTCGCTCAACTGTGCCTTCGTTCGGCTGGGGCTGGCCCTCGACGACGATCCGTTCAAGTCGATGGACAAGGTGGCGGCGATGGCGCGACGGCTCGGTATCCCCATTCCCGAGGACGGAAAGTTCGGGCCTTCGATCAGCCTGGGCGCCAAGGAGGCAACACCGCTCGAGATGGCGTCGGCGTACGCGACCTTTGCCAACGACGGTGTCCGGATGGAGCCGTACTTCATCGAGCGGGTGCTCGACCGCCAGGGCAAAGAGGTGCTGCGCGGCATGGCTGAGGGCGACCGCGTGCTCGAGGCGAATGTTGCCCGCACCGTGACGTCGGTGCTCCGCAAGGTCGTCGACAGCGGCACCGGCACCCGGGCGCGCCAACGCGACCGGGTCGTTGCCGGGAAGACGGGCACCTCCCAGGAGTTCCGGGACGCCTGGTTCGTCGGTTACAGCCCAGAGCTGGCCACGGCCGTATGGATGGGCAATCCGTTGGCCCAGGATTCGATGACCAACGTCGGCGGTATCCGCGTCACCGGCGGCTCCTACCCAGCGACGGTCTGGGGCGCGTACATGGCCGAGGCCATGAAGGGTGCACCGGTCGGGAAGTTCATCGAGCCCAACCTTTCGGTGTTCGGCAAGGCCGAACCGGTCAAGCTCTCGAAACAATCGGGTACGACCAACGGCGGCAAAGTAACCGTCACGACCGTGCGGCGCCGCCGGCCGACCACGTCGACCACGTCGGACGGCTTGGGTGTGACCACCCGCACGACGCTGGAGGATGACGGGACCACGGCGACCACGTCGGGGCCGGCGACAACACGGCCTCCCTCGACGACCCCGACGACGGCGAGCGACGGATGAGCCGCTTCGACGATCTCCTCGCCGTGCAGGCCCTCGACACCGCCATCGATCAGCTGCGTCACCGTCGAGCCAACCTGCCCGAGCGGATCGAGGCGAAGGACGCCGAAGCAAAGCGCCAAGGGCTCGTAGCCGAGACCGCCGTCGCCGCAGCCACTCGCGACGTGGTCGCCGCTCGCCAGGCGGGCTTCGAGAAGGACATCGCCGCCAGCGAGGCCCGCATCGCTGAGATCGACAAGAAGCTGTATTCCGGCGAGGTGACGGCGTCGCGCGATCTCCAGGCGATGACGGCCGAGATCGAGCACATCAAGGTGCGGGTCTCGAAGCTCGAGGACTCAGCACTCGAAGCGATGGACGAGCGAGAGCCCCTCGATGCGGCCGTGGCGGAACTCGAAGCCCAGGCCACCGGCCTCGACGAGTTGGCCAAGCGGCTTCGCGGCGAGATCTCGTCGGCCGAGGCGGCCATCGACGCCGAGTTGGGGACAGAGCAGCTCCAGCGAAGCGAAACAGCCGCCGGAGTGCCGGGCGACCTGCTCGAGGAGTACGAACGTCTCCGCGTCCGTCTCGGGGGTATCGGCGCAGCTTCGCTCGAGCACGGCACCTGCATGGGCTGTCGCATGAAGCTGCCGGCCAGCGAGCTCGACCGGGTTCGTCATGAGCCTCCCGACGCCGTCGTGCACTGCGAGCAGTGCGGCCGCATCCTCGTCCGCTTGTCCTGATGGTGCTTTGGTTCGCCGGGATGGCGTTCGTCCTGGTCTGGGCGGTGTTCAAGGACACCTCCATCGACTACCGGTTGGTGATGGGTGGCGCGCTCCTCCCGGACGTGGTCGACGGAGCATTCGGTGGTCCGCTCGTGCTGCACACCTTGAGCTTCAGCGTCGGCCTTCTCGTGGTCGTGATGCTTGCAACCCGCGGGCGTCGCTCCCTCCGTCGTCGACTGCTCGCCGTCCCCATCGGCACGTTCTGTCACCTCCTGCTCGACGCGACCTGGACCCGCTCGGTCACGTTCTGGTGGCCGTTCCTCGGCACCGAACTGCGTGGCGCCGGCCTCCCCAGCCTCGATCGCCCGATCGCCGTCCTGGTGATCTTGGAGCTGGCCGGGCTCGCTGCCCTCCTGTGGGTCCGGTCGCGTTTCCGCCTCGACGAGGCGGATCGTCGTCGCCAGTTCTTTCGCTCTGGTCGACTCGGTCGTGACCTCGCACCTGGGCCGCTGCCCCACGCATGAGCCTCGTCCTGCTGCGGCACGGCCAGACGGCCGTCAACGCCGAGGGCCGGCTGCAGGGGCGGATCGACGCGCCGCTCACCGAGCTCGGTCGGCGACAGGCGGCGGCGGCTGCGGCTGCGGTCGGCTCGCCTGCCCGCATCGTGGCGAGCCCGCTGCTTCGCGCCCGTCAGACGGCCGAGGCACTCGGCGTGGCCGGCGTCGACGTCGAGGTCGAGGTCGACGACCGGTGGATAGAGCTCGACTACGGCGACTGGGACGGCGAGCTTCTGGCCACGATGCCGACGGCCGACTGGGACCGATGGCGGGCCGACCCCGGTTTCGCCCCACCCGGCGGGGAGTCGCTCGTCGAGCTGGCCCGCCGCGTTCACGAAGGATGCGAGGCCCTCGTGGACGCGGCCAGGTCGTCGGAGGTAGTCGTCGTCAGCCACGTATCGCCGATCAAAGCTGCGGTGGCGTGGGCCTTGGGCGTGGGGCCGGAGACGTCGTGGCGGATGTTCCTCGGCGTGGCCGCCATAACTCGCATCACCATCGGCCCCCGTGGCCCGTCACTCACCTCGTACAACGAGACCGACCACCTCAACTCGCTCGGGAGGGCGCGGCGGTAGCCTGCGCCAGTGGCGACACGCACCACCAACTTCGGGGTCGGCAAGCGGGAGAGCCACGACGCCAGTGACTTCTACGCTCGGTTCATACCGCCCCAGCTGAGCGCCGACGCCGCACTCGGCGATCCCTCCGGACTGCCGACGGGGTGCCTCCTCGGGGATGCTCGCGATCTTCGCGTCGTTCCGGATGCCACGGTGGCGCTCGTGGTCACCTCGCCGCCCTACTTCGCCGGCAAGGCCTACGAAGAATCGTTGGGCGAGGGGCACATCCCCGGCAGCTACCTCGACTTCCTCGCCATGCTGCGCGACGTCTTCTCGGAGTGCCGTCGTGTGCTCGAGCCAGGGGGCCGAATCGCCGTCAACGTGGCCAACCTCGGACGCAAGCCCTACCGCAGCCTCGCGGCCGACGTGATCGGCATCCTGCAAGACGACCTGGGGCTACTCCTCCGGGGTGAAGTCGTGTGGGCGAAGGCCGAGGGAGCGTCGGGCTCCTGTGCCTGGGGGTCGTTCCGGAGCCCCGCCAACCCGGTGCTCCGAGACGTCACCGAGCGAATCGTGATCGCCAGCAAGGGACGCTTCGACCGGGCCTCGAGCGCCGCCCAGCGCCGAGCGGCCGGACTCCCGTCGGTGGCGACGGCCACCAACGATGAGTTCCTCGACGCCACCCTCGACGTGTGGCGGTTCGCCCCCGAGAGCGCTCGTCGCGTCGCCCATCCGGCACCGTTCCCGGTCGAGCTTCCGGAACGACTGATCCACCTCTACACCTACGAGGGCGATGTGGTGCTCGATCCTTTCTGCGGGTCGGGGACCACCCTCGTCGCCGCCGCCCGCACCGGTCGGCACGGCCTGGGGTTCGACACCGATCCCGAGTACGTCGACATCGCCAATAGGCGAGCCGGCGGAGAAGAGGCGGCCCCGTCTGGCGACGACCGCTTCGCCCGCGCTCGTCGCGGAGGCAAGGCGATGATCGCCCTGGCCGAGGCGGCGCTGGTGCAAGCCGGCTTCACCGTCGATGGTCGGAAGGTGAAAGTCAAGGGCTCCGGCCTCAGCGTCGATCTCGTCGTCGCCGATGCCACTGGCGCCATGTGGGACGTCGACGTCTCGGGCGCCTGCACGGTCACGTCCAACGGGCTGGCGCGGATGGATGGCGTGTGGCGGGCGCTCGGCCGCGCCGCCCTCCTCCAGGCGGCTGGGCGGGGGCCCCGGCTGGCGTTGACCTCCCACCTCCCGGCCGCCGGCACCGAAGCCGATAAGGCCTTGCGGACGGCGGCGCCCAGTCTGTACGTCGACGTGCTCGAGGTGCTCGCCGATGCCACACCGGCCCGATTGCAGGCCTTGGCTTGTGGTCGACCCGCATCGCCCTGAACTCGGGTCCGGTTCCTACTTCTGTCCGAGCGTGGCGCGGATCTTTCGCTCCTGGCCATTGCGGAGAACGGTGAGGGTGACGGTCGCACCAGGCTGCTGATCGCCGATGACGCGACCGAGCGCGGCCGCGCCGGAGACGGCCTCGCCATCAACGGCGACGATGACGTCGCCCACGGCGAGGCCCGCTCTCGCCGCCGGGCTGCCGGCGGTGATCTCGCCAACGGTGGCCCCGGTCGTGGCGGCATCGTTGTCGGAGGTGGCGACGCCGAGGAACGCGGTGGTCGGCGACCGTCCCGACACGAGGCGCTCGGCGATCGACCGGGCGGCGTCGATCGGAATGGCGAACCCGATGTTCTGGGCGTTGTTCTGGACGGCGATGGCCGTGTTGATGCCGATCACCTGGCCGTTGGCGTTGACGAGCGGGCCGCCTGAATTCCCCGAGTTGATGGCGGCATCGGTCTGGAGGAGACCGGCGAGGTCGCCGATCGTGCGGTCGAGGGCCGACACGATGCCGCGAGTGACGCTCGGGTCCCCCCGGAGTCCGAGCGCATTTCCGATGGCGACGACGTCCTGTCCGACGGCGACGTCACTCGACGAGCCGAGTTGGGCGACGACGAGCCCATCGGTGTTCTCGAGGCGCAGGACGGCGATGTCCCGCGCAGCATCCGTTCCCACGACCGTGGCGTTCCTCGCTTGACGATCACCGGGTGTCGTGACGGTCACCTGGGTGGCGCCCTCGACGACGTGGGCGTTGGTGAGGACGAGACCGTCAGCGCTGTAGACGACGCCCGAGCCCTGGCCCCTCCCTCGAGGCCCGGTGGCCTGAATGTCGGCCACGGCCCCTTCCACGGCGGCGAGCACGGCGGCGACATCGAGGGTTGTGGCCCCGCCAGGGGCGGAGACGCGCGCGGTCGCCACGGCGGTCGTGGCGGCGTCCTCCCCGGCGAGCCGTTGCCCGACGAAACCGCCAGTTGCGCCGGCGACCAGGGCGAGGATGGTCAGTCCGGCGGCTCCTGCACCGCGTCGCCACGTCGACCGGCCGACGGGAGGTGGGGTCGGGAGCACGGCTGCTTCGGGCGGGTGAAAGGCGTCGGCGTCGGCGGCGATCGGCGGCGCATCCGGCCGGTCCCACGTCGTGAGGTCGGTCATGTCCCCATCCAACGCTGGCCGGCTGGGCTCCGGCTGTGAGGAGCCTGTGGCCGACCTACGAAAGGGGAGGTCGGTCGAGCAGGGGCAGGCGCACCTCGAACGACGCGCCCGGTGCCGGGGAGGACCCGACGGACACCTTCCCACCGTGGGCCTCGGCGATGGCCGCCACGATCGCCAGACCGAGCCCGGAGCCTCCGGCATCACGCGACCTCGAGGGTTCGGCGCGATAAAAGCGCTCGAAGACCCGGGCTCGCTCCTCCTCGGTGAGGCCGGGTCCGTCGTCGGCGACCACCACGACCGCCGAGCCCCCGGTGGGGTCGGCCGCCACTGACAGCCGCGCCGTGGTGCCGGGTGGCGTGTGCGCTCGCACGTTGGCCAGGAGATTGTCGAGGATCTGGCGGAGACGGATGCGGTCGCCCGCCACCTCGACGGAGCCGTCGACGTCGAGCACCAAGGGTCGGGTCTCGTCGACGGCGCGGGCGGCGTCGATGGCTTCGGCGGCGAGGGCGCCGAGATCGACGGGCCCGCCCTCGAGCGTCCGGCCCTGGTCGAGGCGCGCCAACAGGAGCAGATCGTCGACGAGTACTCCCATCCGGGCCGCTTCCCGCTCGATGCCATGGAGGAGCCGGCCGAGGTCTTCGGGACGTTTGTCGGCCCCCCGCTCGAACAGCTCGGCGTAGGCCCGGATCGAGGAGAGCGGCGTTCGCAACTCGTGCGAGGCGTCGGCCACGAAGCGCCGCAGCCGCTCTTCCGACACGTGCCGCTCCTCGAAGGCGCCCTCGATCTGTCCGAGCATGGCGTTGAGGGCGGATCCGAGTCGGCCGACCTCGGTGGTCGGCTCCTGCCGTGACACCCGCTGCGCAAGGTCGCCTCCGGCGATGGCGGCGGCCGTGGCAGCGATGTCGTCGAGGGGTCGGAGGCCGAGCTTGACGAGGCTGCGGGCCAGCGCCACGCCGAGCGACAGGGCGATGCCGGTCACGATCACCTCGACGAGGAGGAGGCGGCGCAGCGTCGAGTCGAGGTCGTCGAGCGGCAGAACGAGCACCAGGCTGCTGCCGTCGGACGCGATCCGCCAGGTGCCGACGCGGAATCGGGGGCCGTCTCCCTGCCCACGCACGCTGCGGAACGCGCCTGCGTCATCGCTGCCGGCGTCGGCCACGGCGGCCGGCACCGGGAGGTTGGCGGGCAGCAACGGGGTCATGGGCTCTTGATCGGGACGGCGAAGGGCCTCCCGCTGGAGGATGTCGTCGTCGGCGTCGCGGATCTCGAGGTAGAGCCCGGGCGCCAGCACGGCGAGGTCGTCGGTGCGGAGTACTCGCCCGCCGAGCGCCCGGATCACCGGCCGGTGGGCGGCGTCGAGCTGTTGGTCGACCCGCTGCACCAGGAACGACCGCAAAGCCACGTAGGTGACGGCGTCGACGCTGACGGCCACGGCGGCCGTGACGACGACGAGGACGACGAGCACCCTCGAGCGGAGCGACATGGTCAGTCCGGCGCGAGGCGGAGGCTGTAGCCGACGAGGCGGACGGTCTGGATGAGGGGAGGCCCGAGCCGGTCGAGCTTCTTGCGCAGGTAGCTGACGTAGGTCTCCACCACGTTGGCGTCGCCGTCGAAGTCGTACTGCCACACGTGGTCGAGGATCTGCGACTTCGACAACACCCGGCGCGGGTTCAGCATGAAGTAACGCAACAGGTTGAACTCCGTGGCGGTCAGGTGCACCGCCGTGCCTCCCCGCCACACCTCGCGGCTCTCCTCGTCCATCACCAGGTCCTCGACCCGGAGCAGACCGTCGTGATCGTCGGGTGGCGCCGTGCGACGGAGTACGGCCCGTACTCGGGCGACGACTTCGGCCAGGCTGAACGGCTTCGTCACGTAATCGTCGCCGCCGACGGTCAAGCCGCCGACCTTGTCCTCGGTGGCATCGCGCGCCGTGAGGAAGAGCACGGGCGTGCGCATCCCGTCCTGGCGGAGCCGACGCGTCACCTCGAGACCGTCGAGGTCGGGGAGCATGATGTCGAGGACGATCAGGTCGGGACGGAACTCGATGGCGGCCGCAAGCGCGCCGCGTCCGGTCGACTCCGAACGCACGTCGAAGCCCTCGTAGCGCAGGGCTGTTCCGACGGCGTCGGTGATGCTCGGTTCGTCATCCACGACGAGGATTCGGGTCGTCGGGTCACCGGCCATCGGCTGCCATCGTCGCATCCGACGGGGTGGCGCCGAGGAAGTCGAGGATCGACGTCCACGCCGAACGGTCCTGGAGGAGGAACAGGTGGCCACCGTCGAAGACCTCGAGGCGTGCGTCGGGGATCCCGGCGACCAGGGCCTCGCTGTTGGCGACAGGCGCGATGCCGTCATAGCGCCCGGCCGCTACGAGGGTCGGTGACTGGATCGCGCCCAAACGGTCGAACGTGTCGTGCCCGGCGCGGGCCTCGAGTTGGCGGCGCGCCCCGGTCCGTACTTCATCATCCTGGCCGGTGTCGTCGACCATCCGGCTGAGCAGCTTGGCGGCGGCGTCGGGTTGGGCGTCCTGCCACGATTCGTCGAACCGGGTGTCGCTGAGGGCGAGCTGCTTGCGTCGCCTTGAGTCGGGATCGAGCGCCGCCAGCTCGTGGAGGGGGTAGGACGCACCGCCGCGACCTCCGCTCGACGTGCAGCACAGCACGAGGCGATCGACGAGTGCGGGCCGGGAGACGGCCAGCTCCTGCGCCACCATCCCGCCGAACGAGACGCCGACGACCACGGCGGCGCGCCAGCCGAGGTGGTCGAGCAGACCGGCGGCGTCGGTCCCGTAGTCGGCCATGGTGGCCCGTCGGTCGGGCTTCGAGCTCTGCCCCAGGCCCCGCTGGTCGTATGCGGCCACGGTGAAGTGAGCGACGAGCGGCCCGTCGAACACGTTGGGCTTCGTCCTGAGGTCGCCACCCGTCCCGCCGATGAACAGGAGCGGTGGCCCCGATCCGGCGATCTCGTGGTGGATGTCGATGTCGCCGATCCGGGCCGTGGGCACGTTCCGCATCCTCCCAGAGCGGCCGACGGTGAGCGGCTACACCGCCCGGGCGGCTTCGGGCGAACGAAGCAGGGCGTCGATGGATTCGACGTCGACCGGCGGACTGAAGAAGTACCCCTGGGCCAGATGACAACCCATCCGTCGCAGCAAGCCGCCCTGGAAGGCGGTCTCGACCCCTTCGGCCACGACCTCCATGCCCAACTGCTGGGACAGCGTCATGAGGGCCGACAACACCGGCGTGTCCGGATTGGCTGCGGTGATCGTCTGCACGAAGCACTTGTCGATCTTGAGGACGTCGACCGGGCACCGTTGCAGGCGTCCGAGCACCGACGTGCCGGTGCCGAAGTCGTCGATGGCGAGCCGCACGCCCAGCTCGTGGAATCGCTGCAGGATGGCGGGCAGCGCCTCCTCGGACATCACGACCCGGTCGGTGATCTCCAGTTCGAACAGGTGGGGGGCCAGGCCATGGGAGCGGAGGAGGGTGTCGACCTCGTCGCACAGGGAGGACCGGCGAAGGTCGCGCGTCGACACGTTGACCGCCACCCGGAGCGGGGTGCCGGCGTCCCGCCACCGCACGGCCTGGGCGGCGGACTGCTCTCGCACCCAGCCGTCGAGCTGGACGATGAGCCCGGACTCCTCGGCCATCGGCAGGAAGGCGTCGGGTGCGAGCCGTCCGAGCTCGTGGTGATCCCAGCGCAACAGCGCCTCGACCGACACGATCTTCATGGTCCGGAAGTCGATCTGGGGCTGGTACAGCACGACCAGCTCGTTGCGCTCGGCGGCGACGTGGAGGTCGGCTTCGAGGTCGAGCTGGCTGCGGCCCGTGGACGGCAACGTGGCCCGGATCTCGAAGGTGTTGCGCCCCTGAGCCTTGGCCTCGTACATCGCCGCGTCTGCATGTTGCAGGAGCTGGTGGTAGGAGTCGCCGTGCAGCGGAGACACGGCGATGCCAACGCTGCACGAGACGAAGAGGTGGCGTCCGTCGAAGTCGAGTGGCTCACGCAACGCCTCGACGATGCGGGTTGCGGCGGCGGTGGCGTCGTCGACGTCGGCGATGTGCGGCAGCAGCACCACGAACTCGTCTCCTCCCAGCCGGGCCAGCGTGTCCGACCCCCGGAGGCACGACGACATGCGCTCGGCCACGAGGCAGATCAGGCGATCGCCGGCGGCATGACCGAGGGTGTCGTTGACGATCTTGAAGCGATCGAGGTCGATGAAGAGGAGGCCGACGTTGCCATCGCTGCGAGCCGCCGCTCGTAGCGCCTGGTTGGCTCGATCCTCGATGAGGGGGCGGTTGGGAAGCCCAGTCATGGAGTCACGGAGGGCCTGGTCGCGAATGCGGTCGAGGAGGCGGGCGTTGTCGAGGGCGGCGGCAGCTTGGCCGGCCAATCCCTTCATTCGGTCGACGATGGAGTTGTTCTCCTCGGCGCCGACCTCGGAGACGAAGCCGGCGGTGACGACGCCCAAGAAGTCCCCGCGAGCGATGATCGGCACGACGGCGCACGAGTGGATGCCGGTCGCCACCATGTGTTCGAGAATCGGTCCGTCCTCGGCGTCGAGTTGCAGGAGGAGCGGGCGCGGGTTTTCGACGAGGTCGGCCAACGCCGGCACGTCATCCTGCGTCAGGCTGGTTGGCAGGCCAGCGTCCGGCGGGATGGTGGACGCCGCAAGGTGCAGTGATCCGGTCGACTCATCCCAGAGCCACACCCAGACGTGCTCGCAGCCGATCACCGCGGGCACCACGTCGGCCAGCACCTCGACGACCTGGGGTTGCGTACTGGCCTCGCTCAGCGCCCGGGCCAGGATCAGAAGGGCCGTTGCTGTGTCGCGATCGCGCCGGGCGGTTTCGAGCGCAGCGGCCGCTTCGAGAGCGCTGGCGGCGTGGCGGGCGTACGCGGTGAGCAAACGCCGCTCGACCTGGCTGGCCGTGGCGGCCTCGGGGAAAACGGCGGCGAGCACGCCGTAGCGCGCATGCTCTGAGGCGATGGGGACGACGAGCTCGTTGTCCAGTAGGTCGCCAGCGTCGAGCCGGAGAGCGACCTCGTGGGCCTCCGCCTCGTCCCCCCATCCCTGCTGGTAGACCCGGAGTTCGGAGCCGACCGAGGTGCGCACGGCCAGGAGGTAACGCGGTGCCGAGACGGCGATGCCCACGAGTTCGGTGATGCGTTCGAGCACGGTGGCGACGTCTTCCGCCGAGGCCAAGCGATACGCCACGTCCTGGAGCTGTTCGAAGCGGCTCAGGAGAGACTCGACGTTGCCAACAGCTTCGGTTCCGACGATGGCCCGCAGCGCCCGCTCGTCGGTGGGGCCGGCCTCGGCCACCCACGAGAGCTGGAAGCGGCAGACCTCGTCGCCCCGGCACTGGCAGGAAGTCTCCACGACCGAGCCGATGGTCCCGAAGAGCACGGGAACGGCGCTGTACGAGCCGGCGGCGACGCCGCAGTAGAAGGGGTCGGCATCGATGGGGTCGCTCCACCGGGCCTCGACTACCGCAGAGGCCGGCCCGGCTTCGGCCAAGTGGAGGTGACGGTGCAACGCCATCTTGTTCCCGGCGTTGATGAGTCCAGGAAGTGCGGCCTCGACGGACCCGGCGTCGCGCAGATAGATCGCCGTGCCGGAGCGGAGGGTGAGGGCGATGAGCTCCTCGCCAGCGCGCCGACCGAAATCGGGGTCGTGGCAGGCGGTGGCGCCGGCGGCGGCGATGGCAAGCACGTCGCCGTGGGAGAACCAGCGCAGTGGGTCGCGCGTCAGCTCGTCGAGGCTCCCGACACCCGAGGCATCGACGACGGCCAGCAACGCCGAACGGCCGAGCATTCGCTCGACGTAGGCGAGCGCAGCGTGCACGACGCCGGCGCTCAGCTCTCTCGTGGCCGCCGGCGCGATCTTCAATCGTTCCACTGGCGTTCAGATTGCCGTCGTCATTCTGAAATCCCAAGGGTCATTGACGAAATGACTCGTTCGGACTACGAGTCACCCACCTCCGAGGGCGACTACAGCGCTGTCTGCAACCTTCTGAACCCCGAAGGAACGCCACATTCGGCGATCGGCATGCGGACCCTCTTCCGCATCAGCTGAGAGCCGGGCCGTCTTGCGACCGAGTCAGCCCTCGATCGTGATTGCGTACTCCGGGCAGTTGTCGGCCGCCAGACGGGCGTCCGCTTCCTGGTCGGCCGGCACGTCGCCTTCGACGAGGAGCACGGCGTACCCCTCGTCGTCCGACTCGAACAACGCCGCTGCCAGGGAGTAGCAGCGGCCGTGGCCCTGGCACTTCTCGCTATCGAGGGCGATGCGCATCACGCCACCCCCAGCACTCGGACCGGGAGCTGTCGAGGTCCACGGACTTGGCCGGCCGACCAGCGGACGGCGTCTGGGTCGGCGAGCTCGAAGTCGGGGATTCGCTTCATCCACTCCTCGATGGCGATGGTGAGCTCCATCCGGGCGAGGTTGGAGCCGAGGCAGCGGTGGATGCCGAGTCCGAAGGCGACGTGGCGGTTGCGTTCGCGATCAATGACGAACTCGTCGGCGTGGTCGAACGCCTCGGGATCACGGTTGGCCGCCGGGAAGGGCAGCAGCACCCAGTCGCGTTTTCCGAGGGTCTGGCCCCCGATCTCCACCTCTTCGGCCACCAGGCGCGCCATCGTCACCGGAGCGTAGAAACGAAGGAACTCCTCGACGGCGAACGGGAGCACCTTGGGGTCGTCGACCAGACGCCGGCGGTCGTCCGGCGACTGCGCCAGATGCCACAAGCTGGCGCCGATGGCCGACCAGGTCGTGTCGATGCCGGCGATGAGCAGGAGGGCGACGGTGCCACCGATGTGCTCGTCGCTGAGGGGCTGGCCGTCCATCTCGGCCTTCATCAAGAAGCCGACGAGGTCGTCCTTCGGGTTGGCGCGATGGTCGTCCACCACCATCCGGAGGTAGTGGTCGAGGGTGTCCTCGGGATCGATGGTCTCGTCGAACCCGGTGCCCGGTGCCTCGATGATCCGGTGGATGAACCGCCGGAACTTGTCGCCGTCCTCTCGGGGCACGCCAAGCATGTCGGCAATGACCCGAACGGGGATGTGCTGGGTGTAGCGCTGGGCGGCGTCGAACGTGTCGCCGACCGACGCATCGGCGAGGATCTCGTCGAGGAGGTCGTTGCACGCTTGACGGGTAGCGGGCTCCCACTTGGCCATCTCCTTGGGGGAGAAGGCCGGCAACAGGAGCCGGCGGGCCTGCGCGTGGAACGGCGGATCGCTCGTGATCGGCGGGGCGAACCCGGCCGGTGCAAATCCCTCGGGCTTGAACGGGCTCACGATCACGCTCTCGGAGGTGAAGTGCTCGGTGTCGTGGGCGATGGCGGCCACGTCGTCGTGGCGGGTCGGCAGCCACGTGCCGCCGAAGGCATCGCTGTGGGCGACGGGGCACCGCTCCCGAAGGTCGTCCCAGATCTCGGGGGCGTTGGCGGCGTAGTCGGGGTGGGTGTGGTCGAAACCGGTGGCCCAGTCCTCGATCTTCGCCGGTTGTTGCGTGTCCGTCATGCCCCTACGCAAGCAGAGCCGGCGCCAGAGTGCGAGTCGGTGCCGCCCACCCCGCCGGAGGCGGGACCGGCGAGGCAGACGGCCCGCCCATCTTCGCGCTGACTTACCAGGCGTCGATCCACCGCAGCTTCTTCTCCGTGCGGGTCGGGACTGGCGGCTGTGAGGCCAGGCCGGCGGCGATCCAGCGACGGGTGTCGGCCGGATCGATCACGTCGTCGAGCGATGGCCCGGTGGCCCTGGCGACGGCTTTCCCGGCGGCGTAGGCGCCGGCGACCATGCGGTCGAAGGTCGCTTTCCGCTCGGCCTCGTCCTCGATGGCGGCTAGCTCATTGCGGTAGCCGAGCTTCACCGAGCCCTCGAGGCCCATGCCGCCAAACTCGCCCGTCGGCCACGACACGCAGAACATGGAGGCCTGGTAGCTGCCGCCGGTCATGGCGATGGCGCCGAGGCCGTAGCTCTTGCGCAGGATCACGGAGAGGATCGGCACGGTGAGGTTGGCGCCGATCAGGAACAGGCGGGAGCAGTGGCGTATCAGTCCGGTCTTCTCGGCCTCGGGACCGACCATGTTCCCCGGCGTGTCGGAGAGCGAGACCACCGGCAGGTCGAAGGCCTCACACAACTGCAGGAAGCGAGCCGCTTTGTCGGACGCGTCGCTGTCGATGGCGCCCCCCAGGTGCAGCGGGTTGTTGGCGATGATGCCAACTGAACGGCCTTCGATGCGGGCCAGCGCCGTGACCATGGCGAGGCCGAAGCGGGGCCGCAGCTCGAGCACGGTGCCCTCGTCGGCCAGCAGATCGATCACCGTGCGCACGTCGTAGGCCCGCACACGGTTCTCGGGAATGGCACGGCGCAGCTGCCGTTGATCGGCGCACGTCCAGTCGGCCAGCGGTCCCTGGAAGTACGAGAGGTAGCGCTTGGCGACGGCGACGGCCTCGGCCTCGGCGTCGACGAGCACGTCGATCGTGCCGTTGGCCTGCATGACGTCGATTGGTCCGATCTCCTCGGGCCGGAACACGCCGAGGCCGCCGCCCTCGACCATGGCCGGGCCGCCCATGCCCAGCGCCGAATCACGGGTGGCGATGATCACGTCGCAACAGCCGAGGATGGCGGCGTTTCCCGCGAAGCATCGGCCTGCCGTAACGCCGACGAGCGGCACCGCCCCACTCAGCTTGGCCCAGTATTCGAAGCCCCGGATGAAGCCGCCGCCGCCCTCGGTGTCACCGGGCCGCCCGCCGCCGCCTTCGGTGAAGAACACCGTCGGGAGACGCCAGCGCAGAGCCAGTTCGGCCATGCGATCGAGCTTCACGTGGTTGTGGGCGCCCTGCGTCCCCGCCAGCACGGTGTCGTCGTAGGCCAGAACGGCGCACCGGGTGCGGTCGGCCGACAGCGTTCCGGAGAACAGCTCGCCATTGATGGAGGCGAGCCCCATGATGAGTCCGTCGGCCGGCGTCTGAGCGATGAGCTCCTCGAGGGTGTTGCGGCGACGCCGGGCGGCCACCGTGAGCGGGCCGTACTCCACGAACGTGTTTGGGTCACAGAGGTCGTCGATGTTCTCCCGGGCCGTGCGATGGGCGAACTGGCGACGTCGCTCGACCGCCGACGGACGGGCCTCGTCGAGCGTGCGCCGGTGACGATCGAGCACCTCCGCCAGGTCGGGTCGGATCTCCTCGAGGTCGACCGCCTCGTCTTCGTTGCCGGCGGCCACGCCGACGTCGGACGGCTCGAGGTGGGCGACGGCGCTCCCTTCGCCGACGGTGTCGCCGGGCACGGCCAGCACGGCTCGCACGATGCCGTCGGTGTCGGCCACCACGACGTGTTCCATCTTCATCGCCTCTATCACCACGACGGCCTGGCCGACGCGGACCACGTCGCCGACCCGGACGGCCACGGACACCACGGTCCCCTGGAGCGGCGCCAGCAGCGCGCGTGTGCCGTCGAGAACGACGCCGGCGGCAACCGACGTGCCGATCTCGGGCGGGGCGAACCAGCTCCGTCCTCTTCCGTCGTCGGGCTCGGCCGGCAGCTCGTCGACCAGCCTTGTGTGGACGCGCCCGGCGACGACATCGGGATGGCGAAGGAGTCGGCGCAGCGAGGCGAGGTTGGTGGCGACGCCCTCGATGCGGAACTCGCCGAGTGCGCGGTCGGCCTTGCCCAGCGTCGCCTCGAGTCCTCCGGAAGCGGCGTGGACGACGACCTTGGCCAGCAGGGCGTCGTAGCGTGCGCCCGGCCTGGCGCCGGCGTAGCCGTGCCCGTCAACCCGCACACCGGGGCCGGACGGCGGTTCGTACACCGTGATCGACGAGCCCGCTGTGGCCAGGTTCACGCGGGCCTGCACGGCGACGCCACGAGGCGGGGCGACGTCCGCCTGGCGGCCGAGTCCGAGGTCGCCAAGCGAGCGGCCGGCGGCGACCTCGAGCTGGAGGCCCACCAGGTCGAGACCGGTGACAGCTTCGGTCACGGTGTGCTCGACCTGGAGCCTCGGGTTGACCTCGAGGAACACGAACCGGTCCGCCGACACCAGGAGCTCGACGGTCGCCAAACCCTGCAATGCCGCCGACTTCCCAAGCCGTACGGCGGCGTCGAGCATCGCTTGACGGAGGTCGGGGTCGATCGGGATGGCGGTCGCCGGCGCCACCTCGACGATCTTCTGGCGATGGCGTTGCAGGCTGCAGTCACGGTCCCACAGGTGCACGACGGAGGCGCCGTCGCCGAGGAGTTGCACCTCCACGTGACGGGCTCCGACGACGAGCTCCTCGACGAACAGGTCGCCGTTCCCGAACGCCGATGCTGCCTCGGACGCGCACCGCTCGAACGCCTCTGCCAGGTCGCCGACCGTGTGGACCGGCCGCATGCCCCGGCCGCCACCGCCGGCGAGCGCCTTCACCATGATGACGCCTCCGGCGCCCAACGCCTCGAGGAACGTGGTGGCCTCCGCAAGGGTGGTTGGCCCTTCGGTGCCGACGGCCACGGGGAGCCCGGCGGCGGCAGCCGTTGCCCGGGCCCTTGTCTTGTCGCCGAACAGGGTGAGCACCTCAGGAGTCGGACCGACAAAGGTGCGTCCGTCGGTGATGCAGGCGCGCGCGAAGTCCCCGTTCTCGCTGAGGAACCCGTATCCCGGATGCACGGCGTCGCACCCGTTGCTCCCGGCGAGACGGACCAACTGTTCGATGTCCAGATAGGCCGCCGGTCCGCTGCCGGCGAGCGCGACGGCGGAATCGACGGCCCGCACGTGGAGGCAGCCATCGTCATCCTCGGCGAAGACACCAACCGTCTCGAGCCCGAGGTCGGCGGCGGTGCGGGCGATGCGGATGGCGATCTCTCCGCGATTGGCGATGAGGAGCCGCTTCATGCGCCGGGTTTCTTGCGCTCGTCGTTGGCCATGTCGTCCCCTCGGGTGTCAGGCTGCCGGCGCCAAGCTATTGGTCATTGAAGAAAGAGCAGCTATGCGCGAAGCCGTCATCGTCTCCACCGCCCGTACACCGATCGGCAAGGCCAACCGGGGCGCGTTCAACGACACGCAGGCGCAGGCCCTCGGCGCCCACGCCATCCGAAACGCGGTCGAACGGGCGGGCGTCGCACCGGCTGATGTGGACGACGTCGTGATGGGTTGCGCGCTCCAGCAGGGATCGGCCGGCTTCAACACGGCGCGCCAGGCCGCCCTCAAGGCGGGGCTGCCCAACTCGGTGGCCGCGCAGACCATCGACCGCCAGTGCTCGTCGGGGCTCATGGCCATCGCCACCGCGGCCAAGCAGATCATCGTCGACGGCATGGAGGTAACGGTTGGTGGCGGCGTCGAGTCGATCTCGCTCGTCCAGAACAAGCACATGAACAACTTCCGTTCGGCCGACACCGACCTGCTGCGCGACACGCCCGGCCTCTACATCCCGATGATCGAGACGGCGGAGCTCGTGGCCGAGCGGTACGGCGTGTCCCGCGAAGCCCAGGACGAGTACGCCCTGCAGTCGCAGGAACGCACCGCCCAGGCCCAAGAGGAAGGCCGTTTCGACGACGAGATCGTGCCGATGACCGTCTCGATGAAGCTCTTCAACAAGGAGACCGGCGAGAGCTCCGACCAGGAGATCACCCTGTCGAAGGACGAGGGCAACCGTCCGTCGACCACCCTCGAGAGCTTGCAGAAGCTCGGCCCCGTGTGGAAGTCGGGCTCGTTCGTGCCCGAGGGCAAGTACATCACCGCCGGCAACGCATCACAGCTCTCCGATGGCGCGTCCGCAGTCGTCTTGATGGAGAAGGACGAGGCCGCTCGCCGGGGCCTGTCGCCCCTCGGCGCCTACCGAGGCATGGCGGTCGCCGGCTGCGACCCCGAGGAGATGGGGATCGGCCCGGTGTTCGCCGTGCCGAAGCTCTTGAAGCAGGCCGGGCTCACCGTCGACGACATCGGTATCTGGGAGCTCAACGAGGCGTTCGCCTCCCAGGTGCTGTACTGCCGCGACACCCTCGGCATCCCGAACGACCGGCTCAACGTCTCCGGTGGCGCTATTTCGATCGGCCACCCCTATGGGATGACCGGCGCCCGTTCGACCGGCCACGTCCTCCTCGAGGGCAAGCGTCGGGGGGCGAAGTACGGCGTTGTCACGATGTGCGTCGGTGGCGGCATGGGCGCCGCCGGCCTCTTCGAGATCTTCTAGATCCGGAGGCCTCAGCAGCGGCGCAGTGTGTCGGCCGCTCTCGCCTCGTGCACCGGCATGCCGGTCGTCTTGTAATGCTCCACCGCGGCGGTGAGCAACTGGCGGGCTCGCTCGCGGTCGGTTGACTGACTGCGGTCGAGGAGCATCTGGCCGTACCAGTGTTCGATTTGCGGCTGCTCGAAGTTGTTGCCCACGTGTTCGACTTGGCGAAGGGCAGACGCGAAATGCCGTTCGGCGTCATCCCAACGCTCGGCCGCCGCCGCCGCCATTCCGGCCATGCGCTCGGGAACGACGTAGTCGAAGCCGGTGAGCGCCAGGTCGCCGCAACCGGCGACTGATGGATAAAGGGCGGCGGCCTCGTCGCGGAGGCCGACGATGACACAGCCGGCAACGGTGGACAGGAGCATGAAGAGGCGTCCGATCGGACCGCTCTCCCCTGGCCCGGGCAGCAGATGGCGGGATTCGTCGAGAAGCTTGCGGCATTCGTCGGCATTTCCGCCCCAGGCGTGGGCCAGGAAGGCGTACGACCAACCGGCTCCCGACCAGGCCGACGCCGGCTCGAGTTCGATCGCCTCAGCGGCATGCCACAGCGCGCCGTCAAAGTCGCCCTTCATCATCATGGCGCTGGCGATGAAGACGTGCGACTGTGACCGCCAGGGTGACTCGATGGTGGCGAAAGCGGCGAGGTCGTCGCGGCCGCACTGCTCGAGGGTGGCGACATCGCCGGCAATCAGCGCTTGCGCGATGTACACGCCGCGCAAGCCGAGGGTCTCGCCGCCTCGGTGGCCGATTCGACGGCCCAACTCGACCGCCTCCGCGGCGAGGGTCTCGCCCTCTCGTAGAAGTTCGCTCCGGCAGCTGAGGATGAGCGGATACGACGTCCAGGCGAGCGCGTCTGCCAGTGACCACTGGTCGTTCGTGCGACGGAGGCACTCGATCGCCTCGCGGCCTGAC
>JBKJKM010000014.1:0-6133 GCA_046597375.1 Acidimicrobiales bacterium | reverse complement strand
AGCTGGTCAGCAAGGAGTCGCCGAAGACGACGTTCGCCGACGTCGCGGGCGCCGCCGAGGCGGTCGAGGAGCTTCAGGAGATCAAGGAGTTCCTCGCCGAGCCGGCCAAGTTCCAGGCGGTCGGCGCCAAGATCCCCAAGGGTGTGTTGCTCTACGGTCCCCCCGGCACCGGCAAGACCCTGCTGGCCCGCGCTGTGGCCGGCGAGGCCGGCGTGCCGTTCTTCTCGATCTCGGGCTCTGACTTCGTCGAGATGTTCGTGGGTGTCGGCGCCAGCCGGGTGCGCGACCTCTTCGAGCAGGCCAAGGCCAGCGCACCCGCCATCATCTTCATGGACGAGATCGATGCCGTCGGCCGTCACCGTGGCGCCGGCATGGGCGGCGGTCACGACGAGCGCGAGCAGACGCTCAACCAGCTCCTCGTCGAGATGGACGGCTTCGACGTGAAGACCGGCGTCATCCTCATCGCCGCCACCAACCGCCCCGATATCCTCGACCCGGCGCTGTTGCGTCCCGGCCGTTTCGACCGCCAGATCGTGGTCGACCGCCCCGATCTCGAGGGCCGCAAGAAGATCCTCGCCGTGCATGCGGCCAACAAGCCGATGAGCGACGAGGTGAACCTCGACGTCCTGGCCCGCCGTACGCCCGGCTTCACCGGCGCCGACCTGGCCAACATGTTGAACGAGGCGGCGCTCCTGGCCGCCCGGAAGGGCACCGAGCGCATCACCATGCTCCACATGGAAGATGCCATCGACCGGGTGATCGGCGGCCCCGAGCGCAAGACCCGGGTGATGTCCGACCGAGAGAAGAAGGTCATCGCCTACCACGAGGGCGGCCACACCCTCGTCGGCCACGTGCTGCCGAATGCCGACCCGATCCACAAGGTGTCGATCGTCGCTCGCGGGCGGGCGCTCGGCTGGACGCTGGCCCTCCCGACCGAGGACAAGTACCTCGTGAGCCGGTCGGAGCTGCGGGCCCAGCTGGCCATGCTGCTCGGTGGACGCACCGCCGAAGAGCTGATCTTCGCCGATCCCACCACCGGCGCCCAGAACGACATCGAGAAGTGCACCCAGATCGCGCGGGCCATGGTCACGGAGTACGGCATGAGCGATGTGCTCGGCCCGCAACAGCTCGGTCAGAAGCAGGGCGAGGTGTTCCTCGGGCGTGATTACGGCCACCAGGCCAACTACTCCGACGAGGTCGCCGGCCGGATCGACGCCGAGATCCGCGTGCTCATCGACGAGGCCCACGCCGAGGCCTCGGCCATCCTCACGGCCCACCGCGACGTCCTCGACCGCCTGGCTTCGGAGCTGGTCGAGAAGGAGACCCTCGACACGCCCGAACTGGCCGAGATCATGGGTCACCTGGCCCCGTGGCACGGTCGCAACGTGTCGGAGGCGGCGCCGGATGCGCCGGCCAAGGCCCGGCCCCGCAGCCGGACAGCCGACAAGTTGGCCGCCGCCGAGGCGCCGGCGTCGAAGCCGGCCCGGCGTCCGCGCAGCACCCGCAAGCCCGCCTTCGGCACCTGACTTCCACAAACGGCTGATGAAGATCGACCAGGCCCGCATCGAGGCAGCCGTCCGCGAGATCCTCATCGCCATCGGCGAAGATCCCGATCGCGACGGGCTGCTCCGTACCCCGGCCCGCGTGGCTCGCATGTACGGGGAGATCTTCGCCGGGATGGAGGACGACCCGGCCGAGGTCCTGCAGGTCATGTTCGAGGCCGACCACGACGAGATGATCCTGGTCAAGGACATCCCGTTCCACTCCACCTGCGAGCACCACCTCGTGCCGTTCTTCGGGTCGGCCCACGTGGCCTACATCCCGAACGCCGACGGCCGGATCACCGGCCTGTCCAAGCTGGCCCGCCTGGTCGACGGCTTCGCCAAGCGGCCCCAAGTGCAGGAGCGAATCACGTCCCAGGTGGCCGACTGCCTCGTCGGAGCCCTCGAGCCCCGTGGGGTGCTGGTCGTCCTCGAGGCCGAACACCTGTGCATGTCGATGCGAGGCGTCGCCAAGCCGGGGGCGGTCACCGTCACCTCGGCCGTTCGCGGCCTCTTCCGAGACGATGCCCGCACACGTGCCGAGGCCATGGCCTTTATCCACGGGAAGTAAGTCAGGTATCCACGGGAAGTAAGTCAGGTATCCACGGGAAGGAAGTCAGGCATCGACCGATACCATGCCGCTCGGTATGGCACTGGTCATGGGCGTAGTGAACGCGACGCCCGACTCCTTCTCCGACGGTGGGCGCTGGTTCGATCGGAAGGCCGCGGTCCGCCACGGCCTGACCCTCTTCGCCGAGGGTGCCGATGTCGTCGACGTCGGCGGGGAATCCACCCGGCCCGGCGCCGAGCCGGTCGTTCTGGCCGAGGAACTCCGCCGGACCGTCCCCGTGGTCGAGGCCCTGGCCCCCCACGGACGGGTGTCAATCGACACCCGTTCCGCCGCGGTGGCCGCGGCGGCCGTCGCCGCCGGCGCCACCTTGGTCAACGACGTGTCGGCCTCGTCCGACCTCTGGCAGGTCGCTGCCTCCACCGGTGTCGGCTACTGCGCCATGCACATGCAGGGCTCCCCGCAGACCATGCAGGCCGACCCCTCGTACGGCGATGTCGTCCGGGAGGTGACGGCTTTTCTCGCCGAGCGGGCTGCCGCCGCCCGAGCGGCCGGTGTGGCCGAGGTCTGGATCGACCCGGGGATCGGATTCGGCAAGACCGTCGCCCACAACCTGTCGCTCCTGCGCCACCTCGGGGTGCTGGTCGCCACCGGGTACCCGGTGCTGGTCGGCGCCTCCCGGAAGCGCTTCCTGCAGGTGCTGACCGGGGCCGCCGGCCCCGACGATGCCCTCGACGGCAGCTTGGCGGCGGCCGTAGCGGCGCTCGACGCCGGTGCGGCCATGGTGCGGGTGCACGATGTGCGGGCCACGGTCGAGGCGGCCCGCATCGTCGGCGATGGCCGGTTCGTGGCGGTCGGGTCGTGAGGGGCAAGTGGGAGCGGGGAATCGAGCCTCGCAACTTCGCCTGGGTCATCAAGGACCAGCTGGCGGTGAGCGAGCGGCCGGGCGGGTACGCCAGGAACCACCGCAAGGTGCGACGTCACGAGGAGATCCTGTGGTTGCGGAATCAGGGCTTCGACCGGATCGTGTCGCTGCTCCCTTCCTCCCACAACCTCACCGCCTACGACGAGCTGGCCATCCCGTGGTCGCACTTCCCGTTCGGGCCGGGCATCGAAACCCGGGCGGCGGTCGTCGAGCTCTTCACCGCCATCCGAGGCTTCCTGTCGAAGGGCGAAAAGGTTCTGGTGCACCAAGAAGAGCTCGGCGACCAGATCATGGGTGTGGTCGCCGGCTACCTGCTGGCCACGGGTCTCATCGACACCGGGCCCCACGCCGTCACCGTCGTCGAGCAGATCCTGCACCGCCAGATGGGCCCGCCGGGTCGCGAGCTGGTCGCCCTGGCCAGCGACCTCTAGGGCCGGGACCGTGGACGAGATCCTGCTCACCGGCCTGCGGGTGGTGGGCACCCATGGCGTGCTCGCCGAGGAGCAGGCCCGCGCCCAACCCTTCGAAGTCGATCTGGTGCTGGGGGCCGACCTGGCCCGGGCGTCGACCTCTGATCTCCTGGTGGACACCGTCGATTACGGCGCCGTGGCGGCATTGGTTGGGCGCATCGTGGCCGAGGAGCGTTTCGCCCTGCTCGAGCGGCTGGCCGGCCGCATCGCCGACGCCGTGTTCGACCTCGACGACCGGATCACCTCGGTCGCCGTCACCGTGAAGAAGCTGCGGCCTCCGGTGCCCGTCGACCTGGCGTCGGCGGCCGTGCGAGTCGTGCGGACCCGCTCGTGAGGGTGTTCCTGAGCCTGGGGTCGAACCAGGGCGACCGGTGGACGCGTTTGCGCGAAGCCGTCTCCTCGCTGCCCGACGTCGTGGCCGTGTCGCCGGTGTACGAGACCGACCCGGTCGGCGGACCCGGCGGTCAAGGCCCGTACCTCAACTGCGTCGTCGAGTTGGCCACCGATCTGGCGCCCCGGCGACTCCTTGGCATCTGTCACCGGTTGGAGACGGCGGCCGAGCGGGTGCGCCACGAACGGTGGGGTCCCCGCACCCTCGACATCGACATTCTCCTCTTCGAAGGGGTCGAGCTCGATGAGCCCGACCTGCAGATCCCGCACCCCCGCATGCGCGACCGGCGCTTCGTCCTGGAGCCGCTGCGGGACCTGGCGCCCGAGTTGGTGACGGAAGATCTCGAGCGGCTTGGTCGAGGTGTGCGCAACGTGGGTACGATCTAGGCGTACGAACGGCACCTCGGGAACGAGGGCTGGAACGTCGAAAGAAGATCAGTTGATGGCTGCGAAGGCAGTGCGCGTCATCGGCCCGGGTCGCGCCGGGTCCTCCCTCGCACGAGGGCTCGACAAGGCCGGGTGGCGCGTCATCGCGGTGCTCGGGCGCGAGGACGACGTTCGGGATGCCGCCGTTGGGGCTGACCTCCTGGTCATCGCCACCCCCGACGGCGTCGTGGCTGACGTGGCCGCCCAGGCCGTGCCCGTCGCCGGCTGCGTGGTCGCCCACCTGGCCGGCGCGCTCGGGCTCGACGTGCTGGCGCCCCACGAGCGCCGAGCCTCGATCCACCCCCTTCGGAGCCTGGCCACGTCGACCTCCGATCTCCATGGCGCGTGGTTCGCCGTCACCGGCGACGATCTGGCCGGGGAGGTGGTCGCCGACCTCGCCGGCCGCCTCGTCGAGGTCGATGAGCGGGCCCGCACCGCCTACCACGCCGCCGCGGTGATCGCCTCCAACCACCTGGTGGCGCTTCTCGGGTCGGTCGAGCGGGTGGCGGCCCTGGCCGGCGTGCCCCTCGACGCCTTCCTCGATCTCGTCCGGGGCACGGTCGACAACGTCGACTCCCTCGGCCCCGCCGCCGCCCTTACCGGCCCGGTCGCACGCGGCGACTGGGACACCGTCGCCCGCCACCTCGCCGCCCTCCCCGACTCCGAGCGGGCCGCCTACGAGGCGCTCGCCGACGCCTGCGGCCGCCTGCTTCCCGGCACCAGCGGTCGCCCGGGCGGCCATTCGCTCCGGACAGCGGCGTCGTGATGCAGCTTCACCACACGATCGAAGGGTTCCGCAAGGCACTCGACGCCGAGCGGGCTGCAGGGCGAACGGTTGGCCTGGTGCCGACCATGGGGTTCCTCCACGAAGGCCACGCCTCACTGATGCGCCGAGCGGCGGCCGAGTGCGATGTCGTGGCCACGACGATCTTCGTGAACCCGCTCCAATTCGCCGCCACCGAAGACTTGTCCACCTATCCCCGCGACCTCGACGGCGATGCGCGTCTGGCCGAGGCGTGCGGCGTGCAGCACCTGTTCGCCCCGGACGAGGACGAGATGTACCCGGAAGGTCGGAACGGGGTGCTGACCACGGTGCACGTCGGCGGTCCCAGCGTTGGGCTCGAAGGCGCGTCGCGGCCCACGCACTTCGATGGCGTGGCCACCGTGGTGGCCAAGCTCTTCGGCATCGCCGGCGCCGGTCGGGCCTACTTCGGCGAGAAGGACTGGCAGCAGCTCCTCGTCGTCCGCCGCCTCGCCCACGACCTCTCGCTCCCCGTCGAAGTGATCGGCTGCCCGATCGTGCGGGAGGAAGACGGTCTGGCCATGAGCAGCCGCAACGTCCGCCTCTCGAGCGAGCAGCGGGCGGCGGCCGCCGTCCTGCACCGCGCCCTCTTGGCCGGACGCGCCGATCCGGCCGATCCGGAAGGCGCCATGCGCGCCGTCGTCGCCACCGAACCCCTCGCCGACCTCGACTACGTCGCCTTCCGAGACGGGCGGCTACTCGTCGCCGCCCGCTTCGGATCCGTCCGCCTGATCGACAACCTCTCCCTGGAGCCCACATGCGCCGCCGAATGATGAAGTCCAAGATCCACCGGGCCACGGTGACGGACGCCAACCTCAACTACGTCGGATCGATCACCATCGACACCGACCTGATGGCGGCCGCCGACCTCCTCGAGTGGGAGCAGGTGGCCATCGTCGGCATCGACAACGGCAACCCCTTCGAGACCTATGTGATCCCGGGCGCGGCCGGCTCGGGCGCCATGTGCCTCAACGGCGCCGCCGCCCGCCTCGTGCACCCCGGGGACCGGAT
>JBKJKM010000141.1:0-5307 GCA_046597375.1 Acidimicrobiales bacterium | reverse complement strand
GACAATCGAACGGGCCCTCGACAACGTCCTCGAGGGGCGGACGGCCATCATCATCGCTCACCGATTGTCGACGGCCATGCGGGCCGATCGCATCGCGGTCGTCAACGACGGTCGCATCGTGAAGATCGGCTCGCATGGCCGTCGACAATCGGTGGGCGATGATGATGGCCGTCCGCCCCTCGAGGACGTTGTCGAGGGCCCGTTCGATTGTCGCCTCGGAACGGAGGTCGAGCGAAGACGTGGCCTCGTCCAGGATGAGCACCCGGGGTGAGGCCAGGAAGGCGCGAGCCAAGGCCAGCAGCTGACGCTCTCCGGAGGACAGGGACGAACCCCGCTCGTAGACGGCGGCGTCGAGGCCGCCGGGCAGGCGCTCCACGAGCTCGTCGAGGCCGACGGCGCGGCACGCATCCATGAGCTCGTCGTCGGTGGCGTCGGGCTGGGCGAAGGCGATGTTGTCACGCAGCGTGCCGCCGAAGAGGAACGGCTCCTGCGGCACGACACCGAGCTGGCGGCGCAGCGAACGAAGGGTGACGTCGCGGAGGTCGTACCCGTCGACCAAGACGCGGCCGGCGGTCGGGTCGTAGAAGCGGGTGACGAGCTTGGCGATGGTCGACTTTCCGGCGCCCGTCGTGCCGACCAGCGAGAAGGTCTCGCCGGCGGCGATGGTCAGGTCGAGCTCACGCAGCACGGGCTGGCCGGGCACGTAGCCGAACTCCACGCCCTGGAAGGTGATCTCGCCCTCGATGGCCGGAAGGTCGATGGCGTCGGGCTGCTCTATCACCGACGGGTCGGTGTCGAGGAGGTCGCGGATCTTGGCCACCGCCGCCTGCCCCGACTGGTACATGTTGTAGAGCTGTACCAGCTGCTGGATTGGGGCGAAGAAGGCGCTGACGTAGAGCACGAAGGCGATGAGCTCGCCGGGCTGGAGCGATCCGTTGAGCACCATGCGACCGCCGATGAAGAGCACGAGCGCCTGGGCGGCCGTACCGACCGACTCCGTGCCGGGCCCGTAGACGGCGGCGACCTTGGCCGCCCCTTCGTTGGCGACCTTGTGTTCGCCGACGATGTTGCGGTGTTTCACCTCGTTGTAGCGCTGGCGGTTGTAGGCGGCGACGATGCGGATGCCCGAGAGGCTCTCCTGGAGGTCGGCCATGACGTCGGCGATGCGCTCCCGGACTCGTTCGTAGCCCTTTTCCGAGCGGCTCCGGAACCACAACGTCATGATCGTCATGACCGGGACGATGACGAGCGTGACGATCAGGGCGAGGCGGACGTTCATCGAGAAGAGCACGCAGATCACGTACACGAGGGTGAAGAGTTGGACGATGAGGTTGATGATCCCGTCTTGCAACAGCTCGGACAGGGCTTCGACGTCGCTCGTCATGCGGGTCATGATCCGCCCCGCCTTCTCCTCGGTGAAGAAGTCGAGCGAGAGGCGTTGGATGTGGGAGAACACCCGCACCCGGAGCGACTTCATGAGCCGCTGGCCGAGCCGTCCCGTCCAAGAAACGCGGAGGGCCGAGGTCAACCCGTTGAGGATGACGGAGCCGAGGTAGAAGGCGGCCATCAGCTTCACGACGCCGAAGTCGCGGGAGAGCATCCCCTTGTCGATGGCTCGCTGGGTGAGCTGCGGACCGACTTGCAGGGTGATCGTCTCGACGAACACGAGGAGGATGCCGACGACCAGCGCCCACCAGTGCGGACGCAGCAGGCGCTTCAGGGTGAAGCCCTTCTGATCGGACGGCGAGACGTTGGAGAACTCGATGTCTTCCGTCGCATGCTTGGGCTCGGTGTCGAGCAGCCGCTGTACGCCCGCCATCATCTCCGGCGGGATGCCGGCGAAGGGCAGGCCTGGCGCAGCCTGACCCGGACGTTGACCAGCCGGCGGCCCGAAGCCGCCGCCCCCACCCCACGCCATTACGAGCCGCCCATCGGCATGCCACCAGGCAGGCCGCCACCGGGCATACCGCCACCGGGCATACCGCCTCGCGAACCGTTCTCCATCATCCGTTTCATCACGCGCATTCGGGGCGGGAGTTCGGGCTCGGGCTTCGGATCGTGCACCTCATGCCACTCCTCCTCGGCGCGGGCCAGCACCTCGGCATAGGCCGGCACCGTGGCCATGAGGTCGGCGTGGGTGCCGTCGGCGGCAATGCGCCCGTTGTGCAGCAATACCACCCGATCGGCCAGGGAGATGGTGGAGAGACGGTGGGCGATGATCAACGTCGTCCGCCCTTGCATCAGCGTCTTGAGGGCGCCGTGGATCTCGTGCTCCACCTGCACGTCGATGGCCGAGGTGGCGTCGTCGAGGATCAGGATGCGGGGATTGACGAGCAGGGTCCGGGCGATGGCGATGCGTTGGCGCTGTCCGCCGGACAGGGTGTAGCCACGCTCGCCGACCATCGTGTCGAAGCCCTCAGGAAGCTTGTCGACGAATTCGGTGACGCCGGCGGCGGCGGCGACGGCCTCGATCTCGTCCTGGGTCGCATCGGGCCGGCCATAGGCGATGTTGTTGCGGATCGTCTCGGAAAAGAGGAACGGCTCGTCGAGCACCAGCCCGATGTGGGAGCGCAGACTCTCGACGGTGAGGTCGCGCACATTGTGGCCGTCGACTCGGATCGTGCCCGACGTCGTGTCGTAGAAGCGGGGGAGAAGGCGGGCGGCGGTCGACTTGCCGGTGCCCGTCCGTCCGACCAACGCCACCGTTTCACCTGGCGCCATGTGGAGGTCGAACCCGTCGAGCACCAACGGCGCGTCGATACTGCCTCCGTCGGCTACGCCTGGGCCGGCTGGCCCTGGCTTGTACGTGAACGAGACGCCTTCGAAGGAGACCTCGCCTTCGGGGTCGATCAGGTCGATGGCGCCGGCGCGGTCGACGATCTCGGCCGGCTCGTCGATGATTTCGAAGATGCGTCCGGCCGAGGCAGCTGCTCGCTGGCCCATCATCATGAGGAAGCCCAACATCATGAAGGGCATCTGCAACATGATCACGTAGGCGTTGAACTCGATGATCGTGCCGATGCTCACCTCGCCGTCGAGGTAGAGCTTGCCTCCGTAGAGGAGCACCATGGCCAGGCCGAGTCGAGGCAGGTTCTGCATGTACGGCGAGTAGCGGGCACGGATGTCGACCTGCAGCGACGCCGCCCACCGCAACCGTTCGGCCGCCTTGGCCAACGAACGGATCTGGTCGGGCTCCGCCGCGAACGACTTCACCACGCGCGTGCCGGTGACGTTCTCTTCGACGATGGTCGCCACGTCGGCCTGACGCGAGGAGACGATCCACGAGACCGGGAACATCTTGTTCCGCATCTTCGTGCCGGTGAAGTAGACGCCGGGCAAGGTGATGACGGCGACGATGGCGAGGGGCAGGCTCGTCGAGGCCATGAGCCCGAAGGCGACGACGAAGGTGATCATCGAGATCACAACGGTGGGTCCGAAAGCCAGGAACATCTGGACCGAGCGGATGTCGGAGTTGGCCCGGGAGATGAGCTGGCCGCTCTGCATGCGATCGAAGTAGGAGAAGGACAGCGTCGAGAACTTGCGATACATGATGTTGCGGAGGTCGTATTCGATGGCGAAGCTCATTCGCTGGAGGTTGTAGCGGTAGACGAAGCCGATGCCGAAGCGGACGACGGCGATGCCGAGCATCATCAGCACGAATTGCAACAACGGCTCGGGCTGCGGGATGCGGGCCAGCAACGATTCGACCGGCACGCCGCGCTGGCGGGCCAGCTCCGGGGCGAAGCGGCGGGCGAAGGCCGGGAGCACCGCCTCGTCGAGGGTCATGCGCAGCAGGCGGGGGATGGCGAGCTGCAGCAACAGGGTGACGAGGGCGCAGCCCAGACCGGAGAAGACGATCTTCTTGTGGGCCAACACGATGGGCGCCATGCGCTTCCACCACGACTTGGTGGTGTCGGGGTCGATCGTGCTGCGTGGAGCCTCGAACCTGGCGGCCGGCGGCAGCGGCACGCGTCCACTGGCCAGCGGTGGCAGGGGCAGCGGGGCGGCACCGCTGGGCGGCTCGAGGACCGTCGTCACGAGCGGCTGCTCGCGGCGGTCGCCACCGTGTCCCGGGCCTCCCTGGCCAGGTCGAGCGCCCGCCCGAGGAGCTCGAGGCCCTCGAGTGCCTTCTTCGCCTGGGCAGGGGAGAGGTGCTCGGTGACGGCGGCGAGGCGAAGGGCGACGGCGTCGTCGGCCCGACCGAGCGCCTCGTTGCCGGCATCGGTGATGACGTGGCGGACGCAGCGCCGGTCCTCCTCGGAAGCGACCCGTTCGACGAGCTTGCGTGCGACGGCCCCGTCGACGAGCGCCGTGAGCGAGGGAGGGCTCACGTCGAGCCACCCGGCCAGCGCCGTGGCCCGCTCGGGTCCGCCGGACAGGAAGGCCAACAACCGGTACTGCGGCAGCGAAAGGCCGACGTCGGTCAGGGCGACCTCCATCGACTTCGAGAAGCGGGCGGCGGCCCGGGCAGCAGCCACGGGGGCGCTGGCGTGGGCGGCCTGGTCGCTGCGTCGCACGGCGTCGGCTTGGGGCGCCAGAGATTCGGTGGTCACATGGTTAGACTACCGAAGTAACGACCCGAATGCACGCGTTCTGATCGAACGCTAAGGTCCGAATCGCACTCGCCATGGCACAGGAGGCCGCATGATCGACCGGGACAAGCTGTACATCGACGGGGCGTGGGTCGCATCGACCGGCACCACGTCGATCGACGTCATCAACTCGACGACCGAAGAGGTCATGGGCAAGATCCCCGAGGGGACGACGGAGGACGTCGACAAGGCCGTCGCCGCCGCCAAGGCCGCCTTCCCGGGTTGGTCGACGACCTCGGTCGAGGAGCGCGGAAAGTACATCCAGCGCATCACCGAGGGCCTGACCGCCCGCATGGGAGAGATCGCCGACGTCGTGTCCAAGGAGGTCGGCATGCCGCTGAGCCTCTCGAACATGATCCAGGCCGGTCTCCCGATCATGACCTTCGGCTCGATGCAGGGCCTGCTGGCCACCTTCGAGTTCGAAGAGACCATCGGCAACTCCCTCGTGGTGAAGGAGCCCGTCGGTGTGGTCGGCGCCATCACGCCGTGGAACTACCCGCTCCATCAGATCGCCTTGAAGGTCGCGCCGGCGCTGGCCGCCGGTAACACGATCGTCCTCAAGCCGTCCGAGGTGGCACCGCTCAACGCCTTCATCCTGGCCGACGTGATCAACGACGTCGGCCTGCCGAATGGCGTCTTCAACCTGGTCACGGGCGTCGGCCCGGTTGTCGGCGAGCGCATCGCCGAGCACCCCGACGTCGACATGGTCTCGTTC
>JBKJKM010000002.1:0-2953 GCA_046597375.1 Acidimicrobiales bacterium | reverse complement strand
CGAGCCACACCGCCACCGCCGGCGTCGCCGGTCGCTTTGCCCGCGTCACCGGGTTGACCGTTGCCATTCCCGAGCAGGGAGGCGAGGGCGTCGGCGGCGTGCGCCTCCCACGGTTCGGTTGAGCCGTCGGCTCGGGCGGCGCGGTGACGTCGGTCGGCGTCGTCGGCGAGCCGCTTCAACAGTGGTACGCCGACGGAGGGCTCGAGCCGGAACTGCCCGCAGACCATGCCGTCGCCGTCGGTCCACGAGCGCATCGAGCGGAGGGCGTGTTGCTTGGCCGCCAGCTCGTCGCGATCGACGCCGTCTTGGCGTCGTTTGCGGCAGGCGTCGGCCAGCTCCTGGCGGCTCGAGGTCTTGGCCTTGGCGATGAGATCGCTTTCGGATCCGGGCTTCTCGCGTTCGGTGCGGGCGATGTCGCCCGCTTGTCCGAGTGAGAGTTCGCCGTCGACGGCTGCGTCTTTGGTCTCGGGGCAATCGCCGAGGCGGGCGCCGGTCTCGAGCTCGGACTTGGCTTGGTGCCGGGAGGTCCCGGTCACCCCGGCCATCCAGTCCTCGGCGCCGGTGAACCCTCGCGTCCGGTGGGCCCCGCAGGCTGCGGCTCGGGCCGCCGCCATGGCCCGGATAGCGGCGCACGTCTTCTCCACGCGGGCGAACTCTTCGACCAACAAGGCGCACTCGTCGCCGGCCAACACGTCGACGTCGACGCGGCGGGCCAGCGCCCGAAAGTCGACGGCCGCCGACACCACGCTCAGCACCACGAGCTCCACCTCCTCACCACGACCAAAGGTGCCGGCTCGAAGAACGAGCGCACCGCTACCTGGGATTCAGAGGAGAGCCGTCGCACCCGGCTACTCGAGGTGGCCCGCAACATCCGGACAGAGCACACCTTACACGAACAGACGTTCGTAGGTCAAGTGCGATTCTCGATGGCGCGGCCGGGGGCGGCAAGACCCACGGACTCGCCGCCGTCTCGGGAGCCGCTCGAAGGACCGGAGGGCGGAGGTAGCTCCCTCGACCTCCCCGGCCCTCCCGATGCCTACTCCGCGTCGTCGGCGAGGAGCGGTCGGTTGCCGGGGTCAGCGAAGCGGGCACTGCCCCGCCGGTCGTCTCGCAGCCCACCTTGGCGGGCGAAGTTGGCCCGTTGGGTGTCGCCGAGCAGCTCCCAGGCGTCGGCGCAGGCGCGCCATGCGACGGTTGCGTCGGGGTCGTGTCGTCGGTTGAGGCGGGCGGCCGCGCGTCCGAGGCGGACAGCGTGGCGCACGTGGTCGTGTTGCGGTGCTCGTCGGGGGGAGGACGGGTCGTCGGTGAGGTCGACCACGAGATCGTGGGCCGGCGTCGGAGGGATCAGTACGGTCGCCGACGTCTGCCGTTCGCCGTCGTGCGCCACTCGCAGCGGGGACAGGCCGAGAAGCAGACGGTCGGAGCGGCGGAATACGCGCCCCCAGAGGTTCTCGGCGGATCGGGAGGCAGTGATCCGTACCGTGCCGTGCGCCTCGAGTGCTGCCCACGCTCGGTTCGGACCGTCGACCTCGAGCGGGGTCACTCCCGTATCGCCCTCCGATCGTTGCGTGACCGCTGACGGCGCAACGCCCATCGGGGACGAGGAGAGCGGCGCGGCCGCAGCCACGGGCGCGGAGAGCATCGCCAGTGGCAGCTCAGCGGCGTCGGCCCGCTCGCCAACCGCCGACGCGGGCACGTAGGTGCGGAGCCGGGAACGCACCGGCCCGTCCGGGAGACGGGCCGCGAGGTTGGCGACGAACCCCGAGATTCGGGCCCGCCGCTTCGGATCGAGCACGGGCGTTGCCAACTCGAGGAGATCGAGGCCCCGCTCCACGAGGTTCGTCGCCATCGACGGCACGAGATCGATCGCTTCCCCGGCGGCTTCCAGAAACCCCAGAGCCCGAGCCTGATCCGAGAGTGCGCCGTCTTCGCCGAGGTCGGCGCCGAGCGCCAGGCGGGCGAAGGCGAAGGCGCCGGCGCCGGCGCCCCTACGATCGTCGTCGCGTTCCCGCTCGAGATCGTCTCGCAACGCTCGCCGGCGTCGGTGGCCGAGGGGCACGGGCTGGTCGGCGGCTGCATGGTTCGGGAGGCGGAGCACCTCGTCGGCAACGTCCTCGCCGAGGAGTGCCTCCAAGAATGGAAGATGCGACACAAGGTCATCACGCCCGAAGGAGAGGTCGATGGTGATCTCGGTCAGCGTCGTCAGACTGGCGTGGTCGACGGCCACCTGGAATCCGTCGGCCAGCTCGACGACGGAGATGCCCGCCGGCCCGGGACGCCACCCGACGACGCGGACCTGGTCGAGGTCGGGGAGCCACAGGGCGTAGCGATCCTCCCGGGGGAGCCAGAGCTCAGCCATGGGGTGCGGCTCCGGCGAGCGCAGTCGTGACCGCGTCGGTGAGCACGGCCGTGACCTCGTTGAGCCGCCGGGACCGAGCCTTGCGGAGCGCAGGGCCATCGAGCCGGCCCGCCTCGACGTCCGGGAACGCCGTCACCTGCCCGGCGAACCAGAGCGCCGCCCACGACTCGGCCTGGCCGGACGCCGTCCCGTCCGGCACCGGCGCGTCGGAAGGGATGGCGACGGCGTCGTGCAATCGGAGCGTGACCGTGGTCAGTGCGGCAGCGGCGACCCACACCTTCGGGTTCGCCAACGCGACGGCGAGGAGTCGCCGCACCTCGTCCTCGATCGCCCGGTCGACGGCGACCGCCGCCGGGTCGTCTCTCGTCTTGGGGTCAGCACGGTTGGCGAGCGGATCGGGGTCATCGTCGTCGATCGGCCTGAGGTGGACGATGTCGGGGCGAGCCCGTTCGCCCCGGAGGAGATCTTGGGCCCGGTTGCGCAGCGCCCGCCGGGCGTAGCCGATCGGCTTGTCGATCAGCTCGGGGAGGTCGGCCCGGAGCACCGTGAGTACGACGTCCTGCAGCAGGTCGTCGGTGTCGTAGAAGTCGAGGC
>JBKJKM010000224.1:0-8458 GCA_046597375.1 Acidimicrobiales bacterium | reverse complement strand
GAATCGCCGGTGCCGGCGGCCGCCGCGGGCGCCGCCGTCTCCTTCGGCCGCAGGGCCTCCTCGGCCCGCCGCCGCTTGAACTCCTCGAAGTCGCCCTCGCGCACCAGGTCGGCGGCGCTCACCGAGCCGACCCATTCGCCGTTGTCGAACTGCACCCAATACCGGGCCCACGTGAGCCCGTTGGCCACCTTGACGACGCCGTGCGTCCCTTCGGGAACCCCCCGGATCCCTCGAGTGAGGGTGACCCGTTCGCGGGCCTTGAGAGCGGTCGTGGCAGTGTCCGTCGAGGCCATCGCCGGCATCGTACCTGGCGGTCCTCCGGATCCTGCAGACGTCGCAGGTACAGTGCGAGCGGCCATGGCGTTGAAACCCGCGACGAGCCCCTTCGCCGCCCGTGCGCCCCACGGCGGGCTGCTCAGCGGTTTGGCCAGGACGGCCCGCCCCCGTCAGTGGATCAAGAACGTCCTCCTCTTCGCTGCGCCCTTTGGTGCTGGCGTCATCACCCATCGCGACGAGCTCGTTCGGACGCTGGTCGCCTTTGTCTTGTTCTGCGTCGCGGCCAGCGGGGCGTACTTCCTCAACGACGCCGTCGACGTCGAGGCCGATCGCCGGCACGCCCGCAAACGTCTCCGCCCGGTAGCGGCGGGCGAGGTGCCGGTGGGCCTGGCCAAGGTCGTCGGCGTCGCCCTCCTGCCCCTCGCCATGGCCGGCGGGTTCACCCTCGTCAACACGGAGTTCGGAATCGCCATTTCGGCCTACGTCGGCGTCACGCTGGCGTACAGCCTCTGGCTGAAGCACGAGCCGGTGCTCGACATCGCCGGGGTGGCGGCCGGCTTTCTCATCCGCGCCATCGCCGGGGGGGTCGCCGCCGAGGTGTGGATCTCGCAGTGGTTCATCATCGTCGTCGGCTTCTCGAGCCTCTTCATCGTCACGGGCAAACGGAGCGCCGAACACCGCGAGCTCGGGGTCGATGCCGGTGACCACCGCGCGACCCTGGCTGCCTACTCCGACCACTTCCTCCGTTACGTGCGAGGGGCGGCCACGGCGGCGGCGTTCACGGCCTACTGCGTCTGGGCTTTCGAGAAGGGCGCCGGCACCGATGGCGCGCTTTGGTTCGAGCTCAGCATCCTCCCGTTCGTCCTCGCCATGCTGCGCTACGCCCTCCTGCTCGACCAGGGCCAGGGGGGAGCGCCGGAGGAGATCTTCCTGCGCGATCACGTGATCCAGGGCCTGGGCCTACTTTGGGGCGTGCTCTTCGCCGTCGGCATCTACGGCTGACGTGCGCCAGGTCGCAGCCTTCGACTTCGACGGCACCCTTGTGGCGGGCGACAGCCTCCTCCCGTTCGTGTGGCGCTACGCCGGCCGGCGCCGATTCGTCCGGGCCTCCATCGCCGACGGTCCCCGGGCCGTGCTGGCCTCCCTCGCGCGCATCGGAAGTCGCGACCAGGCGAAGGCCGCTTTCGTGTCGACCGCACTGCGAAACCTGCCGGTGACGACATTGGCCGATGCCGGGATCGACTACTCCCATCGGCTGCAGGCGAGGGTGCGTCCGGCCGGGCTCGATCGCATCAACTGGCATATCGATCGGGGCCACGAGCTCGTTCTGGTGTCGGCCTCACTGTCCCTGTACCTCGCGCCCCTCGCAGAACGCCTGGGCTTCGCCGCGACCCTCGCCACCGGTCTCGAGGTCGGGAACGACGGCCGGGCGACCGGCCGCCTCGACGGGGCCAACGTGCGAGGGCCGGAGAAAGTGGCGCGCTTGCGCCGCTGGCTCGGCGGCGACGGTGACGCCACGCCCGTGGAGCTGTGGGCCTACGGCGACAGCGCGGGCGATGCCGAGCTGTTGGGGCTCGCCGACCACGGGTTCCTGGTCCGACGCGGTCGCTTCGGCGCCGTCGAAGCCTGATCGATCGTGCCCGACTACGCGCTCCTCATCCGCCCCGCCGCCAACCGCGTCTTCGGCGGAGATGCAGCCCGCTTGTTGATGACCGAGCTCGAGGTGCTGGCCGGCGACGCGTGCGCCGGCATCGAGCGCACGACCATCGCCGGGATCGAGTACGTGACCTTCAGCGGCGATCCCGACCTCCGCACCATCGCCGCCCTCTCCTCCACGCACGCGCTGTACGAGCGGAGGCCTGAGGGATTGTTCCGGCCAGTGGGCCTCCCGATCGTCGACCGATACGACGACGATCTCGTCACGACGCAGCGCTACGTCGGCAAGACGAATGAGACCCTCACAAAGCTCCTCGTCAATCTCGCCCTCGGGGCGGCGCCGTCCGCCGGCGACCGGCAGGCGCGGATCCTCGATCCACTCTGCGGACGGGGAACCACCTGCAACCAGGTGTTGACCGCCGGCGGCGACGCCCTCGGAATCGACATCGATGCCAAGGACACGCAGGCCTACGCCACGTTCCTCACGACGTGGCTGGAGGAAAAACGCATCAAGCACCAGCGCGATGCAACCGCCGGACGCCATCGATTCCGCATCACGATCGGACGCAAGGGCGCGGCAGGGGCCGAAGCGCGACAGATCGTCGACGTCCTCACCGGGGACACGACGGAAGCGCCGACCGCATTCGGCCGCTCGTCCGTCGACGCCATCGTGACCGACCTGCCCTACGGCGTACACCACGGCTCGCGAACGGGCTCCACTTTGGCCCGGCGGCCGGCCGACCTTCTTGCCGATGCACTCCCAGCCTGGCGCGAGGTCTTGCGACCGGGCGGCGCGCTCGTGTTGGCCTGGAACACCCGGGTGCTCCGGCGTGACGACCTCGTCGCCTTGCTGCAGTCCGCAGGCCTCTCGACGACGACAACCGCCGAGGCCGGGTCGTTCGTCCACCGGGTCGATCGCACCATCACTCGAGACGTCGTGGTGGCCGTGCGACCCCCGAATTGAGCTCGGTCATCCCTGCATTCCGTCGGTGGTCGTCACGATCGGTTGCGCTGGTGTCTCCCGTTCCCACAGCGTCGCGGAGGACACGACATAGCCTCTGCGCGAATGGATGAGAGGAACTGACATGACGATGGCCGACGAGACCGTCCGCTCCGGCAACGAAGTGATCGACGAGCTGCGAGCGTGGCTCGCGACGAACTGGGACCCCGACCTCACCGTGGGTGAGTGGTGGGACCGCCTCGGCATGGCCGGTTGGGCGGCGCCCATGCTGCCGGCCGACTCCTACGGCCGTGGCCTCTCCCGGGGAGACGCACTCGCGGTGTCGGGCACGATCGCCACCTTCGGCGCCATGGGCGCGCCGATGGGCATGTCGATCGGCCTGGCCTCGCCGACCATCACCACGCACGGCACCCGCGAGCAGATCGACCGTCTCATCCCGCCGGCGGTGACCGGCAAGGTGGCGTACTGCCAGCTCTTCAGCGAGCCGGGAGCAGGTTCCGACCTTGCCGGCCTCACGTGCAAGGCCGTGAAGGACGGCGACGTCTGGCACGTCGACGGTCAGAAGGTTTGGACCTCGGGCGGTCAGTACGCCGACATGGGCATGCTCCTCGCCCGGACCAACCCGGAGGCGCCGAAGCACCAGGGCATCACGTGGTTCGCCATCGACATGCACCAGCCCGGCGTCGACATCCGACCGCTCAAGGAGATGACCGGTCACGCCATGTTCAACGAGGTGTTCCTCTCGGCCGCTGAGGTGAGCGACGACAACCGCATCGGCGACGTCCACAACGGCTGGGCGGCGGCCAACACGACACTCCTCCACGAGCGCTCCGGCATGGGCGCTCGTGGCGGCGGCGGCGGTGGTGGTGGGCTCGGGCGCATGGCGCGCGCCGGTGGCGGAGCCGGAGACCTCAACAAGCGCGCCGGCGACTACGCGCCGCCCGTTCGAAAGTCCGTCGTCGCGACGGACCTTCCGAAGGCGGACGAGACCAAGGCGAAGGACCGAAAGCGGGTATCCCCGGCGCAGGGCCTCATCAACCTCGCTCGAGAGTTCGACAAGCTGGACGACCCGGTGATTCGCCAGCGCCTCGTCCAAGCCCACATCCTCGGCTCGATCGCCGGATTCACCACCGAGCGCCACAAGGCCATCCGGTCACAAGGCGGCGACATCCCGGGCGTGGCCAACTTCTCGAAGCTGCTCATGGCCGACATCGTGCGGCTCAACCGCGACCTCGGCCTGGCGATCCTCGGCGCCCGGGGCATGCTCCACTCCTACAACGATGCGGATCGCGACCTCGCCCAACTACGGGGCGGCGCGGGCGCCGTCGCCGCCACCGCCCAGGCCCTCGGCGCGCAGGCCCTGCCCATCTACGGCGGCACCGACCAGATCCAGCGCAACATCGTCGGCGAACGGGCCCTCGGCTTACCGAAGGAGCCGGGCGATATGGCCAAGCTCCCGTTCAACGAGCTCCCGAAGAACACCTGACGCAAGCGACCCGGCAGTCAACAGCGGCGCTCGATCGCCTCACTCCGGGAGCAGTCCACCAACGCCAGCGTGGGATTGCGCCACGCCAGCCAGGCTAGGGATCCGACCAGCAACGCCGCGGCCAGGACCGACATCGCGATCATGGTGACGGCGATGCCGCGCAAGATCGTCAACGTTGCGTGCATCACTGCGCTTCAGTGGCCAGTTGCTTCTGGACGCCGTCGATGATCGTGTGGGCCTGGCTGGCGGCGGCGCGATCACGAGCTCGTTGCGCCTGGCGGAGATGTCCGATCGTGTCGCGAAGCTGGGAATCGAACCGAGGCTGCTGGCCGAGTAGATCCTCGACGAGCCGATCGCTCCCCGCCAGCGCCTCGTAGTTCGTCCGGCCGAACCCGATGGCTTGGTTGAGCTGGTCGTGCACTCGGCGAAGGGTCAGCCGGTACTCGTTCCCGTCGAGGATCGGCGAGTGGGCCAGGTCGGTGGATGGCGGCGCCGCCACCGGCAACGTCGTCAGCGGAGGAGGTGGCGGAATCGTGGTCGGCGGAGGCTGCGGGACGGTTGTCGGCGGCAGCAGGATCACCGGACGGATGGTCGTGCTGGGGGGAAGTGGCGCCAGCCCCGCGTCCTCCTCGGGGGCCAGCCCCACCGTCTCGGCGAGACGGTCGGCCACGGTGACGGCCACCTCGACGATGGTCGGCCGGAGGGCCAGGAGCACGATCACGATGGCCGCGGCGACGAGGAGCGGTCGGCCGAGCCTGAACCGGGGCAACGATTGGGTCCTCGGAAGGGACGCCAGCACCGCACGTTCGCCTGCCAACACGTCGACGAGCTGCGCCCATTCCACGTCGACGTCCACGGCGATGTTGTCGGCGGCGAGCAGCAGTTGGGCCCGGACTTCGTGGTCGTCCTCGTCCCAGTCGTTGTTCATACCTCCTCCTCCTCGAGGTCGTGCTGCAGGCGGCGGCGGGCGGCGCGGAGGTGTGACCGCACGGTGGCCTCGGTGACGCCAAGGTGCTCGGCGACGAGGTGGGTGGGCTGGTCGAGCAGGTAGTAGAGGGCGGCGGCCGCTCGCTGCTGGGGCGAGAGGGTGGCCAGCAAACCCAGCCCGTCGGCCTCGAGCCCTCGCTCGGGCAGAACGGAACCAGCTTCGACGAGACGGGGAAGGGCGCGACGCTGACGTTCCTGTCCCCGCTGCTGGTTGCGGATGCGGTTGAGGGCAACGTGGCGCAGCCAGCCCACGGGACTGTCGAGGGTCAGGACGCGTTCTCGGTGGCGATGGGCCTGAACGAAGGCGTCCTGCACGGCATCGGCCGCCGCTTCACGGTCCCCGGCCACCAGGGTCAGCGCCCGGACGAGGGGCGCGAACTCCCGCCGGAACAATGCCTCGAAGGCACCGTCGCTCCTCGTGTTCGCCGCCGCTGCCGATGCCCGCACTGCCGATCACACCCCGGTCCGCGGCGATGCGTGCAGTCTCTGCAAACAAATTCCTGTCCTGTGGGCGCTGAGGGACTCGACCCCCCGACCCCCTCCTGGAAGGAGGAGGAAGCCAACGCTGTGGTCGTCAGCATTGTGCCAGCTCGCATGCGAGCGAAATCGAAGTCACTCGGGGTTGCGTTCGGTGAGGCCGCTTGAGCGCTCCGCGCGAGAGACGGAGCAGTGCTCGTGGCGATGGGTCGGCAAGACTGCAGCTCGTGTCCGGCGCGCCATCCGGGTTGGTGACGGTGTGCTTCACCGACATCGAGGGCTCGACCAGGCTGCTGCGCGACCTGGGTGATCGCTACGACGAGATCCTCGACCGGCACTACGCGCTACTGCGGTCCGCCTTCGCCCGCGCCGGGGGCCATGAGATCCGGTCGGAGGGTGACTCCGTCCTGGTCGTGTTCGCCGACGCCTCCGCCGCCGTGAACGGGACTGCCGAGGCGCTCCGGGCGTTGGAGGAGGCGGAGTGGGGCGAAGGGGTCGACCTTCGGGTGCGGGCCGGACTCCACACCGGCGACGTCCACTTCGTCGACGGCGACCTGCGGGGTCTGGCCGTGCATCAAGCGGCCCGGGTGATGGCGTGCGCCCACGGCGGACAGATACTTTGCTCGGCGACCACGGCAGCGACTGCGGCCGCACTGGACGATGTGCAGCTCGTCGATCTCGGGCCGTATCGGGTGCGGGACTTCGACGAAATCCAGCGCCTCTACCAAGTGGTCGGCCACGGGCTGCGTTCCGCCTTCCCGCCCGTGCGCTCGGCGGCGTCGGGTGCGGCCGCCCTACCCGAGGTGCGCACTGCCTTCGTCGGACGCGAGCGGGTGCTCCGGGAGGCGATGAAGGCAATCGAGTCGGCGCCCGTCGTGACTCTCGTGGGCCCCGGCGGTGTCGGCAAGACGCGAGTTGGCATCGAGCTGGCCCGCCGGATCGGGCGGGACCGGGATGCCGGTGCGGTAGCCGTGATGCTGGCCGACGTCGACACCGGCGAACAGGTGCCCACCCACATCGCCGACGCGCTCGGGGCGCGAGCCCAGCCGGGTACGCCGATCACGGAAGCGATCGTGGCCGCCCTCTCGGAGAAGGACACCGTCGTGTTGCTCGACAACTGCGAACACCTCATCGAAGCTTGTGCAGAACTGGTGGCCACCATCGTTGCCGGCGCACCCAACGTCACCGTCGTGGCCACCAGCCGCCGGCCCCTCGGCATCGACCCCGAAGCCGTGTACCGACTGATGCCGCTCGAGGTGCCTTCCGAGAACGCACCGATCCAGGCGCTGGCGGCGACCGAAGCGGTGTCGTTGTTCGTCGACAGGGCCACGAAGGCCCGGTCCACGTTTGTCCTCGACGCCGCCAACGCGGCGCTGGTTGTGCGCATCTGCCGACGGGTCGATGGGCTGCCCCTGGCCATCGAGGTGGCGGCAAACCGGGTCCGGTCGCTGTCGCTTGATGCCATCGCCGACCGGCTCGACCGGGCCGTCGGAAGCTTCGAAGCGGCCGGGCCGGCACCCGATCGCCACCGCACATTGCAGGCGGTGGTGGCGTGGAGCCACGACCTGCTCGAGTCGGCGGACCAAGACTCGTTCGCCTGTCTGAGTGTGTTCCGGGGCGGATTCGATCTCGATGCCGCCGAGGCGGTCGTCGGGTCCAAGTCCGGCGCGCCTGTCACCGATGTTCTCGATCGCCTCGTCGAACACTCGATGGTCGTCTTCGACGGCGAGCGGTATTCGATGCTCGCAGTACTGGCCGAGTTCGCCGGCGAGGCCTTGACCGGATCGGCCGACGAAGGTCCGGTTCGCAATCGGCACCTTCAGCACTACGCCCTGACTGCGGCCGTGGCCGCTGACGGACTGGAAGGGCCCTCGCAGCTGCGCTGGCAGTCTGTACTCGAGGCCGAGACCGACAACCTGCGGGCCGCCCTGGCCTGGGGGCTGGACGGCGGTGGCGATCCCACGGTGGCCGCCGCCTTGGTGGCCGCTGCCTCGGGCTTTTGGCTGCGCCGACAGCGGGTGGAGGAAGGTCGCCGGTGGCTGGATCGAACCATCGAGGTCAGCAGCGGCGACCTCTTGCTGCGGCTGAACCTGATCGCCGCCCGCTTCGCCTACGCGGCCGGGGACTTCGCTGGGTCGGCGTCGGTGGCGAATGCCGCCCTCGCCGACGCGGAAGCGGTCGACGATCCGCTGGCCATCGCCAAGGCGCTCGTGCTCGTCGGCAACGCCTGCTTCGCGACCGGCGACGCGACGGTCGCCAGACGCCACTTCGATCGGGCATTGACGTTGGCCCGCGCCGCCGGCTCGACGTCGACGGTCAGCGCAGCCTTGCTCAGCGCCAGCAACACCGCCCGCATCCAAGGCCAAGACGACGAGGCCCGGGCTCTGGCCGGGGAGGGCCTCGAGCTGGCCCGGGCGCGGGGCGACAGCGCGTCGATCGGACGCTTCCTCGTCAACCTCGGAGTCATCGCTCGCGGTTGCGGCGACCTGGCCACTGCCGGTGCCCGCTACGAGGAGGCGCTCGTCGTCCTCGAGGAGATCGGCGACGACGCCACGGCCATGTTGTGCGTGGCCAACCTGGCCGGCGTCGATCTGGCTCGGGGCGATTTCGCGCAG
>JBKJKM010000205.1:0-7640 GCA_046597375.1 Acidimicrobiales bacterium | reverse complement strand
TGACGATCCTCTACGAGCTCAAGCGTCGCGGCGGCGGCTCGGGCGTCGCCGCCCTGTGCGGCGGCGGCGGCCAGGGTGACGCGCTGTTCGTCCGCACGATCGCCTAGCTCGCACCTTCTCGCCTCCGGGCCGGGTCGACCGTCTTCTCGTTGCATTCCATGTATTTCACGTAATACCGTTGTTTCATGGAATTGCCGGGTGGTTCCTCGAAGCGCTCGCTGGCGGGCTACGTCCTCGAGCATCGACTCGGCCAGGCGGTGGACTCAACGGTCTGGCGAGCGCGCCAGCTCGACGCTCTCGACCGGCCCGTCGCCGTCAAGCGCGTCCGCATCGCACGTGATGGCGACGCCGCCGCAAAGTTGCGGGCGGACGTCGCCGTGCTGGCCGCCCTCGATCACCCGAACGTCGTGGACGTGTTCGAGATCGTGGATGACGATCACGATCTGGCCATCGCCATGCAATTGGCTGCGGGAGGGTCGCTCGACGAGCGGCTCGCGCGGCGTGGCCTCATGGCGCCGGTCGAAGCGACGGACGTCGTGGCCACGCTGGCCGCCGCCCTCGAGTCGGCCCACCGTCGTGGCATCGTGCACGGCAACCTCAAGCCGACCAACGTGTTGTTCGCCGCCGATGGCGAGCCCCTCCTCTCCGACTTCGGCATCTCCGTCGACCGCGGCCTCGTCCGGAACACCGAGGCCTACGTCGATCCGACGGTGCTCGCCGGTCGGACACCCGACGTGGCTGCCGACCTCTATGCATTGGGCGCCATGGCCTACGAGATGGCGACCGGCCGGATCCCGTCCACCACCGCCGACGCTGCGGGCTTGGACGGACCGCTCGGCGCCGTGGTGCAAGGTTGCCTGGCCGCCGACCCGGCCGAACGATTCTCGTCGGCCGCAGAGTTGCTCCAAGCCCTTCGCCACCCGGCCGCCCCTCCCGCCGCCTCGGCCGTCACGACCAATCGCTCCGCCACCCATCGCGAGGCCTCGATCATCGGTCCTCGACCACTCCGACTGTGGCGCGCCGAGCAACCGTCCGAGCGTTGGCGCGTCGCCGCTTCGCTGGCGGGGCTCCTCCTTTTCGTCGGTGGCGGTCCGCTCGTGTGGTCGCCGAAGACGACCCCCGCCGCTACCGCAGTGCCTCGCCCGGACACGACCATGACCCTTGCCGTCAGTCCGTGTCCGCCTCTCAAGGACGGGCCCCACGTGGTCGTCGGCGACGTCGACGGCGACGGTTGTCCCGAGGCCCTCCACCGACAGGACAACATTCTCGAGCGCGACACCACACGCTTCGCCCTCGGCGAGCCGGGCGACCTGCCGGTGCTGGGCGACTGGGACTGCGACGGCATCGCCACGCCGGGGGTGTTCCGGGCCGCGGCCGGCGTCGCCCATCTCTTCGATGGCTGGGCTGACGACCACGGGCCGCGGCCGGCCGTCCAGACCATCGCCGCCACGTCACCACCCGTGCCCGACTGCGACTGAATCCGCCTCAGCCCTCCACGTTGCGTCGGCCCTCGAGGGCGCGGCCCAACGTGAGCTCGTCGGCGTACTCGAGGTCGCCGCCCACGGGCAGCCCGCTGGCCAAGCGGGTGACGATGATGCCGAGGGGTTGGAGCTGACGGGCCAGGTACATCGCCGTGGCCTCACCCTCGAGGTTGGGGTTGGTGCAGAGGATGACCTCGGTGATGGGTTCGGTACCGAGGCGAGCGAACAGCTCCTTGATGCGGAGCTGGTCGGGGTTGATCCCCTCGAGCGGGTTCAATGCGCCCTGGAGTACGTGATAGCGGCCCCGGTACTCCTGGGTCTTCTCGATAGCGGCGATGTCGCGAGGTTCCTCCACCACACAGACCGTGGACACGTCGCGTCGAGGATCGCGGCACAGCTCGCATTCGGACTCGTCGGGCGCGTCGGTCGAACGGTCGGCCACGTTCCAGCACCGGCGACAGAACGTCATCCGTTCCTTCACCTGGGTGATCGATCGGGACAATCGCAGGGCGTCCTCGGCCGGAAGTTTCAGGAGGTGGAAGGCGATCCGCTGAGCCGACTTGGGGCCGATGCCGGGAAGGCGACCGAGCTCGTCGATGAGATCCTGCACCGGAGGCGGGTAGGCGGCTATGGAAGCAGCCCTCCGAGAGCCCCGCCGAGCCCGCCACCCATCTCCTGCATCGCCGCCGCGTTGAGCTGGTTGACCTTGGCCACGGCGTCACGGATGGCCGCGAGCACCAGGTCCTGCAGCATCTCGACCTCGGCTGGATCGACGACGGCCGGATCGATGACGACCGACGGGAACTCGAAGCCACCCGTCATGGTCACCTTTACGACGCCACCGCCGGCCTGCCCCACCACCGACTGGGCCGCCACCCGAGTCTGCGCATCGAGCAGCTGCTGTTGCATATTTTGGGCCTGCGCGAGCAGGCCACCGAGGTCGAAGCCTCCGCCACCGTCCTCGTCGTCGTCCTCATCGAAGTCGTCGTCGTCGAACTCGTCGTCGTCGACAACCTCCACGTCCTCCGTCACGGGGTGACCTCCTCGGCGCCGGGAAAGGCGCTCTTGACTCGTTCGGCCGGCGAGGTCGGGATTGCCGGAGGCGCGTCGCGCAGTTCGGCCACCGAGAAGGTGGACTCGTCATCGCCGCCGTCGACCGCTTCCACCGGCGCCACTTCGGCCACGAGGCGCAGAGGCACCGGTCGCCCGAAGTGGGCCGCCAACGCCGCTTCCACGTCGGCCTGCAACGGCAGGCACTGGTCGCGATGGGCGGCTCCGGGCAGGGCGTAGACGGCCCGACCGTCCTCGATGTCGACGAACCGCCCCGCGGCGAAACGCGACCGCACCCTCGGATGGAGCGCGCCCATCACGGCGTCGCCCCACGCCTTGGTGAGCTCGTCCCGCGAGGGGAACGCACCCGTTGCGGCCGCCGCCTCGGCTGGTGCGTCAGGCGGCGCGGCCAGTGCGGCCGGTGCGCCGGGTGAAGGTCGCGTTCCGCTCCGGACGGCGCCGATGGCCCGCCCACCCGGAGGCGGCGGAGGAGGTCCCGGTTGGGCGACGGCCGGTGCCGCCGGGAGGCGCCCCACGTTGGGACGGGCACCCGACGGTGGCGGGATGGTCGGAAGGTTGCGAGGCCCGTACTGCTGCGCCGGGCTCGCCGGGGACGATGTCGACGTCGGAGCCGGAGCCGGAGCGGGCGACTCGACCCGTGCGGGGCCCGGAGGCGACGTCGGCGGCCCCGTCACCTCGAGCGAGGCCGCCACGGCCACCGTCGGGCGACCGGAATCGACGGGTGCAGCGGCCCCGGCCCGGCGTTCGAGCCGCTCCAAGCGCTCGAGCAACGCACCGGGTGAGGCGTCGGCTTCCGGGGCGGTGATTCGGACGATGGCCACCTCGAGGGTGACTCGAGGGTCGAGGGCATCGCGCATGTCGGTCAGCGCCGAACCGATCGTCTCCATGGCCCGCACGAGCGCGGCGGCGCCAAGTCGTCGCCCCACCTCGGCCACCCGTTCGACCTCGGCTGCCGGGAGGGCGACAAGTGCGGGGGCACGACCGGCCAAGAAGGCGTCGCGCAACGCCGCCAGCGTCTCCTCGGCCATACGTCGCGGGTCGCGCCCGGCAGCGCAGCCCTCAGCGACCGCCGTCAGCGCCCGGGCCGGGTCGTGGGCCACCAGCGACTCCAGCACCTCGCTCGCCACCGGCACCTCGTCCTCGGCCCCACCCAGCGCCGCCGCCTGGTCGAGCACCGAGAGGGCGTCGCGAGCGGAGCCCGCACCCCGTCGGACGACCTTGTCGAGTGATCCCTCGTCGAGGCCGAGCCCGGCGTCGGTATTGATGGACCGGACGAGGGAACCGAGCGTGTCGGCGGACAGGAGGTGGAACTCGAAGTGCTGTACTCGGCTGATGACGGTCGGCAACACCTTCTGCGGGTCGGTCGTCGCCAACACGAAGACGACGTGGGGGGGCGGCTCCTCCAGCGTCTTCAGCAAGGCGTTCGACGCCTGCGTCGTCAGCATGTGCACCTCGTCGACGATGTACACCTTGCGAAGCCCGGTCGTTCCCAGCGAGGCGCGCGAGATCAGGTCGCGGACATCGTCCACCTTGCCGTTCGACGCCGCGTCCATCTCGATGACAGCGAAGGAGGAGCCGCCGGTGACCGACACGCAGCTGTCGCATACACCGCAGGGCTCGCCGTCGTCGAGCTTCTCGCAGTTGAGGGCTTTGGCCAGGATGCGGGCCGTCGAGGTCTTGCCCGTGCCCCGAGGACCGCTGAACAGGTAGCCCTGCGACACGCGGTTGTCGCGCACGGCGTTGCGGAGGGCGTGGGTGACGTGGTCCTGGCCGAGGACCTCATCGAAGCGGTTGGGCCGGTAGCGCCGGTACAGCGACTGGTAGGTCTCGTCGGCCACGACCCCATCCTAGGGACGGGCGAAAAGGCGAGGAGCCGGTGCCCGGTGCGACGGTCAGGCTGACCTACGGCACACGGAACCGTCCGCTGAGAGCTGCTGCCTTCCGGCCCTGACTCGGTTCACGGGATTCCGTTGCGCAGGACCCGACCGCCGCACCCGGCACCGGCTTCCGAAGCGACAACTCCCACAGACTACCCTGTCCGTCCTGCCTCCGGGCAGGCCGGGAGGGATGCGAGAGCGGCCGAATCGGTACGATTGGAAGTCGTATGAGGGGCAACCCTCCGTGGGTTCAAATCCCACTCCCTCCGCTCTAGAGGTGCCGTCGGCCGCTCAGTCCTTGCAGCTCACGACGCCAATGGTCAGATCGGCGCACCCGTCGGAAGGCGGAGGCGACGACGGCGGAGGCGACGACGGCGGAGGCGACGAAGGCGGAGGCGGCGCGCTCGTGCGTGGCGGCGACCCGTCTGACGGTGCTCCGCCGGCCGGCGGAGGGGCGGGATCCCGCGAAGGTGGGGCCGCCCTGAGGTCGAGTTCGCCGCCGAACTGGTCGATCTGCACCGGCTCCCGGTCGGGATACTCCCGGCGCAACTCCGCGGAGGCGGCGGCGAAAGCGGCCTCGACCGTGGTGATCCCTCGGGCCAGCATGGCCCGGCGGATCATGTACTCGACCAGATACGACCGGCCGAACCCGTCGTTCTCATAGGCGAGACTGTCGGCGGGCGCTGCAGCCGTGAGGATGCGCCCCGGCTTCACGACCTCGGAGAAGCCGCCGCCGTAGCACGCGGCGATGCCGATCCACGCCCGCTTCGATGGCGAACGATCGAGGAGGCTCGCCAGCTCGACGTCGCGCACGAAGGCGCCGTCCGCACCGACGAGAGCCTCACTGCCATTGCCCACCTTCTGCACGTGACCGGCGAAGAACACGACCATCGTCGCATCCGACCCGGCGTGGTCGGTGAGCCAGTCAAGCCCGGACCGGATGATGCCGGCCGAGGCCTGACGGTCGCGCAGCACCATCCGCCGGTCGGCGGTCACACCCAACTTCGCCAGCGCTTGGTCGACGTCGTTCACGTCGTTGACGGCCGAGCGGAGGTCGTAGCGCTCTCCTGGGTAGTCATTGATGCCGACGAGCAACGCCCAAGTGCCGCCCGATGGGGTCACACCGGTGGACTGGCTCTCCTGCAACTTCCTGGGCGGTGCCGTGGCCGGGGCCGCCGGCTCCTCGAAGCGTGCCGGCGGTGGAGCGATGGCCAGGTCGACCCGGACCGCGGGAGTCAGCGGAGCGGCCACGGGCTCGGTGACCACCGCCGTCGGCAAGGCCTCCGACGCCAACGTGACCCCCCGCAGTCGGGGTGACAGCGCCGTGAAGCCGGCCGCCGTCGATGGCGTCCGCCGACCGCTCGTTCCCATCATCGGATCGGGATCTGGCGCCGACGCGCTGGCCTCGGAGTCCACAAGCAGCCCGCGGCGATCGGCCATGGCCAGGTCGCCGCCCACCATGGCGCCGACCACGATGCACAGGCCGGCCAACAGCGCACGTCGGCCGCGCCGAAACCTTCTCACTGGATTCCCGTCCATAACCCCTCCAGGGGGGATGCCGCCGGACGGCCCCAGCGCCGCCCGACAGTGATCCTCTGGACGAAAGAGTTCGCCGTCGACGCCGCCGGTTCCTGCCGACGGCGAGTGGTGGGTACCGTGCGGCGGTGATCAGCGATGACGAGCTCATGGGCCTCGCCCTCGACGAGGCGGTGGCGGCTACGGCCCACGGCGACGTGCCGATCGGCGCGCTCGTCGTTCTCGACGGGGCCGTCATCGCCCGGCGCCACAACGAGCGTGAGCGTCGACCGGATCCGACGGCCCACGCCGAGATCCTGGCGTTGGGCGACGCCGCCGCCGCCATGGGCACCTGGCGCCTCACGACCGCCACCCTGGTCGTGACCCTCGAACCGTGCCCCATGTGCGCCGGCGCGCTGGTGGCAGCGCGCGTCGCCCGTGTCGTCTACGGCGCCGCCGACCTGAAAGCCGGCGCCGTCGGCTCGCTCTACAACGTCTGCAGCGACCCACGCCTCAACCACGAGGTGGCGGTGACGCCAGGAGTGCGGGCGGCCGAGTCTTCCGCCCTGCTCACCGCCTTCTTCGCCGAGCGCCGCGGCCCGAGCACTACCATCTGACCCGGCAGTTCACACCCTGGAGGGGTGCGAGAGCGGCCGAATCGGACGGTCTCGAAAACCGTTGTGGCGCAAGTCACCGTGGGTTCAAATCCCACCCCCTCCGCCATGCTGGCCGGGGCTTTCGTAGACGAAAGCCCCGGTCAGGGCACTGCTGATCGATTGTCCGCGGGTGACCGCAGCGTCGCAGACGCAGCCGCCATGGGCTCAGTCGGGCAGGAGGATCTGCGCGCTGACAGTGTCGACCACCCACCGTTCCCACTCGTCGACATCCCATCCACGGTCGACCACGAACAGCAGGTAGGCGTCCTCGGTGCCCAGCGCATACAGCAGGTCAACCGCCCGCTCTACGGAGACCGCGGGGTCGTAGCCCCGCTTGGCCGAGAGTACGTCCGCGAGCGCACGATGTCCGGTGGCGCGATCGGTGCGGTTCTTGTCGAGCACCTCGGCGACGTCCGGGTCGGCGGACGCCGAGCGGATGACCTCGTAGAGTCGGTGCGTCCGGTCGCAGATGCGGCGGGCGCCGTGGGCCCAGAGGGCGAGTGCTCGTCCGGCATCGGGCTCCTCAAGCGTCCGTACGAAGAAGTCGCCCGTCCGTGCCCCCAGCTCGACCGGCTCGGCGTCACCGGCGATCGCCACGTCGAGGGCGGCCGACAGAACTGCGGCCTTCGACCCGTGGCGGAGGTACAGCGTCTGCACCGCGACACCGGCCTCAGCGGCGATCGCGGCCATGGTCGTGTCGACGTATCCCTGGGTGCAGAACAGGGTGGTCGCCGCCTCGGCGATCTTCGCCTCGGTCTCGGTGTTCCGTTTTCGCGCCATGGCGCACATTGCTCCTTGACATCGGCGGAGATTCCAAGAATACTGTTCCTGGAATGGGCTTACACATTCTTATTCTACCGAAGGAGCGCAAGATGGGCGAACAGTTGACGGCAGTACCAACGGTGACGGGCTATCACCACCTTGGCCTCACCGTGTGTGATGTCGACCGCAGCGAGGAGTGGTACGGGAAGGTGTTCGGCTTCCAGCGGGCGTTCGTGGAGCCACACAACGAAGGCACCGGCTACGCGGTGGTCATGAAC
>JBKJKM010000094.1:0-6236 GCA_046597375.1 Acidimicrobiales bacterium | reverse complement strand
CCCTCCAGTCCGACGGCCGACAGGCGCTCCCGCAGGGTGCCCGACGAACGTCCACCGATCCTCGCTCGCCCGGCGGTTTTCCGCGCCCCCCGGTCCCATTGATTGTGCGGTTTTGGTCGCCAATTCCGCACCATCGTGCGGCTTTGGTCGCCACTTCCGCTCAACGCGGCGCCAACCAGGGAGCGTCTAGACCCGGGCCATGTTGGCGAACCGCGTGTAGCGGTCGAGGAAGGCCAGCCGCTCGGTGCCCGTGGGACCCGACCGGTGCTTGGCCACGATGACCTCGGCCACGCCGCGGTCGGGGCTGTCGGGGTTGTAGAGCTCGTCGCGGTAGATGAACATCACCACGTCGGCGTCTTGTTCGAGGGAGCCCGACTCTCGGAGGTCGGCCAGCATGGGGCGCTTGTCGGCCCGCATCTCGAGCCCACGGGACAACTGGCTGAGGGCCACGACGGGCACCTCGAGCTCGCGGGCGAGGATCTTGAGCCCACGGCTGATCTCCGACACCTCGACCTGGCGGTTCTCAGCCGAACGTCGGCCGGTCATGAGTTGGATGTAGTCGACGACGATGAGGCTGAGGCCCCCGAGGCGGCTCTTGAGGCGACGGGCCTTCGACCGCATCTCCATCACCGTCAGGTTGGGGTTGTCATCGATGTAGAGCGGGGCCTCCGAAAGGCGACCGATGGCGTGGCTGATCTTGTTCCAGTCGGTGTCCTGCAACTTGCCGTTGCGAAGGCGAGTGCCCTCGACCTTGGCCTCGGCCGACAGCAGGCGCTGGGTGACCTCGTCGTGGCTCATCTCGAGGCTGAAGAACAGCACCGGCATGCTCGACTCGACGGCCGCATGGGCGGCCATGCCCAGGGCGAACGAGGTCTTGCCGGCGCCCGGGCGGGCCCCGACGATGTAGAGCGCCGAGGGCTGAAGGCCCGACATGCGCTCGTCGAGGTCGTGGTAGCCGGTGGGCGTACCGGTGATGGCGTCGCCCTTGTCGTAGAGGGCGGCCAGTCGGTCGAGACTGGCCCCGAGCAGCCCTCGGAGGTCAGCCATCGAATCGGTGACCCGCCGCTGGGCGACCTCGAACATCATCGCCTCGGCATCGTCGATGGCGGCCTCCACGTCTTCGGGCACCGAGTAGCCGATCTCGGCGATCTCGCCGGCGACCCCGATGAGACGGCGGAGGAGGGCGTGCTCTTCGACGATCTTGGCGTAGTGGGCGGCGTTGCCGATGGCCGGCGTATTGCCCTGGAGGTCGGTGAGGACGGCGGGGCCACCGATGGCGTCGAGGAGGTCGGCGCGGCGCAGCTCGTCGGCCACGGTGACGACGTCGGCCGGCTCCCCGTGCCCGTACAGGCTGGTGATGGCCTCGAAGACGTGCCCGTAGGCGGGCTTGTAGAAGTCGTCGGCGCCACACGTCTCGGTCGCCGCGGCGATGGCGTCCTTGCTGAGGAGCATGGCACCGAGGAGCGACTCCTCGGCCTGCAGATTGTGGGGCGGGACCCGGGACGCCACGCCCGCTCGGGGCGTGCGGCGACGGGCTTCTTCGAACGGCAGGGCCATGGCTCGTCAGAGTGAAGCCGGGATGGCTTGTGGGGAACGAGTGGATGGCCGAGAAGATTCAGGGGATCTTCCTGTGGACGACCGGTGGACAACTCGGCGGTTCTCCACAGGGGCGGGCGCCGGGAACGGGGTCATGACCCCGTTGTACGCCGGGGGTAGGACAGGATGCGGCCGTGCGCCGGCTGCTCCCGTTCCTGATCGTGGTCCTGGCGGCCACGGGCTGCGGCGGCAGCGACACTTCTGACGACCGGCGGGGAACCGTCACCGGTCGGCTGATGAGCGTGTCCGGGAGCCGATCCTGTGTCAGCGCCGACCGTGGGGAGACGACGCGCTGCGTCGATACCGGAGACCCCGATCACGCGTCGGCCGGTCCCGAGGTGGGCGGGTGCGTCGAGCTGACCGTGGCGCCCGGCGCCGGCAAAAGGCGGGGGTCGATCGAAACCGTCGACGAGTCGGCGTGCGCCGGCGGTGATCTCGGGCCCTGACGCCAGGCGATGCGTGACCTTCGCTTGTCCTTCGGGCTGCTCGACCGTCGCCGTGGTCCCTTCTGGCGACCAGAAGGGACCACGGAACGGCGGTCGACCGAGGTGCTGGCTAGCTCTTGGTGACCTCGAGGGTGATGCGGAACTGCACGTCGCTGTGGAGCTTCACCGGAATTTCGTGGGTACCGAGGGTGCGAATCGGCTCGTCGAGGTGGACCTTGCGGCGGTCGAGATCGACCCCCGCCTGCTCGTTCACCGCCGTGACGACGTCCTGGGTGGTGATGGAGCCGAAGAGCTTGCCCTCGCCACCGGCCCGGGCCGAGACCCGGATGACCATGGGCACGAGCTTGCGGGCGATGGTCTCGCCCGCCTCACGGTCCTTGGCGTCTTTGAGGTCTCGGCTGCGGCGCATCGAGCCGGCCTGCGCCACAACCCCCTCGGTGGCCTTGATGGCATGACCCTTGGGGAGCAGGAAGTTGCGGGCGAACCCGTCGGCGACATCGATGATGTCGCCCTTCTTGCCGACGTTGTCGACGTCGGCCCGCAGCACGATCCTCATGCGTCGACCTCGGTCTCGTCGCTCCCGGACTCGTCGACATCGTCGAGGTCGAGGTCGACATCGGCCTCGTCGCTCGACTCGGACGTCTCGTCGGCTTCGACGTTCATCGGAGCACCACGGGGAGCGCCGCGCCCGCCGCCGCCACGGCCACCGGTGCGCTCGGAGACCGTGCGCTGGGTGTACGGGAGGAGGGCGAGCTCACGAGCCGTCTTGATGGCGACGGAGACGTGGGCCTGGTGCTGGGCGCAGTTGCCGCTGACGCGGCGGGCCCGGATCTTGCCCCGGTCGCTCATGAAGCGACGGAGGAGGTTGACGTCCTTGTAGTCGACGTAGGCGATGTGCTCGCTGCAGAAGACGCAGACCTTCTTCTTGGCGCCTTTGCGAGGCGCATCCTTCGGGCTACGGCGCCGACTGTCGCGGTCGCGATCGTTGCTCTTGGCCATTTAGAAAGGCTCCTCGTCGTAGACCGGCTGGTCGGTGGGGGCGTTGGCGACCGGACGGCTCTGTTGCTGCGGGCCCCCGCCGCCGTAGCCACCCTCGCCCGGGCCCTTGCGCTCGGTGCGTGTGACCTGGGCGGTGGCGAAACGGAGGCTGGCGCCGACCTCGTCGGCGACGATCTCCACCTTCGAACGCTTCTCGCCCTCCTGGGACTCCCAGCTGCGCTGCTCGAGGCGGCCGGTGACGATGACGCGCGAGCCCTTGGACAGGGATTCGCTGACGTTGTCGGCCAGATCGCGCCAGCAGACGACGTCGATGAACGAGGTCGCCTCTTCCCACTCTTGGGTCTGACGGTTCTGCCAGCTGCGGTTGACGGCGACACCGAAGTTGGCCGTGGCCACCCCGGTCGGTGTGAACCGGAGCTCCGGGTCACGGGTGATGTTGCCGACGATCGTGATGCTGTTGACGTTGTTGGCCATTAGTTCTCGCTCCTTGCGGATACCGGGGTGCCCTCCGGCGCCTCCTCGGGTGCGGACGGGCGCTGGGCCCGTCCCGCGACGCCCTCGGGGAGCCGGATGACCTTGTGGCGGACGACGTCGTCCGCGAGGTGGAGGGCCCGGTCGAGCTCGCTCATGGCGATGGGTTCGGCCGTGGCCTCGAGGAGGACGTAATAGCCCTCCCACATGTGCTTCAACTCGTAGGCGAAGCGACGCTTCCCCCAGCGATCGACCCGGTTGATCGTGCCGCCGTTGGTGCGGACGATCTCTTGGGCCCGGTCGATCTGGGCGCGGAGCGCATCCTCCTCCAACGACGCGTTGAGGATGATCATGACCTCGTAAGGTCGCATGCGTTTGGTGTTCCTCCCTGTGGACCCGACGCCAGATGCGTGCGGGGCCCCGGCGATCGGGGCAGGTGAGTGCAGCGAAACGATGGTACCGGACGACCCGCCGAAGCTCATAGGTCGACGGTGCCACACGGGTGCGACACGAATCACGGTCCTGGGATCTACGCGCGATTCGGGGGGTCCACGACCCCGAAACGCGCGGAAATCGGAAGGCCTACGCTCCGGCGGCATGGACGACGGGCTACGGGTGTTGGCGGAGGCGGCAAAGGGGTTCATGCCGCCCGACGAAGGGCTGGCCCTCCATGAGGCGGCGACCGAGGCAGCGGGCGTCCGCCCGGGAGCACCACTGCTGGAGGTCGGCACGTACTGCGGGAAGTCGGCGATCTACGTCGGCGCAGCCGCCCGGGCGACCGGCTCCGTGCTCTTCACCGTCGACCACCATCACGGGTCGGAGGAGAACCAGGCCGGGTGGGAGCACCACGACGACACCCTGATCGACCCGGGAAGCGGCAGGTTCGACACCCTCCCCACCTTCCGCCGCACGATCGGCGGCGCCGGCCTCGAGGACGTGGTCGTCGCCGTCATCGGTGAGTCCACGACCGTCGCCCGGCACTGGACGACGCCGCTCGCTTTCCTTTTCATCGACGGCGGACACGGGTCCGACGTGGCCTGGGCGGACTACCGCGCGTGGGAACCGAAGCTCGCCGCCGGCGGCACCCTTGCCATCCACGACGTGTTCCCCGATCCGGCCGACGGCGGCCGTCCGCCGTACGAGCTCTACTGCGAAGCGGTCTCCGACGCCGGCGGCTACACCGAGCGCCGCGCCGTCGGCAGCCTCCGCATCCTCACAAAGGACTGACCCGCCGGCGGGGCCGCGTTGCGGTTGCCCTTGAGGTGGCTGAATCGCGTTGCGGTTGCCCTTGCCGCGACCGCAAGGGCAACACCAACGCGCGGTTTAGCGGTCGGTGGCGAGGGTGGGTTCGACGACGACGGTGGGCAGGGTGTCGCCGCGGAAGAGGCCGGAGGCCGGGGTGAGGCCACCCAGGGCATCAGAGGCGAGGAGCATGACGGCGGCGGTGTAGGAGGTGCGTTCGTCGTCGGGGTAGTGGATCTCGTCGGGGTGGACGCAGCCGGTCCAGTACGAACCGTCGGGCTCGCGCAGGTACTGCACCCACGTCAGGAGAGTGCGGGCCTGATCCGTCCGGCCACAGGCGTCGAGGGCGAGCACGCACTCGGCCGTTTCCGAAGCCGTCACCCAGCGGGCGTCGGAGACGCAGCGGATGCCGAAGCCCTCGATCACGAACTCGTCCCACCGGTCGTCCATGCGGGCCTGGCCGACGGCGCCGCCGACCGCTCCACACAGCACCGGGTAGTACCAGTCCATGGCCCAGCGCCGCTTGGGTTCGAACGCCGTGTCGGGCCGATGGGCGACGGCCGAACCGAGCCGTGCCGCTGCTGCCTCCCAGACCGGACGCTCCTCGCCCAGCACGGCGGCCGCCGCCAGCGCGCACCGCAGCGACAAGAAGATGGACGACGAGCCCGTGAGCAACGCGTAGCGCTCGGGCTCGCCGTCGTAGTCGTAGGCCCAGAGGATCTGTCCGCCCGGCTGCTGCAGGCCGAGAGCGAACTCGATGGCGCGGGTCACCATTGGCCACACGCCCTCGAGGAAGGCGCGGTCGCCGGTGACGAGGTAGTGGTGCCAGGCGCCGACGGCGACGTAGGTCGTCACGTTGGTGTCGCGCCGAGCGTCCTCGATCTGATCGTCCACGCCGACGTAGTAGTTGTGCCAGCCCCCGTCGTCGTGCTGCTTCGAGGCCAGCCACTCGAAGGCCCGGTGGGCCTCGGCGGCGCGCCCGCCGACGACCAGGGCCATGGCCGACTCGATGTGATTCCACGGATCGCAGTGCCCGCCGGGGAACCAGGGGATCTGCCCGCTGGGGAGCTGCAGCGCGACCAGCGATTGGGTGGTGTCGGCGATCTGCGCCGCCGTCAGCACGCCGGGCAGCGGCGCCAGCGGGCTCACGCGAGCGACCCGTCCTTGACGGCGTAGAGGATGAGCGACTTGCCGATGAGGGGTTGCAGCACCCGCTCGGCCAGCTGCAGCGGCAAGGGGTTGGTCGTCATCTCCATCACCAACACGTCGTGGTACGCCTTGACCACGGGGTTGTCGATTGAACGGTTGACGCCGAGCGCGCACTTCAACCACCAGTAGGGCGCATGCAACCCATGGGCGTGGTGCCGGTCGACGACTCGGAGGCCGGCCGCCTCGAGGCGCGCCCGCAGGGCCGACTCGCGGTAGATGCGCACGTGCCCGCCGACGGCGAAAGGGGCGTGGTATTCGTCGTCGAGGGCCCAG
>JBKJKM010000005.1:0-17262 GCA_046597375.1 Acidimicrobiales bacterium | reverse complement strand
GGCGACGCCATCGAGTGGTTCCACCGAAACGTCCCCGACCGCGACAAGGTGGTTCTGAGTCTGCACCCCCACAACGACCGGGGCACCGGGGTGGCGGCGGCCGAGTTCGGGATGATGGCCGGCGCCGATCGGGTCGAGGGCACCCTGTTCGGCAACGGCGAACGAACCGGCAACGTCGACGTCGTGAACCTGGCCATGAACCTGTTCAGCCAAGGAGTCGACCCCGAGCTCGACATCAGCGACATCGATGCGTTGCGTCGGGTGACGGAGTACGCCAACCGGTTGCCCATCCACCCTCGCCATCCCTATGTCGGGGATCTCGTCTACACGTCGTTCTCGGGCTCGCATCAAGACGCCATCAAGAAGGGCTTCGACGCGCTGTACTCGGGTCCCGGCGGCGAGGACTACGACACCTGGGAGGTGCCGTACCTCCCGATCGATCCCAAGCACGTCGGCCGCAGTTACGAAGCCGTCATCCGGGTCAACAGCCAGTCGGGTAAGGGCGGCGTTGCCTACATCATGAAGGCCGAGCACGGTTTCGACCTCCCGCGACGACTGCAGATCGAATTCTCCAAGGCGATCCAGCACATCACCGAGGACACGGGCACCGAGATCAGTCCGATCGCCATGTGGGACCAGTTTCACGGCGAATATCTTCCCGACACGCCCGCACTCCAGCTACTCACCCACGAGATCACCACCGGCGACGACGGGGCCAAGGTCACGGCACAGCTGCTGGTCGAGGGCGAGCACCACACCGTGACGGGGGAGGGGATCGGCCCGATCGCCGCCTTCGTCCACGCCCTCCAGAAGGATCTCGGCATCTCCATCGAGGTCGTCGACTATGCGGAGCACGCCGTGAGCGCCGGCAATGACGCCAAAGCAGCCGCCTACGTCGAGGCCCGCACCGACGACGGGATCCGGTGGGGCGTCGGCGTCGACCAGTCGATCCTGGCGGCCTCGCTCAAGGCCGTCCTCGGCGCCGTGAACCGCTTGCGGGAACTGGCGTCATGACCGGGAGTGGACCACTCCGGTGGCACGATCCGACAAGCTGCCCTACGACGCCCACGAGCTCGAAACCCGCTGGCGCCACCGATGGGAGGCCGACGGCACCGGCCTGATCCCGTCGCTCGACGACGTCGACCCGGCCGACATCTTCTACAACCTGGTCGAGTTCCCGTACCCGTCGGCCGAGGGACTGCACGTCGGCCACGTGTTCAAGTACTCCGGCGTCGACGCCTACGGGCGGTACCAACGCATGCGGGGAAAGCAGGTGTTCCAGCCCATCGGTTGGGATGCCTTCGGCATCCATACGGAGAACTACGCCCTTCGCCATGACCAGCACCCGATGCGACTCACGGGCCGCACGACGGAGAACTTTCGGGCCCAACTGAGCCGCGGCGGCATGGCCTGGGATTGGCGGGCCGTCGTGGACACGAGCAAGCCCGACTACTACCGGTGGACGCAGTGGATCCTCGTCCGCCTGTTCGAAGCCGGGCTGCTGTACCAAGCCGAAGCACCGGTGACCTGGTGCCCATCGTGCCTCACCGTGTTGGCGCGCGAGCAGACCGAGGAGGGCGGCACGACCTGCGAGCGGTGCGGCTCGCTCGTCACCGAACGCGTCCTCACCCAGTGGTTCCTGCGCATCACCGCCTATGCCGACCGGCTCGTCGACGGCCTCGACGCCCTCGACTGGCCCGACCACGCCAAGCGTCTCCAACGCCAGTGGATCGGCCGGAGCGAGGGCCGCGAGATCGCCTTCGCCCTCGTCGACCCCATCGACGGCGAGAACCATGTCACCGTGTTCACGACGCGGCCCGACACGCTGCTGGGCGTGACCTTCCTGGCCGTGCCCGTGGGGTCGCCGCTGGCGGGGACGACCGTGCGCCACCCGACAACCAACATCGAGTTGCCGGTGCTGGAGGCGGACTACGTGGTCGGCGACTACGGCACCGGCGCCGTCATGGGGGTGCCAGCGCACGACGAGCGCGACGCTCGATTCGCCGCAGCCAACGGCCTGCCCGTCGTCGACGCACCACTGCTGGACGACGTCAGCGGGGTCGGTCGGCCCGCCACGCGCTATCGGCTGAGGGACTGGCTCATCTCGCGGCAGCGGTACTGGGGCCCGCCGATCCCCATCGTGCACTGCGAGGGCGCCTGTGGCGGGCCGGTGGCCGTTCCCGATGAGCAACTGCCGGTGCTGCTGCCCGACATCGAGCAGTTCCGACCCACCGGCTCCGGCGTCTCGCCTCTGGCCGCCGACGCCACCTTCGTCCACACGACGTGCCCGGTCTGCGGCAGCCCGGCTCGGCGCGAGACCGATGTTTCCGACACGTTCGTGGATTCGTCGTGGTACTTCCTTCGCTACCCGTCGTTCGACCGGCCGGACGTGGCGTGGGATGCGGAACGCACGGCTCGGTTCCTGCCCGTCGACTTCTACGCCGGCGGGCCGGAGCATGTGCAGCGGCACCACCTCTATGCCCGCTTCGTGACCATGGCCCTCTTCGACCTGGGGCTGGTGCCCTTCGAGGAGCCCTTCCCCCGCATCCGGCTCGGCGGCCTCATCGTCAAGGATGGCGCCAAGATGTCGAAGAGCCGTGGCAACGTGATCGGCCCTGACGACTACGTGCGCCGGCACGGAAGCGACGTCCTGCGGTGTGCCCTGCTGTTCAGCGCACCATGGGAACAAGGCGGGGATTTCGTCGACGATGCCATCGCCGGTATCGAGCGGTTCTTCACGCGCGTGTGGCGCTTGGTGGCACCCGGCGTGCCGGGACGAGGCGGCGGGAAGAAGGCGATGGCTCCCGACACGCGCCCGGTCGACTCCGCCGTCCGTCGGGCGACGGAGGCCGTCGAGCGTTTGCGCTTCAACGTCGCCATCGCCGCTGCCATGGAACTGACCGGTTGGCTCGAAGACCACGGCGCCGGACTCGCCGGCGCCGATCGCCGACGAGCAGTCCGGACGCTCGTGCTCCTGTTGGCCCCGCTGGCTCCCCACTTGGCCGAAGAGCTTTGGCACCGCATCGGCGAGGCGGGTTCGGTACACGTCGCGCCTTGGCCGGAGCCGCAACAGGTGGTCGACGATGGGGAGGTCGAGGTGGTGGTGCAGGTCGACGGACGGGTCCGCGATCGCCTGACCGTGCCCGTCGGGCTCGATGAGGTGGCGCTGCGTTCCTACGCAATGGCCCGTCCGAAGGTCGTTGCCGCGCTGGGCGACCGAGGCGTGGCGCGCGCCATCCACGTTCCCGACCGTTTGCTCAACCTCGTGACGGGCTGACGTTCAGCCCGTCGCTCGGGCGGTAAGGCTGGGGCATGCTCATCCGCAAGGTCGACGGCGCCTCCGACGAAGAGTGGCGGGCGTACCTGGCCGATCCCGAGCACCGCTTCGGCGACTTCATCGCCTCTGGAGGTGCGGCTCGCGCCGTGCCGGTGATCGTTCCCACCCACGTGCTCTTCGACGGCGATGCCACCGTCCGGCTCCACCTCGCCGGTCCCAACCCCGTGTGGGAAGCGCTGGCCGAGAATCCGATGGCCACCTTCAGCGTGCACGGTGACGTCGCGTACATCCCCTCCTCGTGGAACTCCGGTATCCCGACGAGTTACTACGCCTCTGTGCAGTGCATCGGTCGGGCCACGGTGCTCGACGACCCGGCGGAGGTGGCCGAGATCTTGCGGCTCCAACTGGCGGCGTTCCAGCCGGAGGGGAAGTACGACGCCATGCGCGTCGACCACCCGTTGTACGGGCCGCGACTGGGCGCCATCCGAGGCATACGTCTCGAACTCAGCGAGGTTCGAGCCAAGTTCAAGTACGGGGGCAACAAATCGGTCACGCAGCGGACGGAGATCGCCGAGCGCCTCGCCGACCGTGACGACCCGGGGGACGCCGAGGCGCGGGCTCACCTGCTGCGTCGGAGTTGAGCAGCAGCCCTACTGCTGCGTGCTCGGCATCCAGGCCGGTCGACCTTGCTCGAAGGCGGTGATGTCGTCGACGTAGCGCAGGGTGATACCGATGTCGTCGAGACCCTCGAGCAGTCGGTGCTGCGTGTGGTCATCGAGGGGGAAAGGGGCATCGAGGTCGATGGCCGGTGCGTAGATACGGCGGGTCTCGACGTCCACCGTGATCTCGAGATCACGGTCGGCCTCGATGGCATCCCAGAGCTGGTCGACGACCTCGGCATCGACCTCGCAGGGCACCAGCCCCGCCTTGGTCGAGTTGTTCTTGAAGATGTCACCGAAGCGGGGTGAGATGACGGCTCGGAAGCCGTGGTCCATCAGCGCCCAGACGGCGTGCTCGCGGGACGAACCCGTGCCGAAGTTCGGCCCGGCAACCAGGATGGTCGCCTGGTCGTAGGAGCGATCGTTGAGGACGAAGGTCGGGTCCTTCCTCCACGCGTCGAACAGCCCCTCGCCGAAGCCCGTGCGCTCGACTCGCTTCAGCCACTCTGCCGGGATGATCTGGTCGGTGTCGACGTCGCTGCGGCGAAGGGGGACGGCGGTGCCCGTGATGGTGCGGATGGCCTCCATCAGTCGAGATCCCCGGGAGCGGCGAGGTGACCGGCAACGGCAGTGGCAGCGGCGACGGCGGGTGACACCAGGTGGGTGCGGCCCCCCGGTCCTTGCCGGCCTTCGAAATTCCGATTCGAGGTGGATGCGGCCCGCTCGCCGGGTGCGAGTTTGTCGGGGTTCATGGCCAGGCACATCGAGCACCCCGCCTCGCGCCACTCGAAGCCGGCGCTGGTGAAGATGCGGTCGAGGCCCTCGGCCTCGGCCTGCGCCTTCACCGCCATCGAGCCCGGAACGATGAGCGCGCGTACGCCGCGCGCGACGCGCCGGCCGTCGGCGACCCCGGCCGCCGCCCGCAGGTCTTCGATGCGACCGTTCGTGCACGAGCCGATGAAGACGGTGTCGACGGCGATCTCGCGCATTGGCGTTCCTGCTCGCAGACCCATGTACTCCAAGGCGCGCGCCGCTGCGTCGCGCTCGGACGATTCGAGGAAGTCGTCAGGCGACGGCACCGAGTCGCCCAAGGCCACCACCTGGGCTGGGTTGGTGCCCCACGAGACGTGTGGGGTGAGGGCGGTGGCGTCGAGCTCGACCTCCTTGTCGAACTCGGCACCTTCATCGGTGGTGAGCGTGCGCCAGTCTTCGAGCGCCTGCTCCCACGCCTTGCCCTTCGGCGCGTGAGCTCGCCCCTCCAGATAGGCGAACGTGGTGTCGTCAGGGGCGACCATGCCGGCTTTGGCGCCGCCCTCGATGCTCATGTTGCAGACCGTCATCCGACCTTCCATCGACAACGACCGGATGGCCGAGCCGCGGTACTCGATCACGCGGCCGACCCCGCCGCCGGTGCCGATGCGGCCGATGACGGCGAGAATGACGTCCTTGGCGGTGACACCGGGCGGCAGTGCGCCCTCGACGGTGACGGCCATCGTGCCCGGACGGCGCTGCGGCAACGTCTGGGTGGCGAGCACGTGCTCGACCTCGCTCGTGCCGATCCCGAAGGCGAGTGCACCGAAGGCGCCGTGGGTCGAGGTGTGGCTGTCGCCGCAGACGATCGTCATCCCCGGCTGGGTGAAGCCCTGCTCCGGCCCGATGATGTGGACGATGCCCTGCTTGGCGTGGCCCATCGGGTAGAGCCGGATGCCGAACTCGGCGCAGTTGGCGGCCAGCACGTCCATCTGCTTCTTGGAGATCGGGTCTTTCACCGGCTCGAGCAGGCTCGTCGTCGGCACGTTGTGATCCATGGTCGCCAGCGTGAGCTCCGGACGCCGCACGCCCCGCTTGGCCAGTCGCAACCCGTCAAAGGCTTGGGGGGAGGTGACCTCGTGCACGAGGTGCAGGTCGATGAACAGGACGTCGGGCTCATCCGCCCCCTCGTGGACGACGTGTCGATCCCAGACCTTCTGACTCAGGGTTTGCGACATGATGGCGATCTCACAATCTGAGACGGTAGTCTCGGTACGTGGACACCAGGATAAGCGGTATCGGCGTGCTCGACAAGGCCGTCGCACTTCTCGATGCCCTCTCGGTGCACCCACGCTCCCTCGCCGACCTCACCTCGGAGACCGGGCTCCCCCGTGCCACCGTCCACCGCCTGGCGTCGGCGCTCGAGGTGCACGGCTTCGTCTCCCGTGACGGGTCCGGCCGATTCGAACTCGGACCACGCGCCACGGGTCGCACGCTCGTGATCGCCGCCGGGCCAGCCCTCGAGCGGCTGCGGAACGCAACGGGTGAGAGCGTGCAGCTGTACGTGCCTCGCGGTGACGTTCGAGTGTGCGTCGTCTCGCTGGAGTCACCCCACGGGTTGCGCACCATCGTGCCGGTGGGAGCGGAGTTGCCGATGGACGTCGGCTCGGCGGCCAAGGTCTTCGCCGGCGCCGGCGGCCGGCGCGGCTGGGCCGAGAGCGTGGAAGAACGCGAGCGCGGCGTCGCCTCCGTCAGCGCGCCCGTGCACGACTGCAACGGTCGGGTCGTCGCCGCCGTCTCGGTCTCCGGCCCCATCGAGCGCACCACCCGCCAGCCCGGCCGGCGCTACGCCAGCTTCGCCCGCACCGCTGCCATCGAGATCGAAGCCGCCATCACGGCGCGTTGATGTTGCCCATGCGGTTGCCGCAAGGGCAACACAGACGGGATCTGACGACCGCAAGGGCAACGCCAACACGTGATCAAACGGCGCGGCCAAACCGAGCGCGACGTGACACTCGGGTGACGCCGTCGAGGAGGGCGGGCACGAAACGGCCGGGGTCGGTGACGCACACGCCGTGGTTGCCCGCAACGCGGATCACCTCGGCGCCGGGGATCGACTCGGCCAGCCGGAGCTGGCGTTGGGTGGCCACCACCTGATCGTGGAGCGTGACGAGCACGGCCGTCGGGACATCGACCTCGCCGATCCAATCAGCCGACGAGAATCGGCCGATCGAGTAGCCGGCCTGGAGAACGGTGGCGGGATCGTTCCGCTGGAGCTCGGCGGCGACCCAGGCGGCGATCGGCGACTGCTCCCAACGACTGCCGAAGATGCGCCCCGTCACCCGCCGGCGAAGCGCCGTCGGTGTGAGACGGGCGACGCCCGATAGGCCGAGCATGCCCGTGAACATCAGCCGCTCCGGCGTGCTGCGGCCGAAGTTGCGACTGGTCGCGCACAGGACGAGCCCCTCGACCAGGTCGCGGTGGCGCTTCCAGAGGAGCTGGGCGATCGGACCGCCCATGGAGTAGCCGACGGCGACGACGCGCTCGTGGCCGAGCTCGCGTGCGAGGGCGGCGGCGTCGTCAGCGCAGTCGGAGAGCGAGAAGGGACGGCGCGTGCGGATGCCACGGCCATGGCCCCGATGATCCATCGCCACGACGTTGAAGCGGCGACTGAGGTGGTCAAAGCAGCGGAACCAGTTGAGGTCGGCGTTGGCCGTCCAGCCGTGGAGTAGCAGCAGCGTCGGCGCACCCGGCGGACCGTCGGCGATGCGGGCGAACGTTCGTCCCCGACCGGGGAGGTCGACGGCCCGCCCCGGAGGAAGGGGCGGCGTCGCCACGCGGTCGGACCGAGAGGGGGGAGCAACGGAGGGCACGACGACACGTTCTATCCGCTGTGACGAGTGAAGATGAACGGGTGCGTCGGTCGTCGGTCACGAAGGGGATCCTCCTCGCCTCCTTGGCGCTCCTCGCCTCCTGTACTGACAACGTCGATCGCGAGGGGACGACAGGCCCCGAACGGGCTGCCGTGTCCTCGGCCGCACCGGTGCCCGAAGCGAGGACCGAGGTCGGGGCCGGTCGGCTCGGGAACGACATCCTCGTACTCGGCGGACTCCGGTCCGACGGAACCGCGACCGATCGTGTCGATCGATTCGATCTCGCCGACGGCACGTGGAGCGTCGGCGTCGTCCTCCCGAACCCGTTGCACCACGGCGGCGTTGCGTCCTTCGGTGGTCGACTCTGGGTCGCAGGCGGGTACACGCCGGCGGGCGACAACGGTTGGATCGAGTCGGCCCGGGTGTGGAGCCTCGGCGACGGTGAACGGGTGTGGCGGTCGGAGCCCGATCTGCGCACCGCTCGTGGCGCCCTCGGGCTGGCCGCCGCAGGTGCCCGGCTCGTTGCCTTCGGCGGGACGTCGGCCGGGCAGGTGCTGAGCTCGGTCGAGGTGATGGTGGCGGGCGAGGACGCCTGGCGGCCGGCGCCGCCGCTGCGTCAAGCACGCGAGCACACGGCGGCCGCCGCCGTCGGCGGTCGTGTGTACGCGATTGGCGGACGGGTCGGTGGGCTGGAGACCAATCTCAGCTCCGTCGAATCGCTCCAACCCGGCGCCTTTGCTCCCGAGTGGGCGAAGGAACCCGATCTGGGTACGCCGCGCGGTGGCATCGCCGCTGCCGTGACCGGCGGTCGCGTCTGCGTGGCGGGCGGCGAGGCACCGAGTGGCACCATCGCCATCGTCGAGTGCCTCAACGGCCGCTCCTGGGCCGAGGCGGCGACCTTGCTCGAGCCTCGGCACGGCCTTGGCGTCGTCGCCGGCCTCGACGGCGCACTCCACGTGCTGGCCGGTGGGCCGGAGCCGGGACTCTTCGTCAGTACAGCCCACGAGGTGCTCACCCTCGGCGAATGAATTCGGCGGCCTCTAGCGTCTTTTCTCCAATGAGCCATCTCGACCAGTTGCGACTCGAGCGCCTGCAGACAACTTTGTCCGAACACGTCGAACTCGGAGGCGTCGGCGGGTTGGCCTGGATCGTCGAGTGCGGGGAGGAGGTCGAAGCCGGCGTGGCCGGGACGTTGTCTCGAGACGGTCAAGAGCCCGTACGTCGCGACACGATCTTCCGCATCGCGTCGATGACCAAGCCGATGACCGCCGCCGCCGCCATGATCCTCGTCGAGGACTGCCGACTCCGCCTCGACGACCCGGTCGACGACCTCCTTCCTGAACTGGGGGACCGGCGCGTCCTCGTCGATCCGCGCGGGCCCATCGATGGCCCGACGGTTCCCGCTGTCCGACCCATCACCGTCGACGACGTGTTGACGTTCCGGCTCGGGCTCGGCATGGACTTCGAGGCGCCGTGGCCCCAACCACTGCTCGAGGCGATGGGCGCCCTCGGCTTGGGCGATGGGCCGCCTGCGCCCGGGGGGCCACCCGCATCCGACGAGTGGATGGAGAAGTTGGGGACGCTGCCCCTGCTGCACCAACCGGGCACGCGCTGGCTCTACAACACGGGCTACGACGTGCTCGGGGTGCTCGTCGCGCGCGCCGCCGCCCAGCCGCTCGATGTCTTCCTTCGCGAGCGGATCTTCGACCCGCTGGGGATGGTCGACACCGGCTTCTGGACCCCTCATGTCGATCGGCTGGTGACGGGCTACGGCATGGACCCCGCTTCTGGCCGGCGCGACGTGTACGACGCACCGGACGGTCAGTGGTCGACGCCGCCGGCGTTCCCCTCGGGAGCCGGCGGACTGGTCTCCACCGCGGACGACGTGCGGGCCTTCGGACGGATGCTGCTCTCCGGTGGCGGAGGTCTGCTCTCGCCCGTGTCCGTCGCGGCGATGACGGCCGACCATCTTGGTGCGGATCCCGGCGTCGGCGGCCCGGATCCGTCGGGTGCGCAGGGATGGGGGTTCGGTGTCAGCGTGCAGCGGTACCGCACGGGGGTCGGACGCGGGGCGGGGAGCTACGGCTGGGACGGTGGACTCGGTACGTCGTGGGCCAACGACCCGACCGCCGGGCTCATCGGCATCGTCCTCACCAACGAGGCGTTCACGGGGCCCTTCCCGGCACCGGCGGTGATACGCGACTTCTGGACCTCGGCCTACGCCGCTCTGGCCGACTGAGACTCAGCTCAGGCTGGGCCGCGCCCGAGCGCCAGTGCCGCCTGGATCAGGGTGAGATGCGAGAACGCCTGCGGCAGGTTGCCGAGGAAGTCGCCCGTCTGCGGGTCGGCCTCCTCGGGGAGGAGTCCAAGCGGCTGCGAGAAGGCGCACAATGCCTCCATCCGCTCGTGGGCCTCTTCCCAACGGCCCCGATGGGCCAGTGCTTCGACGGCCCAGAACGAGCACGCCAAGAATCCCCCTTCGCCGGCGGGGAAGCCGTCGTTGGTCCCGACCGGGTAGCGGTAGAGGAAGGGTCCCTCGCCCAAGTCGCGGATCATGCGGTCGAGTGTCTGGTCGACCACCCGGTCGTCGCCCGGCCACGGGTTACGCCAGGCCACCTGTACCAGGTAGCCGTCGCTCGAGTTCGGCTCACCGGGAACGGCCAGAAGCCCACCGTCGGGGCGCAGCGCATTGGTCTCGAGCCACGAGCGGATCTCGGAGGCCGACTCACGCCAGCGAGCGGCATCGAGGTCGATCGGGTTGCGGGCCCGGGCCAACTCGACCATGCGGTCGAGGGTGTACCAGCAGGCCAACTTCGACGAGACGAGATGCTGCGGTTCGCTGCGTACCTCCCAGATGCCTCGGTCGGTCCGTTGCCACGCCGTGCAGAGCCAGTCGGCCATCTTCGACAGCGAGCCCCAGAGGTCGGGGACCCGGCTGTCCGTCCGGCGGAACTGCTCGACGTGGATCGTGCTCACGAGGTCGGCGTAGAAGTCGAGTTGCAGGTGATCGGCGGCCCCGTTGCCGATGCGAACGGGCGCCGAACCTCGCCAACCGGCGAGCGGGAGCGTCTGCTCGTCGTCGGGATCGAGGGGCGCGCCGTCGACGTCGTAGAGCGGACGCAGGGGGAACGACGCATTGCGGAGAATTCCCAACAGCCACCCGTTGAAGTGCTCGGCCTCGTCGACGAGGCCAGCGTCATACGTGGCGTCCACGGCGAGGGAGGCGTCGCGCACCCACGCGTAGCGATAGTCCCAGTTGCGCTCGCCGCCGACGTGCTCCGGAAGTGAGGTCGTACCGGCAGCCACGATCGTGCCCGTCGCCCCGTAGGTCAGGAGCTTCAAGGTGAGGAGGCTGCGTTCGACGTCGGCGCGATAGCTGCCCTGGTAGGTGATCGGCGCAAGGTGCGACCGCCAGGCCGTCGTCGTGCGGTCGAGCAGGTCGAAGGCCTTGTCGAGCGAGAGTGGTTCGGGTCGCCGGTCGTCGTCGTGTTCCTCGATGACGACAACCGTCCGCTCACCGGCCTCGAGGCGGATGGTGCCCGAGCGGCCATCGATCGGGCAGCCGGTGTGCACGACCACACCGTCGAACACCATGCCGCCCGACCACGTGGCGACGTCGCGGGCCGGGCCGAACCCAGAGCCCGGCTGGATGTCGATGTCGACGTCGACGCGGCCTCTCAGGGCGGTGACGATGCGGATGATCCGGCCCGAGGGCCGTTGACCGTCCCATGGCATGAAGTCGACGACCTCGAGCTCGCCCTCGGGCGCAGCCAGGCGCGTGCGCAGAACGTTGGTGCCTTCGTCGTAGGACTGGGTGCCGGCACGCGGCGGTCCAGTGGGACCGACCCGAACGGCCCCGCCCTCCGGGTCGAGGATGCGGAACAGGGCGGCGGGCGCGTCGAAACGGCCAGGGCACCACCAGTCGATGGTGCCATCGGCCGCTACCAGGGCCATGGTGGCGGTATCGCCAATCGCACCGTGCGCCCGCAGCGGGAGGGCATCCCCGCCACCGATCAACCGACGTCGACGATCTCGACCTTGACCTTTGCTCCCGTCGGGGTCTCGTACTCGACGGTGTCGCCCTTCTTGGCCCCGTTGAGCAGGACCACGCCGAGCGGCGAAGAGGTGGAGACGATCTCGATGCCTTGCTGGCGCTCCTCGATGGAGCCCAGGTAGTACTGCTCGACGTCGTCGTCGCCCTCGTAGCGCAGCGAGATGGTGCAGCCGGGGCGCACCTGGTCGGCGGGCGCATCGTCGTCGACGATCTGGGCGCCGTCGAGCATGGCCGTCAACTGGCGGATACGCCCCTCCATCCGTCCCTGCTCGTCCTTCGCCGCGTGGTAGTCGCCGTTCTCCGACAGGTCGCCGAGGTTGCGGGCCGCCTCGATGGCCTGCGCGATGCTCGTCCGCCCCACGGTGGTGAGCTCGCGGAGCTCGTTCGACAGCCGCTCGTGCGTCTCGCGGCTCAGGTGGGTCTGGCTCATGGATTTCAGGCTATCCTTGCGGGCGATGCCCTCCGCCCTCACCGAGATCATCATTCCCTAGCGCACACACCCTCCCCGGTGTGTGCTTGTCGACCGCCCGAGGGGGCGGTTTTTTCGTTCCAGGAGATCGTTTCGTGTCCCATCAGATCGGCGTCATCCCCGGCGACGGCATCGGCCCCGACGTGGTCGGCGCGGCCGTCGACGTCCTCCGGGCCACCGGTGTGGAGCTCGAGACGGTCACCTTCGACCTGGGCGCCGACCGGTATCTGCGCGACGGTCACGTGTTCGACGACGACGACCTCGCCGCCATCGGGGCTTGTGACGCGATCCTCAAAGGCCCCCTCGGCCCGCCGATCGGCGACACCCGGGTGCCCGGCGGCATGATCGAGCGGGGCATCATCCTGCGCCTCCGCTTCGCCCTCGACCAGTACATCAATCTCCGGCCGTTCTCCGGCAAGGGCCTCGACTTCGTCGTCATCCGGGAGAACACCGAAGGTACCTACGCCGGCGAGGGCGGCTTCCTCCGCAAGGGAACGCCACAAGAGATCGCCACCCAGGGCTCGGTCAACACCCGCCACGGCGTCGAGCGCTGCGTGCGCTACGCCTTCGAACTGGCCAACTCACGGCCCCGGCGCCACCTCACCCTCGTCCACAAGACCAACGTCCTCACCTTCGCCGGCGACCTGTGGCAGCGCACCTTCACGGAGGTGGCGGCCGAGTACCCCGACGTGACGACCGCCTACAACCATGTGGACGCGGCGTGCATCTACTTCGTCGAGGCGCCCGAGCGTTACGACGTGCTTGTCACCGACAACCTCTTCGGCGACATCCTCACCGACCTCGCCGGCGCCGTCGTCGGCGGTGTCGGCTTGGCGGGCACGGGCAACCTCAACCCCGACCGCACGGGGCCGTCGATGTTCGAGCCTGTGCACGGCTCGGCCCACGATGCCCTCGGCACCGACAAGGTCAACGCCACCGCCACGATTCTGTCGGGGGCCATGCTGCTCGAGTTCCTGGGCGAGGCTGATGCCGCCGCCCGTATCCGCAAGGCGGTGGCCGACGTCCTGGCCACCGAACCGACGCCGTCCCACATCGGGCGGCTTGTTGCCGAAAGGGTGTAGCGACATGGCTCCGCTGCAGAAGGTCGACAAGATCTGGATGGACGGGCAACTCGTCGACTGGGACGACGCCAAGATCCATGTCCTCACCCACACGCTGCACTACGGCTGTGGGGTCTTCGAGGGCGTTCGGGCCTACGCCACCTCTGAGGGGGCCGCCGTCTTCCGCCTGACCGACCACATCGACCGGCTGTTCAACAGCGCCAAGATCTTCTTCATCGACGTTCCCTTCACGCGCGACCAGTTGGTCGCGGCGACCAAGGAGACGGTGCGGGTGAACGGTCTCGATGCCTGCTACATCCGACCGCTCGTGTATCTCGGCTACGGCGAGATGGGCCTCAACCCGTTGCCGTGCCCGGTGAACGTCTCGATCGCCGTGTGGCCGTGGGGCGCCTACCTGGGCGAGGAGGGGATCAAGCACGGCGTGCGGATGATGATCAGCTCCTGGCAGCGCCACGACCCCAACGCCATGCCCCCGGCGGCCAAGGGCACGGGCATGTACATCAACTCCTCGATGGCCAAGATCGAGGCCATCAAGGCCGGTTATGACGAGGCCATCCTGCTGTCGCCCCAGGGCTACGTCAGCGAGTGCACGGGCGAGAACATTTTCATCGTCAAGAAGGGCCACATCATCACGCCGCCGACCTCGGCCGGCGCCCTGGAGGGGATCACCCAGGACTCGGTGATGACCATTGCGCGTGACCTCGGCATCGAGTGTGTCACCGGCAACATCCTGCGCTCCGACCTCTACACCGCCGATGAGTGCTTCTTGTCAGGCACGGCCGCCGAGGTCGTCCCCGTGCGATCGGTCGACGACCGCGAGATCGGCGAGCCCGGACCGATCACCCGCAAGATCCAAGAGGTTTTCTATGCCGCCGTGCGCGGCGAGGTCGATCGCTACAAGGACTGGAACGAACATGTCTCTGCCTGAGGATGTCAGAAGGGTCGACATCTACGACACGACGTTGCGGGACGGCTCGCAGCGCGAGGGGTTGTCCCTCACCGTCGACGACAAGCTGCGCATCGCCGAGCAGCTCGACCACCTCGGCGTGCCCTACATCGAGGGTGGGTGGCCCGGCGCCAACCCCAAGGACGACGAGTTCTTCCAGCGCGCCGCCGCCGGCGAACTCCAGCTGAAGACGGCGACGTTGGTGGCTTTCGGCTCGACTCGCCGGGCCGGCGGAGAGGCGGCCGACGACCCGACGTTGCAGAACCTGGCCGGTGCCCACACGGACGTGGTCTGCCTGGTCGGCAAGTCGTGGGACTACCACGTGACCGAGGCGCTGCGGACGTCGCTCGACGAAGGCGTCGCCATGGTGCGCGACTCGATCGCCTGGCTGCGCGAACAGGGCAAGCGCGTCTTCTTCGACGCCGAGCACTTCTTCGACGGCTACAAGCGCAACCCCGAGTTCGCGCTCCGGGTTCTGCACGCTGCCGAAGAGGCCGGCGCCGAAGTGCTCGTGCTCTGTGACACCAACGGAGGTTGCCTTCCCCACGAAGCCGGTCGCATCGTGGCCGAGGTGGTGGCCGCCACCAGTGCCACCGTCGGCGTGCATTTCCACGATGACGGTGATTGCTCCGTGGCCAACGCCCTCGCCGGGGTGGAGAACGGTGCGACCCACGTCCAGGGTTGCATCAACGGCTATGGCGAGCGGACCGGCAACGCCAACCTCTGTTCGATCATCCCGAACCTCACCCTGAAGATGGGCATCGAGACGATTCCCGCCGACCGCTTGGAGCGTCTGACCGCCGTGGCCCACCACGTGGCCGAGCTCGTCAACATCACGCAGGACCCGCAACAGCCCTACGTCGGGTCGTCGGCCTTCGCCCACAAGGCGGGACTGCACACGTCGGGCATCTCGCGAGCGCGTGACGCCTACGAGCACCTCGACCCCGAGCTGGTCGGCAACGGCACGCGATTCGTCGTGAGCGAGCTGGCCGGTCGGAGCACGCTGGAGTTCAAGGCAAAGGAGCTCGGCCTCGACATGGATGGGCCGGCGCTGTCGCAGGTGCTGGATCAGCTCAAGACCCTCGAGCATCGCGGCTACCACTTCGAGGCGGCCGACGGTTCCCTCGAGCTGTTGATGCGCACGGCCACCGGCTGGCAGCAGGACTTCTTCGAGGTCGAGTCGTTCCGCGTCATCACCGACCATCGGGAGAACGGCACGTTCGTCACCGAGGCCACGATCAAGGTCCATGTCGGCGAGCAGCGTCTCGTGGCGACGGCCGAAGGCAATGGCCCGGTCAACGCCCTCGACGGCGCGCTGCGCATGGCCATCGGCCAGGCCTATCCATCGCTTCAGTCGCTCCATCTCACCGACTACAAGGTGCGCGTGCTCGACACCAACAAGGGCACCGGCGCGGTCACTCGGGTGCTGATCGACTCGACCGACGGCGAGTCCAGCTGGTCGACCATCGGCGTATCCGAGAACATCATCGAGGCGTCATGGCAGGCGTTGTCCGACTCGATCGTCTACGGGCTGCTCCGCAGCCTGGCGACCACCCAGGAGCCCACCGATGGCCCAGCCTGACTTCGTCCCCCTGTCGCCCCGCGACAAGGTGCGGGCCGGCGACCCGCTCCCCGTCCCCGACCGATGGACGGCCTCCCGCCCCGGCGAACTCGAGGGGCTGCGACCGCCGTCCGGTCGATCGATGGGCAACATCGGCCCCGACCAGGGCTATGGCCTGAAGCTGGCCAACCGGTTCGTCCCACGGTTGGAACTGCAGCCGGGCGAGCACGCCGAGGATGCCATCGCCGGCTGCCTGGGCGTCGGTCTCCGCCGCGCCGCCAAGTTCGGTCGCGCACCCGTCATTTACGACTTCGAGTGGGCGTTCACGCTCTTCGGCTTCCTGGGCGGAGCGCCGGACGATCTGGTCGAGTTCCGGCTGCCCTACTTCGCCGCCGCGTCACACGACTACTGGGACCAACGCGACATCGCCGACATGGTCGTCGACGAGACGCTGGCCCTGTCGCCCGCCGACGTGAGGGCACGACTGGGCGAGTGGCGATCACTCCTCGTCCCCCTGGTCGAGGGTTCGGACTCCTAGTCGTCGGATGTCGGTCGCGGACGCCATCACCAAGCCGCTGCTGCGCGGCTGGCTCCATGCCATCTGCTTCTTCCTTGCGCTCCCGACCGCCGTGTGGATCGTCGTTGGCGCCCCGACGGCCAAGGCCAGGGCCGGGGCCGTCGTGTACGGCTTCGGGTTCGTGGCCCTGTTCGGTGTGAGTGGCGCCTACCACCGCGGCCGCTGGCGACCGGCGTGGCGGAGGTGGATGAAGCGACTCGACCACGCCACGATCTTCGTGATGATCGCCGGCAGCTACACCCCGATCTGCCTGCTGGTGCTTCGAGGCTGGTCGTCGATCGCCTTACTGGCGTCCGTGTGGGTGACGGCGACCGTCGGTGCCGTGCTGTCGTTTCTGAGGGGCAAGCGAGTGGAACTGGCCTCGAACGTCCTGTACATCGCGCTGGGATGGTCGGTCTTGCTGGCCGGGCCACAGCTCGTCCGCGGCCTGCGCACGTCCGACCTTGTCCTGTTGGTTGCAGGAGGCGCACTGTTCACCATCGGCGCCGTCACCCTTGCCGTTCGATGGCCGGACCCTCACCCACGGGTGCTCGGCTACCACGAGGTGTGGCACATCCTCGTCGTTGCCGCCGCCGTCTGTCATCTGATCGCCCTCACCTCGGTCATCCGGACGGCCGGCGCCTGAAGCCCGCCGGCCGGCGCCATGGCTCCGACCGATGCTGGCGTCCGCCTCTCGATTTCCGCTTGATGCCGTCGACCGCCTGGCGCCGGCCGACGCCTCGTGCTTGACCCGACCAGAACGTCTCCTCGCCTGGCACGGTGTGTTGGCGGAGCTGGCGATGATCATCCGTTCGGCCCCGGCGGATTGCTCAACCGTCGCCCGCGTTGGTAGACGCCGGCGGCTCGTTCGGCGGCGCTCTTGCGGGCGTGGCAGTCCCAGCATTTGGGGTCTTGGTTGTCGTAGGTGGTGCGCCCGCCGGCGCACACGGGCTCGACGTGGTCCCATTGGAGGCGGAACCGTTTTCCGCACCCGGAGCAGCGGATGCCGTCGAAGTCGGGTGGTTTTCCGAGCTC
>JBKJKM010000294.1:0-6548 GCA_046597375.1 Acidimicrobiales bacterium | reverse complement strand
GCCCGGCGGCGTCGGGCGCGCCAGCGTGCAGTCGCCAGCCGAGCGGCAAGGCTTCGGGCCGGAGGCCGGCGCCGCAGAGCGAGGCAAATATTACGACGCGAAGTCTTCGGGGCGGATGTCTTCGATGAAGCGCTGGAACTTCTCGATGACCTCGTCCTGTCGGCCGTCGGCTTCGGTCTCGGCGTCCTCGTCTTGGAGGACGTAGGCCTCGGCATCGAGGAGCGCTTCTTCGGCGTGGATCGGGGTGCCGATGCGCACCGCCAGCGCGATGGCGTCCGACGGGCGACTCGAGACGACGTAACGGCGGCCTTCGCGACGCATCCGGATCTCGGCGTAGAAGATCGACTCCACCAGCTCGGTGATCACGATCGCCTCGACCTCGACGTCGAGGTGCTGGAGGAGATCTCTGAGCAGATCATGGGTCAGCGGCCGTGGTGGCTCGATCCCCTGGATGGCTCGGGCGATCGCCGTGGCTTCCTCGTGGCCGATAAGGATCGGGAGCGTGCGGCTGCCCGTTGGAGCGCCCGTGGCCTCTTTGAGCAGGACCACCGGCACATTGTCCGGCATCTGCACCCGGATGGAGGCGAGCGTCATTTCCACCACGCTTCCCACGCTACCCCCGATACAGCTGTTCCACATGGGCGCTCGGGTCGGCCCGCAGGGCGGCAAGATCGCCGGCCACGACATGGTCGAGGTTGCGGTAGCGACCCGCGTAGTCGAGTCCATAGCCCAGGACGAACTCGTCGGGGATCACGAAGGCCACGTGCTCGATCGGCGTCGGGACGATCCGCCGCACCCGCTTGTCGAGCAACGTGCAACAGGCGAGCGAGCGCGGACCCCGCTGGGTCAACTCGCGACGCAGGTAGGTGAGGGTCAGCCCGGTGTCGACGATGTCCTCGACGATGACCACGTCCCGACCGGAGACGTCGAGGTCGAGGTCGAGGACGATGCGCACCCGGCCGCTGTTTGGCGTGTAGGCCGACACGGCCAGGAAGGCGACGTGTGGGTTGATCGTGAGCTTGCGGCAAAGGTCGGCGAGGAACGGCACCGAACCCTTCAGGACGGCCACTAGCACCACGCCGTCGGTGTAGCGCTCGGAGATCTCGCCGGCGACGCGAGCGACGCCGGCCTGGACTTCGTCACGGTCGAGCAGGACCCGAGCCGCGGCCTTCAACTGCCGGTGTGGTCCTTGAGGGCCACCCGCAGCATCGCCGCCCGGAGGCCCTGTCCCAGTTTGCTCAGCTCGACGAGGGTGTCGATGGCCTGACGTCGGGCTCTGGGGTTGCGTTGCTTCAGCATCGGCATCACCAGCTGTTCGAAGAACCCGGCTTCGCGCTCGGCGGCCGTCTTGTACATACGGAGGTGGCGTGGCTCGACACCGAAGCGCATGAAGCCGGCGGCGAGGTTGGCCACGATCAGCGCTTCCTCGTCGAAGTACACGGTGCCGCCGACCGGGCGTCCCTTGAGGAGTCCGTAGCGCTGGAGTTCGCCGATCTCGACGACGCTCAGTCCGCACGCCGCCGACAGCTCCTCGACGTTCATGCTGACTCCCGTGTGCACGACCTGCAGCGGGTTCACGAGGTCGGCCACCGGCGATGGCACGGGCGGAGCTGGGCGCGACGCCATCATCTGGGGTGCGGTGCCCGAAGACGACCAAGCCTCCGTCGCCACGGGAGCTACCGCCGGCGCCGCCTCATCTCCCTCGTTGCCGTTCTCCGCGTCGTCGACACCCAGCCGGCCCTTGATGACCTTGAGGGGGAGGTACTGCTCGCGCTGTTGCCGCAGGATCCAGCGGAGGCGTTCGACGTCGGGGTCGTAGAACTTCCGATACCCCGACGGGGTCCGCTCCGGATCGAGGAGCCCTTGGCTTTCGAGGAAGCGGATCTTGGAGATGGTCAGGTCGGGGAACTCGGGCCGCAGGAGGGCGAGCACCTCGCCGATCGAGAGGTAGGCACGATCGGGCACGTTCAGGGCGACGGCTGGCCGAGCTCGTTCGAGGACGAGAGGAAAACCAACTTGAACTTCCCTATCTGCACCTCGTCACCATTCTCGAGGGGCGACTCCTCGATCCGGTCGCGGTTGAGATAGGTGCCATTGAGCGAGCCGACGTCCCGCACGACATAGCCGTCGTCGGTTCGACTGAACTCGGCGTGGCGCCGCGAGACGGTGATGTCGTCGAGGAAGATGTCGGAATCCGGGTGGCGCCCGGCCTGCACGGTGCTCTTGTCGAGGGCGTACTTCGATCCGGCGTTCGGGCCCCGCTTGACCCAGAGGATGCCGCCACCGTCGGGCAGGTCGGGGACCGTGACGACCTGGTCTTCGGCGAGGTCGCCGGAATCGATCGACTGGAAGGTGATGGTCGTCGGCTCGTCGGCCGGATGTTCGAGCCCATGCCCGCAGGACGAGCAAAAGTTGGACCCGGTGGTGTTCCGGTGTCCGCAGTTGTTGCAGAAGGCGTCAGCCACGCCAAGCACGGTACACGCGAGCCTCAACCTCGAGTCAACGGTTGGGCCTCAGCCGATCAGTGCGGTATAGGCCGCCGCATCCAGCAGGGCTTCGATGGCGGCCGGGTCGCTGGGCTCGATGACGCAGATCCAGCCTTCGCCGTAGGGATCCTCGTTGAGGCGCTGCGGCGCGTCGGCCAGCTCGGCGTTGACCTCCACGACCGTGCCGGCAACGGGTGCGTAGATGTCGGACACCGACTTGGTCGACTCGACCTCGCTGAATGATCCACCGGCCTCGACCTTGGAGCCGGGCTCGGGTAACTGGACGAAGACCACGTCGCCGAGGGCGTCCTGGGCGTAGTCGGTGATGCCGATCCGCACCCTGGCGTCCTCGAGACGGACCCACTCGTGGTCGGACGTGTAACGGAGGTCCTCGGGCACGTTCATGATCCGGAGAACTTAGTTCCGAGGTGCGACCGGCTCGGCCAGGTCGAAGGACGGCGGCTCCGCCAGCGCCGGGAGGTCGACTTTCGCCTGTTTGTCGACTTGCACCCGCACCCCCTTCACGGAGGAGACCGCGTCCACCGCACCGCCCGGAATCTTGAGTCCGCCCTCGAGCGTCGCCGGCTGGCCGATGGCCGTCACCCGGAAGGGGGCGGTGAGCAGTTGTCCGTCGACGCTGATCTGTCCGTTCCGCTCGGCGAAGGAGGTGGCGACGCCGATCCGGCGGTCGTTGATGGCGATGGCCTCGGCGCCGGCGTCGCGTAGCTCTTGAACGATGTCGATCATCGTGTCGTAGGTCAACAGCGAGTTCGGGTCGGAGACGGTGACCACCACGCCGGAGCCCGTGACCGGCGTCGTACCGGCCAGCACCTGCAGGTTGCGCAGCTGCTCCTCGGCCGCCGCCGCCGCCGCCGTCTCGTCAAGGGAGAACCGGCGCAGGTCACCGAGCTGCACCTTGAGCTCCGCGATCTCGTTCTGGAGGGCGTCGCCCTCGGCGTTGAGGTCGGAAAGGATGCGGGCCAGGTCGCCCTCGGACTCCGCTTCGAGGGGTGGGCTCTCCCGGCGAGGGCCCTGCAGTTGCCCGACGAGGAGGAACCCGATGACGGCGGCGGCCACGCCCAGCAGGACCGGTGCGCCCAGTCCGCGACGCAATCGGTTCAAGGCGCCCGGTGGCGCCGTCACGGGTGCGGTCATCCAACGAAGCGGTTCATGAGGGCGGCGTCGGGAGCGCCAGCGAGCAGCTGCCACCCGAGTGACAAGGCCTCGGCCCGGAGGGCGTCGCCGCAGAACGAGGGCGAAAGTAGGTCATCCGCCGAAGAGTCGGCGCCGGAGGGCGGCGAGGTTCTGAAAGATGCGAATTCCGAAGACGACGACGACGGCCGTGGTGAGGTCGACGGCGAGCTGATCACCGAGCCAGACGAGACCAGCGGCGACGGCGGCATTGGAGACGAACGCCAGCATGAAGACTCGGTCGTTGAAGGTGCGCTCGACGTACGCCCGAACACCACCGAACGATGCATCGACGGCGGCGACGACACCCATGGCGACGTAGCGGGTCATGTCGGCCGGCACGGTGGGTCGCAACAACAGCGCGATCACGGCCCCGATGATCAGTCCGATGACGGCGAACACGGCGCTACGCGCTCGCGGTCGGGGTTGCGGCGGAGATGGCGACGCGGCCGGTGTACGCCGGCACCGAGACCTCGGCCCGGGAGCTCACTCGGAACCCGAGACCGAACAGGGTCGTCCAGCGCTTGAACCGGCCGGCGATCTCACTGGCTTCGAACCGCGCTCGGTCGGCGCCGATGGCAGAGACGACATAGGGCGGGCTCAGGGGCCGGAAGTTCACGATGATCGTTCCGCCCGCCGCCCGGATCGGCGTGGTGGCAACCAAGCGGCTCTTGTTCACGCTGACCGCCTCGGCGCCGGCCGCCCAGAGCGCGTTGACCACGAGCTGGAGGTCGGTGTCGTGGATCTGGTAGGCCCCCGCTTCCTCGGCGGACGGTGCAGGACGATCGGACGGCGCCAGTGCGATCTCGAGCCCGGGCCCGCGAAGGGCCACCGTCCCGGCCTGCTGGGCTAGCCGGCTCTGTACCGCCGCCGCTTGGCGGTCGCGCGAGTCGGCGCGACTGGCGACCTCTTGGGCGACGGCGACGTCGCGCCGAAGGACCTCGACGGCGTTGTCGAGATCGTCGACCACGGTCTGGCGACCGTTGATGAGCCCGGCCAGCTCGGCCTTGCGGGGCGCGGCCTCCTGACGTTCGGCCTGCCCGGTGAGGACGGAGGTCACGATGAGGAAGCCGAGGATCCCCAAGGCCGAGGCGAGCGTGAGCGCGTGGCGATCGGGCACTGTGCCGATTCTGCCGGAAGCCTGCCGCGTTGCAAGCGCGTTGTCAGCGCATCAGGTGTCGGATGCGACGGCAATACTCCTGGACGAGTGCCCGCGCCTCGGCGTCGGAGTCACCCTCGGCCCACACATGGGTCACCGGGTCGGCCGGGTCGGGGAGCACCAAAACCCATCCCCCGTCGCGAAGGATCTTGACGCCGTCCACGAGCACGAGCTCCTCGGTCGACGTCTCGACCAGCGTGCGCATCACGAGGCCCTTCTGCTCCCACGGTGTGGGGACCATCTCATGGGCGACGTGGTAGCGGGGCGCCATCTCCACGATCTTCGACAACCGGATGCCGGTCTCGGCCAGCAGGGCCAGGAGGTGCACCAGGGTGGCGGTGGCGTCGTAGGCCGGGATGAAGGCAGGGAAAATGAAGCCGCCCTCCTGGCTGGCGGCGAAGGTGATGCCGCCCCCCGCGGCCACCTCCATCAGATGCGGCGTCGAGAGTTTGGTCCAGACGACCTCGGCTCCGTGCTCCTCGGCGTAGCGCTCGATGACGCGGCTGATGGCGACCGGGACAGCGATCTTCAGTGGCACATCGTGGTCCGCGGTGGCGCAGACCAGGTGGATGAGGACGAAGAGCGTCTCGTCATTGGTGAGCACGTGGCCGTTGTCGTCGATCAGCGTGATGTGCTCGCCGTCAGGGTCGATGACGGCGCCGAGCTGCGCCCCTGAACTGCGTACGACGTTTCGCAGGTTGCCGGCATGATCGGCCGCCTTGAACGCCGCCGCTCCCGCGGTAGCGGCGTAGGGGTTCACGGCCAGGACATCGGCGCCGAGCTTGGCCAGCACGCTCGGCATGACGAAGCTGGTCGACCCGTAGGCGTAGTCGAGGACGACCTTGAAGTTGGCCGCCCGGATGGCGTCACCGTCGACCGACGCCATGAGTGCGGCGGTGTAGAACTCGAGAGCTCGTGGCGGGAACCCGAGGTCACCGATGTCGGCGGCGAAGGCGCGGCGGAAGTCTTCGCGGTAGTAGAGGCGCTCGATCTTTCGCTGTGTGCCCTCGTCGATGTCGATGCCGTTGCGGTCGAAGAACCGGATGAGCACCGACTGCGGGTCGTCGGGATCGAGTCGGACCGTGATCCCGCCCGTGCTGCGCTGGCTTCGCACCTGGAAGCGGGTGACGGGAACCGGGGCCACCTCGAGGTCGTCGACGTTGATTCCCGCGGCGTTGAGGCCGACCATGACGGCCCGCTTCAGCGTCCGCGCGGCTCGGCTCGAGTCGCGCGACGTGGTGACCGTCGAGCCCTTCGTCAGGGTGGTGCCATAGGCCATGGCCACTCGCAGGGCGAGCTCGGGGCTGATGTCGACGTTGGCCAGCCCCCTGACTCCCATCTGGCTGAACAGGTGGCGAGCGCCGCGCGACTCCCACACGATCGAGGAATTAATGACGGCGTTCGCCTCGACCGTCTTGAACGGGTACACCTTCACGGACTGGTTGATCACGGCGTGGGCACCGACGAAGCACTCATCGCCGAGGACGACACCCTCCTCGCAGCGGGCGCCCTTGCGCAGGTCGCTGGAGCGGCCGACGACCGCACCCCGGAGCCGAACGCCGGCGTCGAGATAGGCGTTGTCGTGGACGATCGACCGTTCGAGGTAGGCGTCGGGCCCGACCATGACGTTGCTCCCCAACACGGTGTATTCACGGATGTGGGCTCCGGCGGAGATCTTGCAGTAGTCGCCGATCACGGCGGGCCCCTCGACC
>JBKJKM010000198.1:0-4306 GCA_046597375.1 Acidimicrobiales bacterium | reverse complement strand
ATGTCGGGCGGTCGCTTCGTAGTGCTGGGGCTGGCGCAAGCGAGGTCGCCGTGGTTCCGGTCCGTGGCCCAGTGGTCGAATTCCGCAGCCGTATTAATTATGGCCTTCCTCGGCGTCCTGGTCTGGGGTGGCTTTCGGCTCACGCTGCAGTCGACGCAGACCAAGGTCGACCAGCAGGTCGAGAAGATCGGCCAGTAGCCCACCTCAGCGGCGAGGAAGGGCAGGGCCTGCTCCCGACGATGATCGGCGTCTTGGTGTTCCTGCTCCTCCTCATGCTTGCCGTGCAGGTGCTCTACAACCTCTACGCCACGTCGGCAGTGACCGCGGCTGCCTTCGACGGCGCCCGTCTCGTCGCCGGCGCCGACGGCGCTACCCCGGACGAGGCGGCCGCCCACGTCAAGGAGATACTTGGCGAGTACGGGTCGGAGCGGGTCGAGGTGAGCTTCGCCCCCGATCCAGGCGACGTCGTGCTGACGGTTCGGGCGGACAACCCGAGCTTCCTTCCCTCGGCCCTTCGAGCGCCCCTCGGGCTCGACCGCATCGAACGGACCGTCCGAGTGCGGATCGAGCGCAACCGGTGAGGCGGCGCTGGGGCGAGGAGGGTCAGGTCGGAGGTATGGAAGGGCTGTTCTTCGGCATCGCCGTCTTCGTCCTCGGCACGCTCGTGATCGCCAACGCCTGGGGTCTGGTGGACGCGAAGATGGCAGCCGCCTCCGCCGCGAGGGAAGCAACACGGGCCTTCGTCGAATCCGACGCCGCCTCCCGCACCGAGGCACTTGAGGGTTCCCTCGAAGTCGCCCGAGCGACCATCGAGGGCTATGGACGCAATCCGGATCGCATGACGTTCGTTCCCGAGGCGGCCGAGCTACGCCGTTGTGCACGGGTGACCATGCGCGTCGAGTACCCGGTGCCACTGATCACGATTCCGGTCCTCGGCCGCTACGGCCGGGGCTTCACGGCGGTGGCCCGGCATTCCGAGGTGGTCGATCCCTACCGCGGCGGTCTCGAAGATCGTTCCGCATGTCCCGCGACCTTGCAGCCGTGACGCGCAACGAGCGGGGATCGGTGCTCATGCTCGTTCCCGCCGGGATTCTCGTGCTGCTGGTTCTTGGCAGCATCGCCGTCGACTCTGCGATCGTCCTGTTGGCGCAGCGAGATCTTGCGAATCGCACTGCGGCGGCTGCGAACGACATCGCCGGAGCGACGGTGTCCGACGCCAGCTTCTATCTGGGAGGAACGGTGGAGCTCGACCCGAGGCGGGCGGATGCCTATGCACGGCTGGTGTTCGCACCCGACCGACGGCCCGACGGGTACGACTCCTGGACCGGATCGGCGACGACGGCCGGACGCTCGGTGACCGTCGTGGCTCGGGCCGAGGTGCGTTACATCTTCGCACCCGCCATTCCTGGCGCCCGATCGCGCGCGACCGTGACGGCGAGGTCGACGGCATCTGCTGTTGGCGGGTGACTGTTGCCTTCACTTGTTTTTCATGCTATTTCAGATCTATGCGTGCAGACCCGTTGGCCGAACTCCGGGCGGCCCTCGACCGGCCCGATCGGCGCGGATGGCGGCGTCACCTCGCTCCGAACGGGCAGAGTGCGGTTGACGCGGGGGACGAAGAGGGACCTGCGGCCACGCCGGCCAAACGGCATTGGGGGACGCTGTTGGCGGTCGGTGTCGCCGGCGCCCTCGGCGTGACGACCGTCGGTGCACTGCGGCCCGTGTCCGACGCCGCACCCGTAGCCAACCACCCGACCGCAGCCGCTGAAGCTCCGGCCTTCGCTGCGCCCGCCACCTCCACGCCCCCGCAGACGGTCGAGCGACTGTGGCCGGCGGAGCCGGTCGAGGTGAGGGGCCGCGAAGTGCGGACGGCCGGACAGCGATGGGAGGTCGGCATGGAGGGTGACATCGTGGCCGTCGGAGATTGGAACTGCGACCGCCGCCGAACACCTGCGGTCCTGCGGCCGGCTACCGGCGTCGTGGCCGTGTTCGACGATTGGGACGGTGGCACCGCGCGACGCGTGTCCACGGTCGACGGTGCGACAGGGCTCGTGGCTGGCCCGTCGTGTGGTCAAGCCGAGTTGGCGACACCTGACGGCCGGGCGCGCCTCGTCGACACCCGGCGGGGTTCCAGGTGAAAGAACGGATTCGCGCCGTCGTCGCCGTGCTCGCGTGGCTGGGGTTCCTCGTCGGCGCCATCGTCACGCTGCATGCGCTCGGGAACGGAGGCTTGGCGGCGCCAACGGTGGGGAGGCTGTCCGAGTGGCTGGCGGCCCGGGACGCCGCCATCGCCGCCTTCGCCGTCCTCCGTCTCGTTGCGCTCGTCACCGCGTGGTACCTGTTCGGCGCAACCGTCGTGGCTCTCGGCCTCCGACTCGTCAAGGCCCCGCAGGCCGCGGCGGTCGCCGTCGAGTCGACGACGCCGGTCTTCGTTCGCCGGCTGATCCGGGGCGCGACAGGGCTTGTGCTGGCGGTCACCGTGAGCGGGAGCGTCGGCACGGCGATGGCCGAGAGCCGGCCAGTCGACGAGGCCCCAGTGATGATGCGTCGCCTACCGGACGTCGGGAACGACACCCCCCACGTGCCGGCGGATCCCGTCACGATGCGACTCCTCCCCGCCCCGGATGACGCCGTGGTAGCTCCGGCGACCTGGACGGTCGAACCCGGCCAGCATCTCTGGTCGGTCGCGGAGACCGTGTTGATCCGGGCATGGACGAGGCCGCCGACCGATCGTGAGATCGACCCGTATTGGCGTCATCTCGTCGAGCGGAACCGCACGCGACTCGCCGACCCGCAGTCCCCGGATCTCCTCTTCCCCGGCCAAATCCTCGACGTGCCGCTTCCCCCAGCCGAACCGCCCCCGGGAGAGGCGTAAACGCCTGCCATACGAAACACCAGCGCTCAGCGGAGGCGGACGGCCACCTCGTTGGCCAGCAATCGTCCACGTGGGGTGAGGCGCACCCGATCGCCGTCGGCCGCCTCGAGGAGCGTGGCCAACACACGGTGATCATCCGGCTCGAGGGCACCGGCGGGCACGCCCTCCCGTGTGCGCAGAGCCAGCTGCAGCCCTTCGATGCGGCGTTGTTGGTCGTCGAGGACCTCGGTCTCCGCCACCGGGGATCGGCCGGCCGTGATGGCGGCGACGTAGCGTTCGGGCGTCCGGACGTTCCACCACCTCCGGCCCTGTTCGTGGGAGTGGGCGGCGCAGCCGATGCCGCGGTAGTCGCCCTGCGACCAGTACAGGCGGTTGTGCCGGCACTCGTGCGATGGATCGAGCGTCCAGTTGGAGATCTCGTACGACGCCAAACCGGCGCGGGCACACGCCGCTTCGGTCAGCAGGTACTTGTCGGCTTCGTCGTCGTCGTCGGGGTGCCGAGCCGGGTCGGCGGCCAAGGGCGTGCCCGCCTCGACGGTCAGGGCGTACGCGCTCAGATGAGGCGGCGCCATGCCCAACGCCTCATCGAGGGTCCGCTGCCAGTCGGCGACCGACTCCCCCGCCGCCCCGTGGATCAGGTCGAGGCTCCACGACCGGAAGCCGAGGGAGCGGGCGAGGTCGGCGCACCGGTGCACGGCGGCCGGATCGTGGGATCGGCCGAGCGACGCCAACACGTGGGGCATCATCGACTGGACGCCGAACGAGAGGCGGGTGACGCCGGCGGCCAAGTAGGCGGTGAGCAACGCCTCGTCGACCGTGTCCGGATTGCACTCGACCGTGACCTCGGCATCGTCCGTCCGCTCGATGGCGTCGAGTATCGACGTGAGAAGGTCAGCCCGCAGCAGCGACGGCGTCCCACCTCCGAAGAACACGCTCGTCGCCGGCGCGAGCCGGGCGCCTCGCACCTCGACGACGCAGGCGGTGGCGTACGAATCGTGCAGATGGTGACGGTCGGTCCACGTCGCGAACGCGCAATAGTCGCACCGTCGCGCACAGAACGGAATGTGCACGTACACCCCGTATTGACGGTCTCGCTTTGCGGCGCCGCCCTCCGGGCCCAAGCCTTTCCGCTCGACGGGCGGAAGACTCAGCGGCGCAGGCCGAGCTCGTCGAGGCGGCGACGCATGGAGTCGGTCGTCGTTTCGAAGAGGCAGGCGATGGCGCGAAGGTCCTCGGAACGAATCGTGAGCACCTTGCCGTTGAAGTCCTGACGCTGCACCTGAATCATGCCGAGGTATCGCGTGAGCATCTCCCGCTCCTGGGCCGAGACAACCTGGAGGCGGGTGAGGTCGATCGAGACCTTGCCGTCGTCGAAGCGGCGAACAACCCGGTCGGCGGTGGCCTCGCTGGCCGACGCCTCGGTCGTGAGGT
>JBKJKM010000156.1:0-6676 GCA_046597375.1 Acidimicrobiales bacterium | reverse complement strand
GCCTCGAGGGTCGTCGTGCACTCCTCGGCCACGGGCAGGTCGCCCGTGCCGGCGGTGATCACCACGACGCGAGCGTGGCGGATCACCGCCGGCCTCCAGACGATGGTGCGCCCGGTTCGCACCCCATCGGCGTTGCGGGCGAGGGCGACGACCGCCTGCTCGTCGTCCACCCGAGTCAGCAAGACCGGGCTCCCGTCGGGCTCCCGCAGGAGCTCGGCCACGATCTCGGCGCACTGCTCGGGCGTCTTGCCTGGCCCGTAGACGGCCTCAGCGATGCCTTGGCGCAGCGAGCGGTGGTGGGCGACCTTGGCGAAGCCGAGGTCGACAAAGGGCAGGCGCCGGAGGCGGGCGGCCGCCGCGTCGGGGTGCACGGTGCCGTCACGTACGTCTTCGAGGAGTTGGCGCAGAGCCGGTCCGTCCATGGCCCCCCTATCCTGCCTCGCACCATGTCACCCACCCCAGCCCACCGGATCGGGTACCTCGGCCCGCCGGGCACCTTCGGTGAGGAGGCGTTGCTGACGCAGGCTGACTATGCCGAGGCCGAGCTGCACCCAGTAGCCAGCCACGCTGAGATCATCAACGCCGTCGAGCGGGGCGAACTCGACCTCGGCTTCTTGGGTTTCGAGAATTCGATCGAAGGGAGCGTCCGCTCCGTCCTCGACCACCTCATCTTCGAGACCGACCTCCTCATCCAACGCGAGGTGGTGCTGCCGATACGTCAGAACCTGCTGGCTCCGCCGGGGGTGGCGGTAGCGGACGTTCGTCGCATCGTGTCGTTCCCTGATGCCATGGAACAGTGCCGCGAGTACTTCGCTCGCGAGCTGCCGAACGCCGAGTTGATCGCCGCCAACTCGACGGCCGAGGCCGTCCAACTGGTGGCGCGCGAGAAGCCCGAGGCCACCGCGGCCCTCGGTACGGCGTTGGCGGCGAAGCTCTACGGCCTCGACGTGCTCGCTCCCGGCATCGAGGACTTCGCCGACAACTCGACCCGGTTCGTCTCGGTCGCACGGGAGGGCATCCCGGCGGCGACGGGTCACGACAAGACGAGCATCGTGTTGTTCCAAGCGGCTGACCGCCCCGGCAACCTGCACCTGATCTCGGCCCAGTTCGCCGCCCGGGAGATCAACCTCACCAAGTTCGAGTCGCGCCCGACCAAGAAGAGCCTGGGCGACTACTGCTTCATCATCGACTTCGCCGGCCACGTCGACGACGAGATCGTGGCCGACGGCCTTCGCAACCTCCGGGCCGACATCGGCCGGGTGAAGTTCCTCGGCTCGTATCCGGCCGCCGGCGAGCAGAGCGAGGCCATCCGACGCGATGCCGAGGCCAACTGGAAAGCCGCCGACGAGTGGGTGGCCGGACTTCGAGCCCAAGTCCACCGGTAGGCTCTCCCAACCCTGGGAGGGGTGCGAGAGCGGCCGAATCGACTCGCCTTGAAAGCGAGCGGGCGCAAGCCCCGTGGGTTCAAATCCCACCCCCTCCGCTCTACGCCGGCCGGCGATACTCCTCGATCGAGATCTCGTACTCGGCGCCCGTCGCTTCGGCCTCGAGGTGGAAGCTCCCGGCCGGCGGCACGAGGATCATCTCACCGTCGCAGGGGGCGTCGCACTCGAGGTCGGCGAAGCCGGCGGTGGCGTCCCGGCCCTGGGCTTCATCGACGAGGTAGACGCGCAGCGAGAGGGCGCCCGACCGGTAGACGAGTCGGGTGTCGACTCCGGCCAGGGCGAAGGCGGCCGACGACGCGTTGCGAGTGCCCTTGACCACGCCCACCGGCACCCACCTTCGGCCTGACGGATCCGTCCCGCTCGGGGTGGTGACGGTCGACGACGCGGCGGGGAGGGTGGTAGCCGGACCGTTTGGCGGTGCCGGCAGGCCGGTCGTGGTCGACGCGTCCCCGTCCTCGGCCAAATCGTCGTCGATACCGGCGGTCGGGCCGCTCCCGGCCTCGATGTCGTCGCTTCGATCCGTGGTGGTCGGCGACGAGCGGGTGCGATCGCGGGGTCGATCGTCAGCGGTGAACGCAGCGACGCCGGTGACGATCGCCAAGAACACCGCCACCGCGAGAGCCGCGAGTCGACGTCTCCGGATGAGCGCCATGGCGTCACACTACGGATCGGTCGGCGATCGACCGCTCCGGAGAGCGACGCAGGTCTCGGTAGCATTCGATCCCGTGTCTGCGCCTGCGATCCGCCGATCGGTCATCGTCGGACTGGGTCTGCTCCTCGTGGCCGGCGTCACCGCCGGGTGCACCCGGGGTGCAGGGGACGAGGATGCGACCTCGGACATTCCTTTCGTCACGATCGATCCGTCCAACGGGTCGAGCACCGATCTAGCCATCTTCGAGGCGCAACAGCAACTGCGGGCGAACGGCGAGAACGACAGCGCCCGAGTCGCTCTGGCTGCGGCGTTTCTTCAAAAAGCACGAGAGGACGGCGACCCGTCCCTCTACGCCAAGGCCGGCGAGCTCCTCGACGTCGCGGCCGAAGGTCGGGATGATGATCCGAGCATCCTCGTGGCCGAGGGTGTGCTGGCCTTGGCGCAGCATCGCTTCGAGGATGCCCTCGAGCTGGGCCGGAAGGCCGGGCGTCTCTCGCCGGTCAACGCTGGCGCGGCCGGCATCGTGGTCGATGCGCTGAACGAACTCGGTCGCTACGACGAAGCCCTCGAGGCCACCCAGACAATGGTCGATACCAAGCCCAACCTGGCCAGCCTCGCTCGTGTGTCCTATGCCCGGGAGCTGCGCGGCGACCTCGAAGGGGCGATCGAGGCGATGACCCAGGCGGCGACGGCCGGTGCCGGGTCCGGCGAGAACGTCGCCTTCGCCCAGGTGCAGCTGGGCAATCTCCTGGTGACCGCCGGTGATCTCGATGGGGCCGAGGCCAGTTTTGCGGCGGCCGAGCGCTCGTTCCCCGGGTTTGCGCCGGCCAAGGCCGGTCGGGCCCGGGCACTGGTGTCGCGTGGTGACCCGGCCGCCGCCGCCGCCGTCCTGGCCGAGGTCGTCGACGCGTTGCCGTCGGCCGAATACGCCATCGCTCTCGGCGACGCGCTGGCCGCCGCCGGGCGAAAGGCCGAAGCCGAAGAGGCCTACGAACTGGTGGAGGCCATCGCCAAGCTCTTCCGTTCCAACGGGGTGAACGTCGACCTCGAACTCGCCCTTTTCGCCGCCGACCGTTCCCCCGGCGACGACGTCGTCAAGCAGGCCCGGGCGGCGGTCGACGACCGTCCGAGCATCCAGGGCCACGACGCGCTGGCCTGGGCCCTCTTCACCGCCGGCAAGGCCGATGAGGCGTGGCCCGAAGTCCAAAAATCGCTGCGCATCGGGAGCCGCGACCCACTTCTTCGCTTCCACGCCGCCGCCATCGCCGACAAGCGCGGGCAGCGGGCGGTTGCCGCCCGCCACCTCCAGATCGTGCTCGACACCAATCCGCGGTTCTCCGCCGTGTTGGCCCCGCGGGTCGAGGCTCTGGCGACCAAGCTGGGCCTGACCGTGCCACCGCCCGAGGCCGACGCGTGATCGGGCAGCGATGCGTCGCGGCAGTCCTGGCGGTGGCCGTCAGCGGCCTCCTCGTCTCCGGCTGCAGCCGGAACGGCGGCGGCAACGACCAGCCGACGACGGTGACCACGTTGGCGGGTGCCCCGCTCCCCGGTCCAGATCCGACCCCACGTTCCCATCTTGCGGATGCCGTGCGATCCCTATTGTCCGCCGAGCAGCGGGGCGACCATGCGGCGTCGTTCGGGTTCCTCTCCCGCCAATCGCGCGTCGAATACAAAGACGTTGCCGACTGGACGGCGCGACGCCAACAACTCCCCGCCGTCACCGGCTTCCGTGTCGAGGAGGCGTCCGAGGGCGACGCCGGTGACCGGGCCGGCAGAGTGGTGGCCATCGTCGAGCACGAGCCTGGCCTCGACCCGTTTCGCGGTCTGAGCGCAGCGCGCGAGAAGCAGACGTTCACCGGGAGCGAGGAGTCGGGAGGGTGGTTAGTGGACGGCGATGCCGTAGCCGACCCCATTCTCCCGCCCGACGGCGCCGCAGCGAAGGCGGCGACGGCGTGGGCGGCGGCCGTCCAGGCCTGTGACGAGCCCAAAGCCGCCTCGCTGCAGGCCGTTGCTGTCCTGTTCGGTTCGGCGCAGGGCGCTGCCGGTCTCTGCGGGATGGCCGGCGAGGTGACCGCCGGCGGGGTCGGCCGCCTGGCCGCCGGCTTCTCGTCGGCCGACATCGTGGCGCAGTACAGCACGGACTCGTTGCTCTGGGCCCGCGTGGCGCGGATCACTTCGCCCGCTGCCTTCGGTGTCGTGCTTGCCCCGATTGGCGCGCAGTGGCAGGTGCTCGGTCTCGTCGACTGAGAATTGTCGGCGTTCTGCATCCAGGTCGAGTAGCCGGCACGTACAGTCCATGAGACCCATGGCGTGCCGCATTGCGGACGCGCCCAGAGTGATCGACCGACAGAGGGAACAGCCTGTGCAGAAGAAGACGTGGTTGGCGTTGGCCGGAGCGGTGGCGGTAACGCCGATGCTCGGCCTGCTCGGAAGTCCGGCAACGGCGTCGAGCCACCGTGAGGCACCGCTGATCAGCCAGGATCCGCAGGCCGACAACACCGACCTGTATGCATTCCGCGACACGGCCGATCCCACCAAGCTCAACATCATCGCCAACTTCATTGGCATGGAAGACCCCAACGGTGGACCGAACTTCGTGCGGTTCTCCGACGACGTCCTCTACTCCGTCCACGTCGACAACAACGGCGACGTGGCCGACGACATCACCTATAACTTCCGGTTCCGCACGACGATCACCAACCCGGACACCTTCCTGTACAACACGGGCCAGGTCACCTCGCCGACCGATCCCGACCTCAGCTTGCGCCAGACGTACTCGGTGCAGAAGGTGTCGTCGGCCGGCAGCCAGATCCTGGCCAGCGACGTCGTGGTCCCGCCCGTCAACGTCGGCGTGCGGTCGAACCCGCAGCCAACCTACGAGTCGTCGACCGCCCAGCCAACCATCACGGACCTCGCCGGCGGTGGCCGAGTGTTCGCCGGTAGCCGCGAGGATCCGTTCTTCGTCGACCTCGGTTCGATCTTCGACCTCGGCGCCCTCCGCCCGATCCAGAACAACCACCTCATTCCGCTCCCGGCGACGGATGGGGTTGATGCCCTGGGCGGCAAGAACGTGCACACCATTGCCCTTCAGGTGCCGATCGACTCGGTCACCGCCGGCGGCATCACACCCACCACGGTGAATTCGAAGAGCTCGGTCATAGGCATCTACGCATCGTCGAGTCGCCAGCGGGTGCGGGTGCTCTCCCCAGCCGGAGCCGCTCCTCGCAACGCCGGCAAGTGGGTGCAGGTCAGCCGCCTCGGCATCCCGCTCGTCAACGAGGTGCTGATCCCGCTCGGGAAAAAGGACCAGTGGAACTCGGTGTCCCCCAAGGACGACGGAGCTACCGGCTTCTTCACCAACATCCTCGACCCCGAGTTCACCAACCTGCTGCCGGTGCTCTACCCCGGCGTGTTCTCCGAAGCGAACACCCCCCAAGGCGGGGCCGCCAACCGGCCCGACCTCGTCGCCCTCGTGACCGGGCAGCTGGCCGGTTTGAGCGCCGCCAACGCCTTGCCGCCCGCTGACCTTCTCCGGATCAACCTGGCCTCGGCCCCCGGCGCGTCGTTCCCCAACGGTCGCCAACTCGCCGACGACGTGGTCGACGTCGAGATCCAGGTGCTGGCCGGCGTCTTCCTCGACAATGACGGCATCATCAACAAGCTCAACGGTTCACCGAACGACCCCGGAGTGGGTGTTCCGTACTCGGCTCTCAGAGACGGTGTCGACGCCACCGACGGCACCTTGCTCAGCACCTTCCCCTACGTAGGCACGCCGTTCAACGGCTTCACCCAGCGCAGCTGCAACAATCCGGCCATCGCCTGCCCAGGCCCCGGAGCGCCGTAACCGAACGCTGCACCAGCTCAAACGTGGGGGTGGACGATCGTCCACCCCCACGCGCTGTTCCCGCAAGGCGTCGAGCCACCGGCCGCGCCGCCAAAGTCGAAAGAGGCTCACCGTCGTGCACGTCATCCTGCGTTCCCGCCGTCTGAAGGTCGCCGCGGCAACCTCGCTTGCCGCCCTGGCCGCGTTCGCCGGCCCTGCCGGCGCCGTCCACTGGCCCCTCTTCGGCGGTGATGCAGGACGCTCCGGCTACCAGCCCGTGGACAACGGCACCGGCCCGCTCGATGCCCTGTACGCCAAGACGGGGGCTGAAGACGCCAACGTCGTGACCTCGATCATTACGTCGGCGGGGCCGTCGACCGTGCAGCGCTTCGCCTACGGCACCGCTGACGGGGTCGTCCACGTGCGGATGCTGGAGACCGGCGCCCCGGTCGGCTCGGCCGTCGGCGTCGACGTCAGCTCGGAGCCCAATGCTTTCGGAGACGGTGCCATCGGCAGCGTGACCTTCGGGGAGACGTCGTCGGGTGCTTCTCTCGGCCAGGTCTTCGCTCTGCACAACGACGCCGCCGGCGTCAGCATCGCCCAGATCGATGAGACCAACGGCACCCTCGTGCAGGAAGTCGCCGTGGCCGCAGCGGCTGGCTACGACGTCAACAGCTCCGTCCTCTTGACTGGTGCCGCCCCCGACGGCAGCCGCGCCCTGCTCTTCGTGGCCCAGAACACCGCCGGCGTCGAGGC
>JBKJKM010000128.1:0-7863 GCA_046597375.1 Acidimicrobiales bacterium | reverse complement strand
AGCCGATGTGGCCGTCGACGTCGGCGCCGAGGAGGCTGTTGGCCGGCTCGACCCAGGGCCGCATGGCGTCGAAGTGCTCGACAACCGATTCGCACCGCAGCATCGGCACTATGGCGTCGAAGCCGAGGTTCACCTCGGCCGTCGCCGTCCAGCACAGAGCGAGGCCCTCGCCGATGACCGGCCCACGATCGGTGTGGACGACGTCCACCTCGACGGGGTCGTCGTCGCGCACGGCGATCGTCTCGGTACGCCGGTCGGAGCCGGACAGGTCGCCCATGACGAACACGTCCTGGTCGTCGGCCATGGCGTGGGTGATGGACCAGGCGACGCGTTCGTTGTGCCCGAAGTGGGGAAAGCCGGGAACGCCGGGCATGCCGATGCCGAGCACATCCCACTCGGGACAGGCGACGTGGCCCTGCACGTAGACGTTGGGTGACTCGAGCTCGCGGTGAGGATCGCCGGCCATCAAGGGCAGCCCGCTCTGGGTGCGGCTCCCAGCGACGACCCAATTGTTGCTGCCGCCGTCCACGTCCGCGATGCCGCCGCCGATGTCGTCGACAAAGGTCGCAGCCGGTGGGACGCAGGCGAGGTGTTCCTCGCCAAAGCCGGCGACGATCGTCCGGGCCACGTCATTGCCCAGCCGACTGGCAACGACGGCCCGCCAGAGCTTCGTTCGGGCCGAGCCCATCATCAGGTGGCGCACCCGGTAGACGAGGAGACTGTCGGCCGGCGCCCACGGCTCCAGCTCGCCGAGGCCAGCGATCTCCAGTTCTCGCGGGGGCGCGAGCTGCTCGATGGCGTCGTTCACGCCGGTGGCGTAAGCGTCGAGCATGGCGCGCGTCGACGGAGCCAGCGCGGCCAGGTCACGGTCGACGAACGTTGCCAAGTCCATGCGCCGGTAGAACACGTCGATGGCGACACCCCGCCGACCGATGACCTCGGAGAGGCGGCCTCGCGCCCGGCGGCGGTCGTACTCCATCTGCCACAACCGATCGGCCGCGTGCACAAACCCTTGGGAGCGGAACGCCTCGGCCGAGCTTGCTGCATAGCAGTGTGGGACGCCGAGGCGGTCGCGCAGGATCTCCACCAGCGCGACCCTACCGAGGCGGCCACGAATATCACTTCCGCGGGCGACGCCATGGCACCACACTTCGTGGCATGCCTGCGTTCGTGATCGACGAGTTCGACCCCAGCATCGCCACCGATGACGAGTTCCGCGCACGCTGGGAGCTCGTTGTCGCCCTCGACTTGGAGGATGAGCCCGAGTCGCCCGTGACCCCATTCGACAAACACCGTCAGTCGCTGATCGACAAGCCGAGCTTCCAGCGGCCGCGGCACTGGACGGCCTGGGACGAGGGACGCACGAAGGCCCTCGGGTACGCCGTGCTCGAGCTCGAATATACCGACACCAACCGACATCTGGCATGGATGTGGGTCGGCGTGGCCACCGAGGCCCGCCGCCAGGGAATCGGTTCCGAACTGCTCGGCATGGTCGCAGAGGCCGGACTGCTCGACGGCCGCACGATCCTCGGTGGCGGCTCGATCGAGGGCTCGCCCGGAGACGCCTTCTGCGAGGCCTTCGGGTTCGAGCGCAAGGCGACCGAGCGCAAGAGCCGCCTGGCCGTCGCCGACCTCGACCGGTCAATGCTTGCGAGCTGGGTCGAGCGGGCAGCCGAGCGGGCGGCCGACTATGAGCTCGTGGCCATCGACGATCGCGTCCCCGACGACGTGCTGGAGCCGTTCGTCCAGCTCTGGCACGTCACCAACACTGCGCCTCGCGACGATCTCGAAATGGAGGATGAGCTCCCGACGCCCGCGCAGTTCCGCGAACGGGAGGACAAGGCGCTCGCCAACGGGGACCGCATTTGGCGGGTCGTTGCCCGACATCGCGACACGGGAGAGCTCGCCGGGTTCTCCGAGCTGTTCTTCGCCCCTTACGCCGAGGACGTCACGTGGCAGGGATGGACGGCCGTGCACCCGTCCCATCGCGACCGCGGCCTGGGTCGATGGGTCAAAGCGGCGAACGCGTTGCGACTACTGGACGAGCTGCCGGCGATCCGCTTCATCGACACGTGGAATGCGTTCTCCAACGCGCCAATGTTGGCCATCAACATCGAGATGGGCTTCGAGCTGCTGCGGGGCTACAACGAGTGGCAGGCCCCAACCGAGCGCCTCACCTCTGCCGCCAAGAACCGGGCCGGCGGCTGAGTCGTCCGCGCGCATTCTCTGCGGTTCGCGCTCCGCCGCATCCGGCGTGGCGAACTGCCATCATCGGGACATGCTGAGGACGCTGTTCGCTGGGGGCCTCGTGTTCGATGGCTCGGGGTCGGCGCCAGTTGCGAGCGATGTCGTGATCGAAGGGGACCGGATCGTGGCGCTTGGGTCAGGTCTCGACGGTGACGTAGGCGTCGACTGCGGTGGCAAGACGGTGGCGCCGGGCTTCATCGACTGTCACGTTCACGTCACCGTCGACGATGCGGTCGTCTTCGACCTCTCTCGTAGGCTGAACACACCGTTCTCGATGCAGTTCTTCACCGCCGCAACGAACCTCGAGAAGACCCTCCACGCGGGAGTCACCACGGCCCGCGATGCGGGATACGCCGACCTCGGCGTCAAACAGGCGGTGTCGTCGGGGTTGATCCCCGGCCCGGAACTGAAGATCGCGATCACCATCCTTTCCCAGACCGGCGGGCACGGTGACCAGTGGGTGTTGTGCGGCGCCGACATCTCGCGACTGCCGCATCCGGGCCGGCCGGCGAGTGTCGTGGACGGCGCGGACGAGATGCGTCGACGGGTCCGGGAGGTCATCCGCGCCGGGGCCGATGTCATCAAGGTCTGCACCAGTGGCGGCGTGTTGTCGCCTCGCGACGACCCGCGGCACGGCCACTTCCGGGACCACGAACTCGAGGTCGTGGCCGAGGAGGTCGCCGCCGCGGGAATGAGTTGGATGGCGCATGCGCAGGCAACCGACGGGATCAAGTCCGCCCTGCGGAATGGTGTCCGCTCGATTGAGCACGGCATCTACCTCGACGACGAGGCCATCGAGATGATGCTGGCCTCGGGTACCTGGCTGGTGCCCACCCTTTCCGCTCCTCGGGGAGTGCTGGCTGCACGCGACGAGGGCTTGCCCGTCCCGCAGATCTACATCGACAAGACCGAGATGGTCATCCAGGCGCACACCGACTCGTTCACCCGTGCTGTGAAGGCTGGCGTCAAGGTGGCGATGGGTACCGACGCGGGCGTGTGCCGCCACGGCGACAACCTCGGCGAGATCGACCTCATGGTGCAGAACGGGATGGATCCAGCAGCGGCACTCGCCGCCGCGACGACCAGTGCAGCTGATCTGCTCGGAATGGCTGGTGAAGTCGGAGCCATTGCCATCGGCGCTCGCGCCGACCTCACCGTCGTCGACGGCGACATCCTCGACACCACCGGCCTTGGGAAGCGAGTCACCCAGGTGTGGCAACGCGGCACCCGAGTTCGTTGAGGGCGATCACCGGACCTGTCGTCCTAGCTCCCCGTCCGTCGTGGTCGGAGCCGAGCCGTTCGAAGAATCCGGCGCACAAGAGAGGAGCCAAGATCCATGGCGAGCATCGGGGGACACATGATCACGGAGACCCTTGCGTACGACGGTGGTCGGCAGGTCACGGCGTATCTCCCGCCGGATCCGCCGGAGGCCGTCGTGTTCGCCGGCGACGGTGGCTGGCACATTTCACGATTGAGTGAGGTCCTCGAGGCAGCCGACGTACGGCCCACGATGATCGTCGGTGTTCATGGCATGGCCGATGACGACGGTCGGCTCAAGGAGTACGTACCGGGCTTCGACGAGAACCGATTCGCCGCGCACGAGCGCTTCTTTGTCGAGGATGTGCGCCGGTGGGTGCAGACGCGCTTCGGAGTCGCGCTCGGCCCTGAGCGCACCGCCGTGTGGGGCGCCTCCTTGGGCGGAGAACTCGCGCTGGCAATGGGCGTTCGCCATCCCGACGTCTACGGCGCCGCGCTCTCCGCGTCGCCGGGCGCGGGGTACAGGCCGCCGGCGTTGATGCCGAGCTCGCTCCCACGTGTGTATCTCGTGGCGGGCACGCAGGAGCCGTTCTTTCTCGAGAACGCAACCCGCTGGGCTGACGCCCTGCGAGATGGAGGCGCCGACATCGTCATGACGGAGCGGGTCGGGGAACACGGCGGCGCATTCTGGGGAGAGGAGTTTCCGCTGATGGTGACGTGGGCGTTTGGACCGTAGACATCACCTGGCCGGTCTGCCGCAGCACACACCAACCTTTTGTACGTGACTGTACGTGGATGTACGTGGATGTACAGTACACCCATGTCGACCGTGTCGGTCAGCGAAGCACGTGCCGTCCTGCCCGAAATCCTTGACCGCGTGATCGCCGGCGAGGAGGTGACCATTACCCGTCATGGGCGAGCGGTGGCGATCATCGTCCGTCCTGATGCGCTTCGAGCTCGTCGTGCTGACCGAGCGCTCGCGCACGCCGAGCGGCTTCGCGAGCTGCTCGAGCGCGCTCGCTCTGCCCCCCTCTCGGCCGATGGCGCAATCAGTGTCGAGCGGGCCAAGAAGCTCCTCGAACACGTGGCCGCGAGCCGGGGGGCACGCTGACACGTGGACGCCTTCGACGCCGATGTCCTCATCTACGCGGCCGTGCCCGGTCACCCGCTCGGCCAACGGGTCCGCGCGCTCTTCCCCAGCGAGCCGCCAACGACAAGCGGCACGATCGCCGGCATCGGCTCGGTGCTCCTGATCCCTGAGCTCCTGACCAAGCCGATGCGCGACGGCGCCGACACCGAGGTCGAGGCGCTGGCCGCCCTGCTTGGGCGTCTCGACCTTCAACCCGTCAACGAGGCCCTCGCCGAACTGGCGACCGCTCTCGGCGCTGCCCACGGGCTGCGTGCCGCCGACGCCGTGCACCTCGCAACGGCCGTCGCCGCGGGCGCCGATCGGTTCATCACGAATAACTCCTCGGACTTCTCGAAGACCATCGCAGAGATCGACGTGACCTACCCCGACGAACTTCCCGAGGTCTGATCCGGGCGACCAGCGAGCGGTTCGGCCGAATGTGGGCAAGGGAGGTTGAGGAGAGACAGGGCGGCCTAAGTTCCTCGGCCGTGGAACTCTCCTGCGCATTCGCCACGTCGCTCGACACCCCGGCCCACATCGAGCTGGCCGAGTCGCTCGGCTACCGACGGGCTTGGTGCTACGACTCCCCCGGCCTCTACCCCGATGTGTGGATGGTCCTTGCGCTGGCCGCAGCGCGAACTTCGACGATCGCCCTCGGGCCGGGCGTGCTGGTGCCCAGCCTGCGCCACCCGATGACCAACGCCGCCGCCATCGCGGGGCTCTCGGCCATGGCCCCGGGCCGGGTCGTCGTCGCCGTCGGCGCGGGCTTCACCGGGCGGCGGGTGCTCGGCCAGCGACCGATGCGGTGGGTCGACGTCGCCGCCTACGTTCGTGCGCTGCGAGCTCTCCTGCGGGGCGAGGACGTCGAGTGGGAGGGCGCCACGATCCGCATGCTCCACCCCCAGGGGTATGCGGCGGCGCGGCCCGTCGACGTCCCCATTCTCATCGGCGCCGACGGGCCCAAGGGCCTGGCCGTGGCGGCCGAGCTCGGTGACGGCGTGTTCTCCGCCGGCGTCCCCCAGCGAGAGGCCGGGCTGGCGTGGCGCGCGATGCTCACCTTTGGCACCGTGCTCGACGAGGGCGAGGACTCTGCGGGCCCGCGGGTCGAGGCCGCCGCCGGCCACGGCGTGGCCGTCGCCTTCCATGCCACGTACGAGCGGGGCGGACCAGGAGCGGTCGACAGCCTGCCGGGCGGCGCGGCGTGGCGGGCCTCGATCGAGGCGGTACCCGAGGCCGAGCGCCACCTCGCCACCCACGAGGGCCACCTCATCGCCCGAAACCGCCACGACGACGCGGCTTGGCCCGCCGCAGCGGTACTCGTCGAGCCGGTCACCTTCTCCGGCACCCCCGCCCAGCTGGCCGCCAAGGTCGAGGGCTTCGCCGCTGCCGGAGTGACCGAGCTGGCATACCAGCCGGCTGGCGACATCCCGAGGGAACTCCGCCGCATGGCGGCGGCGCTGGCGCCTCAATCCTGACGTCGTAGACCTCATTCGCCTCGCCTCCCCTGCCCGGCGCCGCGAAGGTCAGAGATCGGCGGTCAATCGAGCACGTGTTGGGCGGATCCGTAGCCGGGGAGCGACGTTGGCCACCGCAGAGCCGCCCAGGCTTCCCCAGAGTCGAAGCCAGCCGGTGGGGGGTCGATCTCGGCGGTTTCAAGTTCGACTGCGAACGAGCGCATGAGCTTGTCGGTATCAGTCTGATACCGTATGTGCTATGGCGATGACGCTCCGGCTCACCGAGGACGAACAGAAAGCACTGCGGGAGCGCGCCGATGCCGAAGGCATCTCCATGCAGGATGCGGCCCGCCGTGCCGTCCGTGACTACGTCGCCCGGGGCGCGCACCGGGAGCGGGTGGGTGCCGCAGCCAGTCGTGTCATGGCTGCACACGCCCACGCGCTCGAACGCCTTGGCCAGTAGCGAACCCACCGAGTACCTCGACCTCGAGGATGTCCTGACGCTCGCTGGCGCGCTGCTCGGCCAGCCACCGCCGGTACGCGACCTTGGTCTGCTCGGCTCAGCGGTAGCGCGACCGCTGACCACCGCTTTTGGGGAGGACGCCTACCCAGACCTCTGGGCCAAGGCGGCCGCCCTCCTGCAATCGTTGGTCATGAACCATGCCCTCGTCGACGGCAACAAGCGCCTCGGGTGGCTGGCGACGGCAACGTTCCTCGAACTCAACGGCGTTGACATCACGGAGGCCAACAACGACGCCGTTTACGAGTTCGTCATGAGTGTCGCCGCAGGGAGCCGGACGGTCGAAGACATCGCCGAAACGCTGCGGTCCCTGGCCTGACGCTGAATCGCCCGCCAGCGGTCCTACGCGCGTCGCTCAACCGGTGATCAGGGGCACGTCCGCTGGGGGCAGCAGTGTGGCTCGGCGTGCACTACTTCTCAAGGAACTCAGCGGCGGTGATACCGACGATGACCTCGTCGTGGAAGCTCCCGTTCGTGAAGATCGCCTGTCTGATCTGCCCCTCCACCGTGAACCCGAGGCGTTCGTGCAGGCGCAGAGACGCTTCGTTGAACGAGTAGATCGATGTGTCGCACTTCGTGTAGCGCAGTTCCCCGAAGTAGAAGCGCAGCAGCAGCGAAATCGCCTCGGATCCGAAGCCTTGTCGACGATGCTCATGTCCCAACCCGAGGCCGTAGCCGAACCTGCCATGTCGGGGGGACGCTCGGCCGACGGACATCGAGCCAACGACCACGTCATCCAGACGTTCGATGACGAAGAAGCCGATATCGCCCGAGCGGTCCTTCTTTATCTGCTCCTCCAACCACGCTCGGGCGCGATCGTCCGAGCGCGGGAGGTTGGTCTCGCCCCAGCGACGAGTCCCGTCACTGTCGCGGTCCATGGCCAGGAACGCAGGTGCGTCCTCTAGACGAAGGCCGCGGAGGCGCACCTTCGCGCCAGCGAGTTCGTCGAGCGCATGCAGCGCAGGATCTGCCATCCGCCGATCCTGGCATCATGAATCGAGAGCGCCTGCTGATTTGCCCGTCGCTGCCCGCTCTCCGGCCTTCAGGGGCACCTTCGGGCTCATGCGATCACGGTGTCTCGGCCCACACGCGTCGTTGTCAGCCAGTGAGGTGTTCGAGTCCCTCGCCAAGGCGGGCCGTGACGTCGGCGGCAGTCTCTCCGCCTAGCGATGACGCGACCATGCGCAGCTGCCAGTAGCGAAGCCCGTGTAGGTCGCCACCTCCCCCCTCGAGACGGCGGAGGAAGCTGTTAGCGA
>JBKJKM010000116.1:0-3591 GCA_046597375.1 Acidimicrobiales bacterium | reverse complement strand
GCGAAGGTGCCGGCCTCGTCGAAGGTGTGGGAGAACTCGCCCTTCGACATGATCTCCGACCCGAAGTCCTCGAACTTGACGTTGTGTTGCACTCCACCGCCCCACTTCCACGTCACCGTCTCGCCCACCTTGACGGTGACCTCGTCGGGCTCGAAGGTGGTCGGCTTCATATCGACCGTGGCTGCGGCCGGCGTTCCGCCGCCGGATCCGCCGCCGGCGTCGCCGCCGCCACCGTCGTCGTCACCGCCACCGCAGGCGGCGAGGCCGAGTGAAGCCAAGAGGAGGAGAGCGGCTGCGGGACGACGGAAGCGGAGCGAAAGCATCGTTAGAAGAGCACCTCGAAGAGAAGGATCAGGATGGCGGTGAGGACGAACCCCAAGATGATCGTGTTGCGGTGGTTGTCGATATGCCAAGCCTGGGGTGCGCCGACGGCCGGCGCGGAGACGGCGATCCCCTCGAAGACGACGACCATGACGAGCACGATCGCCCAATAGATGGCCCGTTTGCCGCCCTCACCGTTCTCGAAGAGTCCGGCGAAGTGGGACGTGGCGCCCATGAAGAACAGCATCGGGATCGAGAACAGCGTGTTGGTGCGCGAGGCGCAGGCTGCCTTGCGGGCGGCGGCGGCGGCGTTGGGCAAGGCCTCTTGTCCGGATGCCGTGCGCTCGGCGTTCTCGATGAAGATCTTCTGGTTCGGCCAGATGATGGCCCACACGTTGGCGAACATCACGATGGCGAGGAGGATGCCGGTGGCGATGCTGCGGCCGGGCGCCGACTGCCAGTAGTCACCGTCCGTCAGTTGTTCCTGGAAGGCCAGGATCGACAGGCCGGTGAGGAGGGTCAGCAGTGCGCCGTAGCGGAACCACCACAGGGCGCGGGGAACGAGCTTGCGGACGGCTTCGGTGCGGGCGGCAGGGTCGAAGCCGGCGAACGACGGGGTCTGGACGAAATTGAAGTAGTAGAGAAGACCGATCCAGGTCACGCCGGCGAGGTAGTGGCCCCAACGGGACAACATGGCCAGGCCCTCTTGGGTGAACGTCTCCATGTGCGTACCTCCGCAGGATTGAGAAGCGATTCACGCGGAACCTAGCAGCCGAGGCGCTCCCGCAGGGCCGAGAGCGTCATCCCGTCGAGGGTGTCGACGACCAGGTCAGCGGCCGACAGATCGAGCGAACGGGTGATGGCGTGGGGGACGGCCACACACCACAGACCGGCGGCCTTGGCGGCGGCGATCCCGTTCGGTGAGTCCTCGATGGCGATGGCCTCGACCGGGGCCACGTCGAGGGCGGCACAGGCCCGCACGTAGAGGTCGGGGGCCGGCTTGGCCGGGCAGGTGCCGTCGTAGAGCGAGAGGTGCTCGAAGGCACCGGACAACCCGAGCTGGAGGAGCAGCGGTGGGACCCACTCGGCATCGGAGCTGGAAGCGATGGCTGTGGCCAGCCCCTCGCCTCGAGCTTCGGCGAGGAGCTCGGCCACGCCAGGGAGCGGGGCGGAGAGCGCGGCGATCGCCGGCCGGTGGCGGGCTCGCCGGCGCTCGTTGGCGGCGTCGGCGTCGAAGCCGGCGCCCATCCGCTCGGCCAGCGCCGTGAGCGGGTGCCAACCGTCCGGGTCGTTGGTGCCGATGCTCTGCACCCAGTCCTCCAGCTCGAGGGTGTGCCCGTGGTCGGCCCAGGTGGTCCGCCAGGCCTCGTACTCGGGGCCCTCGGTGTCGGCCACGACCCCGTCGAAGTCGAACACCAAGGCCTTTATCACCCTCGGATCGTACGGGTCGGTACGATCCATCCATGCCCTCTGAGCGCCTGGCCCGCATCCTGGCTGACTCCTACGCCGACGGCGTGGGCGACCTCAGCCTCGACGAGGTGCGGACGCGCCGCACGGAATGCCAGGAGGTCGAGCTCGGGCTCTCCTACGCCCGCCGCCTCGTCCAGGGCCGCCTCGACATCATCCACGGCGAGCTCGAGCGGCGGGGCACCGGCGCCGGCCGCAGCGACGCCGGCGAGCTCGTCGACCGGCTCAAGGAGGGCGAGATGCTGGGCGACCAGTCTCGTCCCGCCGGCTTCGGCCGACTGCCGACGCTGATGGCGCCCGACGAAGCCAGCGACGAGTTCTCCTCGGAGATCGACGAGGTCGCCGACGCCGACTCCCTGGCCAACCTGCCCGAGCTGGCCGACGAGGTCGTCCGCAAGCTGGCCGACCAGCTGACGACCCTCGAGCGCAGTCTGAGCGCCCGCCGCCGCCAGGTGTTCGACCGCATCGACGTCTTTCAAGCCGAGATCGTCAACCGGTACAAGACGGGCACCGCCGACCCGGAGCAGTTGCTGGGCTGACTCCAGGCTCCCGTAGCGTGGGGGCATGGAACCCGACGTACCGGACGAGCGCGAGGCGGGGCCGGCGCGACCGGCGCACGATCTCGGAGGGTTCATCCGCGAGCAGCGCAACGGCGCCCGGCTGAGCTTGCGACGGCTCTCCGACCTGGCCGGGATCTCCAACCCGTATCTGAGCCAGATCGAGCGGGGCCTGCGCAAGCCGTCGGCCGAGATCCTTCAGCAGATCGCCAAGGCGCTGCGCATCTCGGCCGAGACGCTCTACGTGCAGGCGGGCATCCTCGAGGACCGCGGCGGCGACCACGACCTTCCCGGCGAGATCCTGCGCGACCCGTTCATCACCGAGGACCAGAAGCAGACGCTGATCAAGGTCTACCTCTCGTTCCGGCACGAGAACGACCCCCGGACCGTCGCCGAAAACCCTGATCCGGAAGAAGTCACGCCTCCGGCGGGTTGAGCAGGTCCGTGCGCTCGCTCGCGGTGCTCTCGATGCACACGTCCCCACTCGCCCAGCCCGGAACGGGCGATGGCGGCGGGATGAACGTGTACGTCCGCGAACTGGCCACGGCGCTGGCCCGCGCCGGGGTGCGCTGCGACGTCTACACCCGGGCCTACGATCCCGATCTGGCCCCGATCGTCTCGGTCGAGCCCGGCCTGGCCGTGCACCACGTTCCCGCCGGCCCGCTCCGACCCGTGGCCAAAGAAGCGCTGCACGGCCTGGTACCGGAGTTCACGGAGGCGGTGCTGCAGCGGATGGCGGCCGGGCACGCCGCCGACGCCCTCCACGCCAACTACTGGCTCTCGGGCATCGCCGGGCACACCATCAAGCACGAACTCGACCTGCCGCTCGTCTCCACGTTCCACACCCTCGACCGGGTGAAAGCGGAGGTCGACCTGGCCGACGACAGCGAGCACCGCAGCGAGGAGGAGGCCCGCATCATCGGGTGTTCCGATTCGGTGCTGGCCTCCTGCGACGACGAAGTCGCCCAACTCGTCCGCCTCTACGGCGCCGATCCCAGTCGAGTCGAGATCGTGGCCCCGGGCGTCGACCACGCCTTCTTCTCGCCCGGGCAACGGCGCCAGGCCCGCCGCGCCATCGCGCTGCCCGAGGAGGGCCGGATGCTGCTGTTCGTCGGCCGCATCCAACCACTCAAGGGTGTCGAGGTGGCCATCGCCGCGCTGGCCGAGCTCGCCGACCGCTGTCCGGACGCGTTCCTCGTCATCGTGGGCGGCCCGAGCGGCCCCGACGGCGAGGCCGAGGTCGACC
>JBKJKM010000106.1:0-19316 GCA_046597375.1 Acidimicrobiales bacterium | reverse complement strand
ACACCCTCGTCGACTACTCCCCACCACTCAGTCGTCGAGCTTGAAGGCGGCGATGAACGCCTCTTGGGGGACTTCGACGCGGCCGATGTTCTTCATCCGCTTCTTGCCCTCCTTCTGTTTCTCGAGCAACTTGCGCTTGCGGGTGATGTCGCCGCCGTAGCACTTGGCCAACACGTCCTTGCGCTTGGCCTTCACCGTCTCGCGGGCGATGATCCTCCCGCCGATGGCCGCCTGGATCGGCACGTCGAACATCTGGCGCGGAATCAGCTCGCGCAGCTTCGACGCCATCTTTCGTCCGTACTCCTCGGCCTTGGCCCGGTCCATGATCGAGGAGAAGGCGTCGACCGGCACCCCGTTCAACAGGACGTCGATCTTGACCAGGTTCGACCGGTCGTAGCCGTCGGGCTCGTAGTCGAGGGAGGCGTATCCCTTGGTCCGCGACTTGAGCTGGTCGAAGAAGTCGACGACCACCTCGGCCAGCGGAACCCGGTAGATGAGCTCCACCCGATCCGTCGACAGGTATTCCATCTTCGCCATCTCGCCCCGGCGCGTCTGGCAAAGGTCCATGACCGTGCCCGTGTACTCCGCTGGGAGCAACAAGGTGACCTTGAAGAACGGCTCCTCGATGAAGTCGATCTTCTGAGGTTCGGGCATGTCGGAGGGGTTGTCGACGTCGATGACCTCGCCGGCCGTCGTGTGGACCCGGTACTCGACAGAAGGGGCCGTCGCGATGAGGGCGAGGTCGTATTCCCGCTCGAGGCGTTCGCGAACGATCTCCATGTGCAGCAGGCCGAGGAACCCGCACCGGAAGCCGAAGCCGAGCGCCGTCGACGTCTCGGGCGTGTAGTTGAACGACGAGTCGCTCAAACGCATCTTCTCGAGCGCCTCGCGCAGGTCGGCGAAATCGTCGCCTTCGACGGGGTACAACCCGCAGAACACCATCGGCTTGGGCTCGTCGTACCCCTGCAGCGGTTCGGCCGCCGGACGGGCATGGTCGGTGACGGTCTCACCCGAGCGCGCCTCACCGACGTCCTTGATGCCGGCCATGAGGTAGCCGACCTCGCCCGGTCCGAGCTCCTCGACGGGGACCGGCACTGGCGTGCGGTGACCGATCTCGTCGACGTCATGGACAGCGTTGGCCTGCATGAACCGGAGGCGGCTGCCGCTGCGCAGCCGCCCGTTCATCACTCTCACGGCGCTGACGACGCCGCGGTATTGGTCGTAATAACTGTCGAAGATCAGGCCCTGCAGCGGTGCGTCGACATCACCTATCGGTGGCGGGATCTTGTCGACGATGGCATCGAGGAGGGCGTCAACGCCCTGCCCGGTTTTAGCGCTGATGTGAAGGATCTCGTCGGCCGGAATCCCGAGGACGTGCTCGATCTCGCCGGCGTAGCGGTCGGGGTCGGCCGCCGGCAGGTCGATCTTGTTGAGGCAGGCGACGATCTCGAGGTCGTGCTCGAGGGCGAGGAAGCAGTTGGCCAGGGTCTGGGCCTCGATGCCCTGGCTGGCATCCACGACCAGGACGACCCCCTCGCACGCGGCCAGCGACCGGCTGACCTCGTAGCCGAAGTCGACATGGCCGGGGGTGTCGATGAGCTGAAGGACGTGGTCCTTCCACTGCACCCGCGCGTTCTGGGCCTTGATCGTGATGCCGCGCTCGCGCTCGATGTCCATCGAGTCCATGAACTGATCGCGCATGTCCCGGGGGTCGACGGCGTTCGTCAACTGCAACATGCGATCCACGAGCGTGGACTTGCCGTGGTCGATGTGGGCGATGACCGAGAAGTTTCGAAGGCGCGACAAGTCCATGGGGATCGGATGCGAGGTTACCGGCGGGCTGTCCGTCGCCCCGCCGCTCCTAGTACCCGAGGGTCGAGTCGACGGGCCCGATGAGGTCCTCGCCGGCGCCGAAGCGGCGCACGTTCTCGGTGATACGAGCGGAGAACAGCGGCACCGCCATCTCCTGGGTGTTGGCCGTGTGCGGCGTGATGATCACGTTCGGCAACGTCCACAGTGGGTGGCCGTCGGGCAGCGGTTCGGGCTCGGTGACATCGAGGCCGGCGCCCCCGATTCCGCCCGTCCGCAACGCATCGACAAGGGCGGCGGTGTCCACATGGCGACCGCGGGCCACGTTGACCAACCAGGCGTGCGGCTCCATCAGCGCCAGCTCGGTCGCGCCGATGAAACCCTCGGTCTCGGGCGTCAACGACAGGGCGAGGACGACCACGTCGGCGCCGGGCAGCGAGTCGTGTAGGCGGTCGGGGGGCAGCGTACGAGCGACACCGGAGATGGTCACCGAGGCGTCGCGGCGCACAACTGTCACCTCCGTCCGCATCGGCGACAACAGCGAGACCAAGGACTCGGTGATGCCTCCTCCGCCCAGGATCGTGACCTTGGCGTCGTAGAGGCTGACGCCCGCCTGACGGCCCCACGACGTCGCCCGCACCCGGTCGGGCACCGACCGGAGACCAGCCAGGGCCAAGGCCAGGGCATGTTCGGCGACCGGCTCGGCGTAGACGCCCTTGCCGCACGTCCATCGCCGGCCGGAGCCATCGTCGGCGAACACGCCGAGGCGGGCGAACTCCTCGACACCTGCCCAGGGGAGTTGCACCCACGTCACGCCCGGTGCGTCCGCCAGGATCCGCTGGAGCGCATCGGCACCTCGAGGCGCCGTCCAGATGAGCGCTTCGGCCTGGGCGAGCCCCACGACCTCCCCGCCGCCGTCGACGACAGCTCGGGCGAACCAGTCCGGCGCCGGCGCCGGTTCGACGGCCACCCGGGGTGTACGCACGGTTGGAGAACCTACCGGCCGCCCTGTATCGTCTTCTCCCCGTGGCGAACATCAAGTCTCAGATCAAGCGCAACAAGCAAAACGAGAAGCTCCGCCTTCGCAACAAGGCCGTCAAGTCCGAGATCAAGACGCGCGTGAAGTCGGCCGTGTCCCTCGCCACCGCTGGCACGCCCGACGTCGATGCAACGAAGCTCGCCATCAAGCGCCTCGACAAGGCCGCTGCCAAGGGCATCATTCACAAGAACCAGGCCGCCCGCCGCAAGAGCCGCTTGATGAAGCAGATCGCCCGCCTCTCCGCCACCGAGGGCTAGGCCGCTCCCGCCAGCACCGGCGGGATCCATGTCAACAGCTTCTCCCGCACGACGTCGCCGGCGCCGGCTGTGTTGAGCAGATGGCCTGCGCCGGGGAGCACGACCAGCTCGCCCCCGCCGGCCAGCCCGGCGACGACCTCGCTGCACATCACCGGCAGGATCTCGTCGCGCTCGCCGTGCAGCAGCAACAGCGGACGGGGATACAACAGCTCGGCCGACTCGCATCCCGCGGATTGCGTCGCCAGGGTGACCACACCGTTGATGTGGGTCGGCAGCGCGATGCCGACGCCGACGGCGACGGCGCCGCCGAAGCTGTGCCCCACGGCCACGAAGCGCTCGGCGCCGGCCCGAGCGGCGAGGTCGCAGGCGGCCGCTGCGTCGAGGACGCACTCGGGAAGATCGTTGGCCCGCCGGTAGCCGACCCGGATGGTGCCGATCCCTTGCGCAGCGAAGGCGACACCCAGGTCGTGGTAGGCCCCGTCAGATGGCCCGAGGAGCCCACCCATCGCCCCACCGAGCATCACCACGACCCGCTCGGCGTCGCGGTCGCCGTGCCACAACAGGGTCAACAGACCCTGCATGGTGAACACCTCGATGTGGGCCAGGTCGTCAGTGATCCTGACCTCTTGGATCGCCAACCGTCCGATCAGGTCGAACGGCGCATTGGAGGCGCCCTCAGGGGTCACGCGTACTCGACGGTATCGAGGGCTTCGACGCCATTCTTGATGGTGGCGGCGTCGCCGACCAGCACGGTGACCAGCTGGCGGGGGTCGAAGTAGCGGCGAGCGGCGGCGATGACGTCGTCGGCCGTGAGGGCATCGATGGCGGCCGGGAAGTTGCGGAGGTGCTCGACCGGAAGTCCGTTGGAAGCCAGGGTGGCGAGGTAGCCGGCCAGGCCCGACTGCGTCTGGATCGACATGCTCAACGTCCCCGACAGGTAGCGCTTGGCCGACAGCAGCTCCGCTTCGTCGATCGGCCCGGCCAACATGCGGTTGAGCTCGTAGCGAATCTCGACCAGCGCCGGGGCGGTCACGTCCGTGCCCACGTCGGCGGACACGAAGAAGTAGCTGGCCTGGCGATTCTGCGTGACACCGCTGCCCGGCGAGTACGTATACCCCCGCTTCTCACGGATGTTGTCGACCAAGCGGGACACGAAGTAGCCGCCGAAGACCAAGTTGGCCAGAGCGAGGCTCGGGTAGCCAGGATCGGTGCGCCCGATTGCGGGACCGCCGATGCGGATGTTCGTCTGCACGGCACCGGGGCGATCGATGAGCAGCGTCGGGCCGGGCGGGCACGGCCCGGGAGGGGCGAGACCGGGTTTTCCGCCGCCTCCCTCCCAGCTGGCGAAGGCGGCCTCGGCCAGGTCGAGGGCCCTCGCGGGTTGGACGTCACCGACGAGCACGAGGATCGCGCCCTCGGGCCGGAGCCGCCGGTCGCCCAACTTTCGGAGTTGCCCGGCCTTCACCGCCGCCACCGCCTCGGCCGACGGCAGCCCCTGGCCGTAGGGGTGGCTTCCGAAGAGCCGCTGCAACAGGGCCTGTCGGGCGATCGTCGCCGGCTGACTGAGAGCAAGCGTGATCTCCTGGGCGGCCACATCTCGCTGGAGCGCGACCTCGTCGGCCGGGTGGGTCGCCTGGGTGAGAACCTCGCTGAAAAGGGCCAGGAAGCGCGGGAGCTCGCTCGAAAGAGTCGAACCGAAGACCACGAAATCCTCGACGTCGACGCCGGCGTCGAGGTTGCCCCCGAGACGCTGGAGCTCCTGGGCGATCGCGAGGCTCGACCGGTTCGTCGTGCCGGCCAGCAACGTCCGTCCGAACACCTGCGACCTGGCCGCTTCGGGGGCTTTGCCGTCGCGCGCCGACGGCACCAGGAGCCTGGCCTCGAGGCGGGGCACGCCGGCGCGCCGGGCGGCCAGGATGCGAAGGCCGTTGTCGAGTGTGCGCTCGGCCACGGTGGGCAAACGCACCCCTTTGGGCGCGAGGACCTCGGGCACGACCCCGACGAGCTCGGGGCGCGGAGCCGTGGAGAGGCGGGGGGCGTTCATCGGCCGACCTCCTCGTCCTCGCCGGTGTCTGGTCGCACCTCGAGCACGGCCCGTCCTTCGGGGCGCAACCACTCGTCGGCGGCGGCCACGACGGCATCCGCTTCGACGGCCGCCAAGAGCTCCGGCAGGTCGTTGACGAGCTCGGCCTTCTTGCGCTGCTGTTCGAGGGTAGCCATGAACATGCTGCGCTGCAGCAGGTTGTCGAGGCGTCGCAGATGTCCGGAGATGAGGCTGGTCTGCACCCGCTGCAGCTCTTCGGCGTCGATGCCCCGGTCGATGACCTCCGCAACCTCGGCATCAATCGAAGCCAACACCTGCTCCGCGCTGGCGCCCGGGTGGTAGGCGAGGAGCTGGAGCATTGTCGGGTCGCGGACGTCGAACGGGTCGCCGAAGGTGCCGATCATCCCGCCGATGTGGCTCGCCACGCGGTCTTCTTTGACCAAGCGCTGGTGCAGACGCGACCCCTCCCCGTCAGTGAGCACCTCGATGAGCACGACGGCGGCCAAATAGCGGTCCACCTGTTTGATCGGGTCCGGCACCCGGTAGCCGGCAGCCAGCGCCGGCATCGGCGCCATGGCGTCGTACTTCACCGAGCGGCGCTCCGCCGTGAGCCGAGGCTCGCCGACGTCCGGGATCTTCGGAGCCTTCCGCCGCTTGATGTTCCCGAAGTGTGTCTCGATCATCGCCGTGATCCGGGACACCTCGAAGTCACCGGTGACGCAGAGCTGGGCGTTCGCCGGCGCGTAGAAGGTGTCGAAGAAATCCTGGGCATCGGCCACGGTGGCCGACTCGAGGTCGACGAAGCTGCCGTAGCCATTGTGGGCGTTGTTGAAGCTGTCGAACATGATTGGCGGCAGGTCGATCCAAGGGAAGCCACCGTAAGGACGATTGATGACGTTGACCCGGATCTCCTCTTTCACGACGTCGATCTGGTTCTGGAGGTTCTCCTGGTCGATGCGAGTGCTGCGCATGCGGTCGGCCTCGAGGAAGAGACCGAGTTCGAGGGCGTTGCTCGGCAGCATCGAGATGAAGTTCGTGTAGTCGCTGCGGGTGCTGCCATTCATCGTGCCGCCGTTGCCCTCGATGAGCTTGTCGGCCTCGCCCTTCTCCAGGTTGGTGCTCCCCTGGAACATCAGGTGCTCGAAGAGATGGGCGAATCCGGTGCGTCCCTCGGGTTCGCTGCGGAAGCCAACGTCGTAGTTGACGGTGATGGCCACGGCGGGGGCGCTGCGATCGGGCCCGAGCACGACGCGGAGCCCGTTGGGGAGGGTGAAGCGCTCGACGGCGAGGGCCGGTTTGGGGACGCGGCGGGCCTTGGCGGAGGTGGTGGTCGTGGCCATGTGGGGGCGACCCTAGACGCGGGACAACTGGGACAACCGGGCGATCAGCACCTCCATCACGAGGGTCTCCGGCCAGCTCTTGGCACCTCGTAGATCGAGGTCGGCCTCGGCCAGCAGGGCGATGGCGCGACGCACCTTCGAAGAACCCAATCTGCGGGTCTGGATCAGCGCCTTCTTGGCCGGGAACGTGCTGCCCTTCAGGCCCAGCAGCTGCGCCGCCTCCGCCTCATTGCGGGCGTTGGCTCCGTCAAGGCGCAGCATTTGGCCGTAGTGGCGGTGCAGGGTGGCCAGCACCACGAGCGGGTGGCGATCGCCCCCACCGATGAGGCGATGGAGGAGACCGAGGGCGATCGTCGCGTCGCCCTTGTCGAGCGCATCGGTGAGGTCCCACGGGGCTACACCTCCGGCCTCGCCGAGGAAGGGCTCGAGCTGTTCGGCCGTCAGCGATGCACCCTCGCCGTACGCCGCGCTCAACACCTCGAGGATCCCGTGCAGGCGGCTCAGATCCTCACCGAGGTGCTCGCCGAGGCGCTGACCGGCCCGAGCGTCGAGTTTCACGGGGCCATGCCGCAGCTTGTCGACGAGCCAGCTCGTGCGCTCCCTGGCCTGGCGGGGCAGGCCCGCCTCGACGACCTCGCCGGCTTTCTTCACCGCCGCCACCAACTTGGCCGGGATCGCGCCGCCGCCGGACACCAGCACGAGCACCGACGTCTCGAGCGGATCCTCGAGGTAGGTCACCAAGCGGTTCGCCTCCTCGACGTTCAGGGCACCGGCGTTCCGGGCCAGGACGATGCGGTGGTCGGTGAGGAACGGCGGGGTCAGGCAGGCATCGAGGAGCGCACCGAGGCCGTGGTCCTCGGCCGCCGTTGGTGCATCGAGGTCGATCTCCTCCACCGCCAGGCCGGCATCGGCGCCACGGACGAGCGACGAGACGAGTGCGCGCACGGCTTCGTCGAGTAGCACGGCGTCGTCCCCTCGCACGAGGAAGGCCGGACGTAGCGATTCAGCCGGACTCACGCCGCCTCCAGCACGCCGGCCACGAGATCGCACACCCGCCGGGCACCACGGACGTCGTGGGCCCGCACGATCCGGCAACCCCGCAGTACGCCCAGTGCGGTGGCAGCGGCACTGGCGTCTCGACGGGCCTCGATCGGAAGGTCGAGCAGTCGGCCGAGGAACGTCTTGTTGGAAGCGCTCAACAACAGCGGGTAGCCCAGTTGGGCCAAACGATCGGACGCCCGCAGGAGCTCGAGGGACTGCTCCCACGTCTTGCCGAGGTCGAGGCCGGCATCGATCACGATCCGCTCACGCGCGACGCCGGCCGCTTCCGCTCGGCGAGCGAGGACCACCAGCGCGTCGCGGACCATCGGCACGACCCCTCCGGGATAGTCGGGTGTCGGGTCGGGCACCCGGGGCTGGAGACGGATGTGGGTGGCGACGACGGACGCACCGGCGGCCGCCGCCACCGAGAGGTAGGCCGGATCGGCGAAGCCACTGATGTCGTTGCCCACGACTGCGCCGGCGGCAAAGGCCTGGCGGGCGACACCGGCGCGCCAGGTGTCGACGGAGATGGGAAGGTCGACGCGAGCTCGGAGTGCCTCGACCGCAGGAACCACCCGGTCGAGCTCCTCCTGCTCGTCGACCTCGGGGCCGGGGCCGGCCTTCACACCGCCGACGTCGAGGACATCGGCACCATCCGCCACCTGCCGCTCAGCCAGCCGCAACAGGTCATCCAGGTCGAAGAACCGGCCCTGGTCGAAGAATGAGTCGGGCGTCCGGTTGAGGATCCCCATCACGAGGGCGCGCGTGGTCACGTCGTAGTGGCGGGGCCCGAGCGCGAGGCGCATGACGAGGCGAACCTACACGGACGTCCAGCGGCTTCCGACGGCCCACGACGACGATCTCGAGGCCACCCACGCCCACGGGGGCGTCCGGCACCACGACCTCGGCGTCCGGCACCTGGTGCCCGGGTGGGGCCAGAACGGTGCGCACGAGCGCACGATGCCGGACGGCCGCCGCCAACCGGGCGCCGGCACTCCCACCACTGCGGAGCACGAGCACGTCGACTCGCCGAACACCGGCGCGCCGCATGCCGCCCAAGAGCCGGCCGGCGTCGGCGTTGCCGGCCACGACGAGAACGACGGCCCCGTCGGCCCGCCAGAGCTGCGCCCCGGTGGCAAGCGTGCGACCAGTGTCGTGCTCGGGCTCCGACGGGCGGGCGAGCGGAGCCAGGGACACGAAGACCACGGCGAGCAGCGCCAGGTGCCCTACCGACGCGACAACACGCTGACGACGGTTTGTCCCGGTGACGATCAGGGCCACTGCTGCCGCAAGCGCAGCGAGAAGGAGCGCAGATCGGGGACCGATCTCCGGGAGCGGCAAGTTGGCGGCAACCCGCGCCACGCCGGAGATCCACGCCAGCAGTAGGCGAGTAGGAAGGTGCAACAACCACGCTGCCCGTCCGCCCAACAGGCCAGCAGGCACGCCGCCGATCAACCCCCACATCATCACGGGTCCCGCCGCCGGTACGGCGAGAAGGTTGGCCGGGAAGGACGCGAGCGGGATACCCCCGAAGACGGGAACGAGCACCGGTGCGACACCGACCTGGGCGGCGATCGTCACCGCCAGCGTCGTCGGTACCCGGCGACGCTCGAGGGCCGGCGCGACGACGGCGATGCCGCTGCAGGCGCCGACCGAGAGCAGGAAGCCGATCGAGCCGGCCAGCATTGGATCGATCAGGACGAGACCGGTGACGGCCAGTCCGAGGATCCGCAACGAGCTGGCCGGACGGCCGATGGTCGACGCCGTGAGGGACAGGGCCGCCATGCCGACCGCCCGCAGGACCGACGGTTCCCACCGGGTCAAGACGCCGAAGGTCAGGAGCACCAGAAGTCCGACGACGAAGCGACGGCGCAGGTCGAGTCGTCGCAACAATGGCGCCGCCACCGCCAACGCGAATGCCACGTTTTGCCCGCTGACGGCGAGGAGGTGCGTGAGACCAGCGGCGCGGAAGTCGTCGATCTCCTCCGCCTGCTGCTCGCGATCGTCACCCAGCACGAGACCGGTGAACAAGGCCCGGCGCTCGAACGACATCGAGTCGGTGCCGGCGATGAGGGTGCGCCGGAGTTGGTTGGCGAAGCGGTCGACGGGGTGGCCGGCGCCGCCGACGTGGGCGGTGACAACGGTCAGCCGGCTCCCGATGTGGCGGCGAGCGAGGTAGGCGCGGCTCGATTCGGACACCCGACCGAGCCGACCCTCGACCCGTACGCGCTCGCCCGCCAGCCGGGAGGCGAGCACGGCGCCCGCATCACCGGCGGCCGTGGCCTGCACGCGTCGACCGCCCTCATCGAGGCGCAACTCGAGCCGCACGCTACCCAGCACCCGCACGGGATCGGCGACGACCGTGGCGCCCGCCGCCACGTTCCCCGACGTCGGCGCCCGCTCGACGCCGTCCCAGGCCCGCACGCCCAGCACCGAGGCCGCTGCAGCCGCCGCCACCACGAGCAACGTCGGTCGACGGAGGGCCACGAATAGCAGGCCGGTTCCAATCACGATCGCCACCGGAAGCGGTGCCCGCCACCACGCCGCTGTCAATGTCGCGACGGCCAACACGACCACCATCCGGTCGCTCACCCTCGACCTCGGGCGATCTTGGCGCGCTCACCGCGCCATGCGGAGGTGGGCGCGCCGAGTCCGGCCGTCCTCATCGGACACGGACCTTCGAGCGCAGTGCGGCGAGCTTCGACTCGCCGATCCCTCGCACCTCCAACAGCTCCTCCACCGACCGGAAGCGCCCCTTCTCCTGGCGGTACGAGAGGATGGCCTCAGCCGTGGCCGGGCCCACGCCGGGCAACTCTTCGAGCTGGGCCGCAGTCGCCGTGTTGAGGTCGAGAGGACCGGCAGCGCCGCCGGCGGCGCCTCCACCGCCCGATACGGGCGCAGGTGCCGCCTCGCCGCGGCGGGGCAGGTACACGCGGTCCGCGTCCGCCACCTTGGCGGCCAGGTTCACGGCGTCGAGGTCGGCCTCGGCGGTCGGGCCGCCGGCGGCATCGAGGGCGTCGGCGACCCGGGCTGCGCCCGCCAGCCGGTACAGGCCGGGACGCGCGACGGCGCCGGCCACGTGCACCACGACGCCGTCGATCTCCGGCTCGCCGTCCGACGTGGCGCCTGAGTCGGCGGGCGCTGCAGGGTTGCCGGCGTCGGCTCGAGGCAAGGAGACCTCGATGGGCGGGCCCTCCCCTCCGGCGGCCGGCCCGAGAAAGGTGGCCCAGGCCACGATGCCCAACGTGGCCAGCGCCACCAACCCGGCGGCGATGGTCAGCCCGGGCCGGCTGCGACCCTGCACCCAGGCGAAAACGGTGGCAAGGGACACCGGCTCCGCAGCGGGAGGAGGAGAGGGCAGTTCGGACACGCGCACACCACCGGGAGGAGGGATCGACCGGGGGGAAGCGGCGCCACCGCCACCCTACCGACCGCATGCGACAGCGGCTACTCCCAGTTCACGTGGGCCGGCGGGCTTCCCATTCGGCCTCGACCTCCAGAGGAATGCGTCGGTAGGCGCCCCAATGGCCGTATCCCCGCAAGCGCCAGCGCACGTAGGCGCCGAGATAGCGACGCAGGAACCCGACGAGGCCGAGGCGTTGCCATTGGCCCACATGGACGAGCTCGTGTCGGAGTAGTCGCTCGTCGCCGACCGACCGGGAGCGGACGTTGACGAGCCGACCGAGGGTGATGGCGGCGGCCCCGCGCGGCACCGGTCCGCCGATCCAGATCCAGGACCGGCCGTCTGGCCCCCGGCGGGGCCGGGATCTCAGAAGAGGCGCGACGTCATGGCCCGGCGGTAGCGCATCGTGCGGGGATCCTCCGGACCAAGCACCGCCAACAAGTCGAGGAATTCCTGGCGGGCGACCTCGTCGTCCTTCACCCGCTCGAGCAACGCGTCGAGCTTCGTCTCCACACCATCCAGGCCGGCGGCACCTGCGCTCGGCAACGAACCGGCTGCGGCCATTCGGGCCAGTGCCGCGACCCGCACCACCTCGCCCGTCTCCGGCACCCGGGCCAGCAGCGCCAACGCCTCGTCCACCGAGCCCTCGGCCGCCGAGCCGATCAACAACTCGGCCAACGCCACGACGGCGCCGAGATGACCAGGGTCGAGATCGAGGGCGGCCCGCAACGCATCCTCGCTACCGATTTCGACGAGCTTGTCGGCCGGCGACTTCTGCGGCACGAGTCGGCCAACGAACTCGCGCACGGCCGGCTCGGGCAACGCGCCGATGAATTGGTCGACGATCTTGCGGTCGCGAAGGGCGAACACCGCAGGGATCGACTGCACGCGAAACGTCGCACCCGACCGAGGGTTCTCGTCGACGTTGATCTTGGCCAACTCGACCAGGCCGTCGGTCTCCCCTACCACCTTCTCGATGATCGGTCCGAGGGTCTTGCACGGGCCGCACCACGGCGCCCAGAGATCGACAACGACGGCCACCTCTTCGGAACGGGCCAAGACGTCGGCCTCGAAGGAGTCATCGGTCACGTCGCGTACGTCAACCATGTAGGCAACGTACCCGCCCGACGCCGCGGCACCCCCCAACTACGCTCCGCAGCGTCATGGATGGCATCGACGTACCCAAGATCACGGCCTGGCTCGAGGCGAACGTCGACGGCGCCACCGGCCCGTTCGAATTCACGCTCATCGCCGGTGGGCGCAGCAACCTCACCTTCAAGGTCACCGGCGCCGACGGCACCCACTACGTACTTCGTCGGCCGCCGCTCGGCCACGTGCTGGCGACAGCCCACGACATGGGTCGGGAGCACCGCATCATCAGTGCCCTGGCGCCGACCGCCGTGCCCGTAGCGCCCGCTCTGGGCTACTGCGACGATCTCGACGTCAACGGCGCGCCGTTCTACGTGATGGCGTTCGTCGACGGCGTCATCGTGCGCGACCCGGCGGCCGGTGAGGCCCTCGACGACGACGCCCGAGGGCGCGCCGGCCAGAGCCTGGTCGACGTGCTCGTCGCCATCCACGACGTCGACCCGTCCGCCGTCGGCCTCGGCGACCTCGGTCGCACCGAGGGCTACATCGAACGTCAGCTCAAACGTTGGTACGGCCAGTTCAACCAGTCAAAGATGCGCGAGGTGCCAGCGGTCGACGAGATGCACGCCTTCCTCAGCGCCCACATCCCCGAGCAGCAGGGCGCGGCGATCGTGCACGGCGACTACCGGCTCGACAACTGCATGCTCTCCACCGATGGTGACGTTCTCGCTGTCCTCGACTGGGAACTGTGCACGCTCGGTGATCCGCTGGCCGATCTCGGGCTCCTTCTCGTCTACTGGAACGATCCCGGCGACACGTCGCAAAGTCTGGCCGGATCGGGCGCCACCGCCGCCGCCGGCTATCCCCGAAAGGCCGACCTACGGCGGATGTACGCCGAGCGCTCGACCCGAGATCTCCGCCACCTCGACTTCTACGTCGCCTTCGGTTACTGGAAGCTGGCGTGCATCCTCGACGGTGTCTACACCCGCTACGCCAAGGGAGCCATGGGCTCCGACGGTGCGTCGTGGCAGGCGTTCGGCGACTCCGTCATCCACCTCGCCGAGGCGTCCAAGTCCGCCGCCGGCAGCCTGGCCTGATCGTGGCCCTCTTTCGCAAGGAGCTCGACGTCGAACTGCACCGGCCGGTCCTGGTGATGGGCCTCGAGGGCTGGGTCGACGCCGGGCTGTCGGGCGGCAACGCCATCTCGGCGCTGATCGGCGGCATGCGCACCGAACCGATGGTCACCTTCGACGCCGATCAGCTGGTCGACCACCGGTCGCGTCGCCCCGTGCAACGCATCGTCAACGGCGTCCTCGACTCCGTCACCTACGCCGAGATCCAGATCCGCCACGGCACCGATGCGGCGGGCAACGACCTGCTGCTCCTGGTCGGCCCCGAGCCCGACTACCGCTGGCGGGGGTTCACCGACGAGCTCACCCAGCTGTGCTCCGACCTCGGCGTCCGCCTCGCCGTCGGACTCGGCGGCTTCCCGGCGCCGATGCCCCACACCAAGCCGACGCGCATCATTGCCACGGCGATCGACCAGGTCATCGCCAACGACGTCGGGTTCATCCCTGGCGTTCGGGAGGTGCCAGCCGGCATTCACGCAGCCATCCTCAAGGGCTTCGAGCACCAAGGCATCCCGGCCCTCAGCCTCTGGGCCATGGTGCCGCACTACGTCTCGGGCATGCCCTACCCCGACGCCAGCGTCGGCCTGCTCGACCACCTCGCGCGCCTCGGCGGCATCACCGTCGACGTGACCGAACTCCGGGCTGCCGCCGAGGTCACCCGGACCCGCATCGACGGCCTGATCGCCCAGAACCCCGAACACGTGGCCATGGTCGACCAGCTCGAGCGCCAAGTGGAAGCCGAAGCCGTCGGGTTCAGCGGCGCCAACGCCAACGAGCACCCGCCGCTCGACGTCGACAACCTTCCCTCCGGTGATGAGATCGCCGCCGAACTCCAGCGCTTCCTCCGCGAAGAAGGCCAACAGGGCTGAGTTCCCTAGAAGGCCGACCAGCGGGTGCCGGAATTCGAAAAGGTCTCGCCGCGGTCGTCGGGGTCGCTGATCCAGCCATAGCCGACCCGGGGCAGAAGTGCGAGCAGCGCGCCCGGCACCCTGTCGAGGGTGAAGTCCCAGTCGTACTTCGCGTTGTAGCCGTCGACGAACGCCGGCGTCGCTGCCACGGTCCGCACGCTCCCTTCGAGGATCACGACGCGGTCGCCTGACTCGAGGTGCACGCCGACGTCGTCGCCACGGGCCTCGAGGTTGGCGATCATGCGCGGCCCGCCGGCGCTGAACACGAGCGCCCCGTCCAGCCAGACGCCCCACACCGGCCTCGAGTGGGCCACGCCGTCGGCCGAGGACGACACCACCCAGTAGTTGCGGGCGCGCACCAGCTGACGCTCGGCCCACGACCATGGGAGCTGCTTCTCCTCGAACCAGCCGGGCGGACCAGGCCTCGACGCGTCGGGCATGTCGTCCACAGTACGGTCGGCGGCATGAAAGTCGATGGAGGAATCGGAGGGTTCGACAACGCTGCGGACCTGGCCAAGTTGCAGGAGGATCAGGGCTACGACGGACTGTGGTCGGCGGAGACCGGCCACGACCCGTTCTTCCCGTTGCTCGTGGCCGGGCTGGCGACCGAGCGCGTCGAGCTCGGCACGGGCATCGCCGTCGCCTTCGCCCGCAGCCCGATGACGACGGCGATGCAGGCCAACGACCTGCAGCTGGCGTCGAAGGGTCGGTTCATCATCGGTCTCGGCAGCCAGATCAAACCCCACATCGAGAAGCGCTTCTCGATGCCGTGGTCGCACCCGGCGCCCCGCATGCGCGAGTTCGTTCTCGCCATGCGCGCCATCTGGGACAACTGGAACAACGGCACCAAGCTCGCCTTCGACGGGGAGTTCTACAAGCACACCTTGATGACGCCGTTCTTCTCGCCGGGCCCCAACCCGTACGGTCCGCCCAAGGTGTTCCTGGCCGGTGTCGGCCAGCACATGACCGAGGTCGCCGGCGAGGTGTGCGACGGCTTCCTCGTCCACCCCTTCACGACCGAGCGCTACCTCAAGGAGGTCACGATTCCGGCGTTGGAGAAGGGCTTCACCAAGGGCGGTCGCACTCGCACCGACTTCGAAACGAGCTACACCGCCTTCGTCATCACGGGGAACGAACAGGAGCGAGAAGCGGCCCGCACGATGGTGAAGGGACAGGTGTCGTTCTACGGTTCGACGCCGGCCTACCGACCCGTGCTCGAGCTGCACGGCTGGGGCGATCTGCAGACCGAGCTCAACGGCTTGTCGAAGCAGGGCGGGTGGAAGGAGATGGCGGAGCTCATCACCGACGACATTCTCCATACGTTCGCCATCGAGTGCGACCTGTCCGAGGTCGCCGACAAGTTGGTCGAACGTTTTGGCGGCGCCATCGACCGGACTGGCTTCTACGTCCCCATCTCCAATGATCCCGACGCCAAGGCCGAGGTCGTCAAGAAGCTGCAGGCCGCCTGATCATGCGGGCGCCGGCGGGAACGTGGCGCGCGCCTCGATGGCGTTGCGCCATGGCACCGCCCTGGCCGGCCACTTGATGCACAGCGCCCCGACGGTCACCCCGTTGCGCCCGTAGACGGCGACGAACTTGCCATCGGCGACGGCCCCCTCGGCGACGACGATGTCGTCGCCGGGGGCCGTTGTGCCGACGAACTGCAGCTTCACCCCGTGCTGGTCCGACCAGAAGTACGGCACCGGCGCGAACGCACCTGCAGCTTCCGCGCCGTGGACCAGTGCCTTCACGGCGTGGGCCGCCTGCTCGGTCGCATTCGTCCAATGCTCGATGCGCATCGAGATGCCGAAGAGCGCGTTGGTCCAGCGGGCCACGTCACCGGCGGCCACGACCCGACCATCCGAGCCCACGGCGACGCACGCTTCGTCGCAGACGACACCGTCGGCTACCTCCAACCCCGACCCGTCCAGCCAGGCGGTGTTCGGGAGAACGCCGATGCCGACGACCACGACGTCCGCTTCGACGACCGAAGCGTCGCCCAACACGACCCGCTCGACGCGTCCGTCGCCCTCGATGGCCGACACCCCGACGCCGAGTCGGAGGTCGACACCGTTGGCTCGGTGGAGCGCCGCGGCCATCTCCCCCATCTCCGCGCCCAACACCCGGACGAGCGGCAGATCGAGGGCCTCGATCAACGTGACGTCGAGACCCAAGGCCCGACACGACGACGCCACCTCGCACCCGATGAAGCCGGCGCCGATGATCGCCACGCGACGGGCCGACGCCAGATCGTGTCGCAACGCCTCGCTGTCATCGATCGTGCGCAACACGTGGACACCGGCCAGCGCGTCGTTTCCCGGCAGGGTGCGAGCCGCCGCGCCCGTCGCCACGACGAGCCCGTCGAAGGCGAGCGAGGTCCCGTCATCCAGGCTGACCGTGTTCGCCGACAAGTCGAGGGACACGGCCCGGCGTCCGAGCACGAGCTCGGCCTCGAACGGGTCGTCGACCCGCAGGCGAGCCTTCTCGGGCTCCCATGCGCCCGTCAGTACCTGCTTCGACAGTGGCGGACGGTCGTACGGCGGCCAGTGCGACTCGGCCCCGACCACGAGGATCCGTCCGACATGCCCTTCGCGGCGGAGGGCCTGCACCGCGCGCGTGCCGGCCAACGAGGCGCCCACGACGACGACCGTGTCCATGGAGTTCAGACGGGGCTGAGGCCCGCCTCGAGGTAGCGCGTCCGGCACAGCGATCGCTGGAGCTTGCCAGATGACGTCTTGGGCAGCGTGCCGGGCGACACCAGCACGATCTCCTCGGCCGGCAGCCCGATGGCCTCACGCACCCGGAGGTGTACGGCGGCCCGCACGGCGTCGGCCTCGTCGGTGGCCTTGGTCTCGGCCACGACGATGACCGCCTCCTTGCCCTTGCGACCCTCGACCCCGAAGGCGATCACGTTGCCGGCCCGTACGCCCTCGACGTCAGACACAGCCCGCTCCACGTCCTCGGGGAACACGTTGCGGCCTCCCACGATGATCACGTCCTTGATGCGACCGCAGATCACCAGCTCCCCGTCGACCAAATACGAGAGGTCACCGGTCATCAGCCAGCCGTCGTGGAACGCCTTGGCCGTCGCCTCCGGATGCTTGTAGTAGCCCGGCGTGACGGACGTTCCCCGGATCTCGAGCTCGCCCACTTCACGCTCCGACATGACGTCGCCCGTCACCGGATCGCAGATGCGCATCTCGAGCCCGGGGATCGGCCGGCCGAGCTTGGCCAACGAACGCGATCCCTCGACGCCCGGCTCGACCGGCGCCGCGTAGCGCTCCGTCTCGAGAATCTTCTTGTCGACGACGTCGACGACGATCCCCCGCATCGGCGGCGGGAACGAACCAGCGATGGCCAACTCGGCCATACCGAACGCCGGGAAGCAGGCACCGGGACGGAACCCGTGTCTCGCGCCCGCTTCGCAGAAGGCGTCGAACGTCGCCGGGTCGACCGGTTCGGCGCCGTTGAGGGCGACCCGCCACTTCGAGAGGTCGAGTCCCTCCATCCGCTTCAACGCACGGGCGGCCAACGCGTAGGAGAAGTTCGGTCCGGCCGTGGCCGTACCGCCGAAGTCACTGATCCACTGCATCCACTTGGCCGGAGCGGCCATGAAGTCCTGCGGCGCGCCCAGCACCATGTCCGTGCCGGAGTACATGGCCAGGGTCAGCAGCCCGATCAGGCCCATGTCGTGGTAGAGCGGCAGCCAGGAGACGAGCACGTCGGTCGCCGGATCGAGCAGGGCGACCGAGGCCAAGCCGTCGAGGTTGGTGACGACGACGCGATGCGGGAGCATCACGCCCTTGGGGTCGCTGGTCGAGCCACTGGTGAACTGCAGGATGGCCAGGGAATCCGGGTCGATTTCCGGCTCGACGAAGTCCTCCGCCGTCGGACGACCCTCGGCCCAAGGCATCAGCTCACCCAGCAACACGAGAGGCGGGTCGTCGGCCTCGGGCTCGAAGAACGCGGCGAGGTCGTCGTCGGCCAGCACGACGACCGAGTCGGCGCCCTTGATGCGCACCCGGGTCTGGGCCACGAACTCCTCGAGGCTGCCGAGACGCATCGGCAGTGGGAGTACGACGGCGGTCGCTCCGGCCAGCCACACGGCCTGCAGGGCGGTTACCAGGCTGCGGGAGGTCGGCGCGAGAAGGCTCACGTGAGAGCCGACGCCGATGCCCCTGGCCTGCAGTCCGGCAGCGACAGCCCTGGCTTCGTAGTGGAGTTGGGTCCACCCCACGGCGTCGACCTGGTTGTTGGTCACGAACGTGACGGTTCCGCCCCGGGGGAGGCCGGCCGAGATCCGCGCGGGCAGGGTGAACGAGGGTGAGCTCTCCGCAAGCGTCATACCGCTCCGACCCTGCCCGCCCCGGGTCGGTTACATCGCCCCTACGAGCTCAGGCTGAGCTCCATGTTGAGGCTGGGGTGGCGGAGCTTGGCCATGGCCTTGGCCTCGATCTGGCGGATGCGCTCCCGGGTGAGGTCGAAGTGATCGCCGACGTCGTCGAGGGTGCGGGGGTCGGAGCCGTCGAGGCCGTAGCGGAGGCGCAGAATCTTGCGCTCCCGATCATCGAGGGCGAGCAGCACCTTCTCGAGGTCGCCGGCGAGCGACCCGGCGATGGCCGCGTCCTCGGGCGAGATTGCGGCCCGGTCGGTGATGATGTCGCCCAGTTCGCCGTCGGAATCCTCCCGCAGCGGGGCGGACAGCGACATCGGCTCGGCCAGGTGACTCAGGATCTCCCGGATTTTGGGCACGGTCTCGCCCACGGCTTCGGCCAGTTCCTCGTCGGAGGGGTTGCGGCCGAGGGTCTCCTCGAGCTGGCTCCGGGTGCGCTGGACGACCCGCAACATGTCGCCGGCGTGCACCGGGAGGCGGATGGTGCGGCCGGAGTTGGCGATGCCGCGAGTGAGGGACTGGCGGATCCACCAGGTCGCGTACGTCGAGAACTTGAAGCCCTTGCGGTAGTCGAACTTCTCCGCTGCCCGGACGAGGCCGATCGTCCCCTCCTGGATCAGGTCGAGGAACGGCAGCCCCTGGTTGCGGTAGCGCTTCGCGATCGAGACAACGAGGCGCAGGTTCGCCTCCACCATCGCCTGCTTCGCCTCGTGCTCGCCGCGCTCGATCCGCTTCGCGAGCTCGACTTCCTGCGCGGCGGTCAAAAGCGGCACCTTGCCGATGTCCTTGAGGAAGAGCTGCAGCGTGTCGGTTGAGACCTCGCGCGCCTCCTCGACCTCAGGCTCGGGCTCGTCGCGCTCGAC
>JBKJKM010000084.1:0-4991 GCA_046597375.1 Acidimicrobiales bacterium | reverse complement strand
GTCATCACGACGAGGGGGATGGCCTCGGTGACGATGCGCTCCGCCAACTCGACGATGGCGAGACGCAGGAGGTCGCCGGTCGGGTCGAGCGGCAGGGTGGCGAGCAGCGGTACACCGATGTCCTCGGACAGGCGTAGTCCACCACCGCTCCCGAACAGGGCGTAGGTCTCGCCGTGGTCGCAGGTGAACGAGCTCATGTTCTCGATCACCCCGGCCACCCGAAGGTGCCCCTTCTGGGCCATGTCAGCGGCGCGCGCGGCGACCTTCTGGGCCCCGATGGCCGGCGTGGTCACCACCACGACCTCGGTGCGCGGCAGCATGCGGGCCAGACCCATCTGCACGTCGCTGGTGCCCGGCGGCATGTCGATGAGAAGGTAATCGAGGTCGCCCCATCGCACGTCCTCGAGGAAGTGCTGCACGGCCCGGTTGAGCATGAGGCCGCGCAGCATGATGGCCTCGTCCTCTTCGGCGCCCTCGATGGAGCCCATCGAGACGACCTTGAGCGCACCGCCGTTGCCGCCGACGGGCTTGTGCAGCGGGGTGATGCGCACCTTGCCGGTGACCGCGTCCTTGTCGGCGTCGACCCGGTCGGTGAGGCCGAGCAGCCGCGGGATGGAGAAGCCGCCGATGTCGGCGTCGAGCACGCCGACGGTGAGCCCGCGTTCGGCCAGGGCGAGGGCGAGGTTGGCAGTGACCGAGGACTTGCCGACGCCGCCCTTGCCGGACGAGATGGCGACGACGCGGGCCGAGTCCGGAATGTCGATGGCGACTTGGTCGCGTTCGGTTGCCTTCCAGCGGGCCCGGTCCATCAGGCCTCGCTTCTGCTCGGCCGTCATCTCGCCGAACGTGACCTTCACCCGCTCGGGACCGCCGAGGCCGGGGATGGCGCCGACGTGGGCCCGCACGTCTTTCATCAACTGGGCTCGGAGTGGGCAGCCGGCGGTGGTGAGGGAGATGCGCACCTCGAAGCGGCCATCGTCGATCGGCCCGAACCCGGCGACCATCCCGAGGTCGACGACGTTGTCACCGAGCTCGGGGTCGATGACGCCCCGCAACGCGTTGGTGACGGCCAAGTCGGTGGGCACGCATGGATTTTACCGGAGTTGCCCGTCTAAAATCTCCGTCGTGGATCGGTTGGCCGTCTTCAAAGTGCTCGGAGACAACACCCGCTACGCCATCTACCTCGAGCTGGCCCGATCGGTGTCGCCCAAGTCGACGGCCGAGATCGCCGAGGTGCTCGAGCTGCACGCCAACACCATCCGGCCCCACCTCGAGCGCATGCGCGACATCGGCCTGTTGCAGGTGTGGGTCGATGCCAAAGGCACCGTTGGCCGCCCGCAGCACCGCTATTCGCTCTCGCCTGACGCTCCCTCACTGGGGCTCGAACCGTCGGCGTGGCCACTGCTGGCCCGCATGCTGGCCGACGTGGCCGCCTTCATGGCCCCCGAGGTCGACGACGTGGCCGCCCTCGGCGAGGAGCAGGGGCGGGCGGCGGCCGACCGCCGGCGGGGTCGTCCGTGCGTTTCTGCCCTCGTGGACACCTTGGCGGAGCTCGGATTCGATCCGGCCTCGGCCGAGGAGGGCAAGGTGGCGACCATCGCCTTCACCCACTGCCCGTTCCGAGACCTGGCCGAGCAGTACCCCGATCTCGTGTGCAACCTCCACCGCGGTCTCATCGAGGGCTTCGTCGACGAACTCGGTGGCGCCGATGTCCTTGCCTTCGCCACCCTCGCCGACCGCGACCCCTGCCACGTCGACCTCCTGGTGAAGTAGGCCGGCGCCGCAGAGCGAGACCGTGTCAGAGCGGCGTCGGGAGCGCCAGCGAGCAGCCGCCCGTCGAGCGGAAAGGCCTCGGCCCGGAGGGCGGCGCCGCAGAGCGAGACCGTGTTACGGGATGGATCGGAGTTGGTCCTCGATGACTTCGCGCTCTTCGGGGTCTTCGATGGTGGCGAGTGCGGTCTCGGCCAGTTCGGTGAAGCGGGCCTGGTCGTTGACGTGGCCGGCGCAGGCCGATGCCCGGGCCATGCCCTCGTACACGGAGGCGCGCAGCCAGCCTTCCTCGCCGGCCGCCTCGACGCGATCGAGTGCTCGACCGCTGTAGCGGAGGGCGATCTCGGCCAGCCCGAGGTGGGCGGCGACGTGGCCGATGAACCAGTCGCCGACGGCCAGCTGCTCCTGCTCGCCGTCGGCCTGGCCCCAGTGGTAGCGAGACGTGAAGGCGAGGGCCAGGACCTCATCGTCCTGGTCGGCGGTGCGGTCCGGGGAATCGAGCAGGTCCCACGCGGCGTTGTAGGTCTCGACGGCCAGTTCCCGGTGGCCCGATTCGTCCAGTGCTGACATCGCCGGGAGGGTAGTACCCTTGCCTGTACGACGCCCCGCCGAGGAGGCCTTTCGCGTGAGCATCACCGAGACGACCGACAGCATCACCCTTTCCGACGCCGCCATTGCCAAGGTGGCCGACCTGATCGCCCAGGAGGGCCAAGACGACCTGGCGCTACGTGTGGCCGTTCGTCCGGGCGGCTGCTCCGGCTTCAGCTACGAGATGTTCTTCGATAGCGAGGTCGCCAGCGACGACGTCAAGCTCACCTTCGGCGAAGCGACGAAGGTCAACGTGCTGGTCGACCCGGCCAGCGCCAAGCTGCTCTCGGGCGCGACTCTCGACTTCAAGGACGGGCTGCAGGGCGCCGGTTTTGCCATCAACAACCCCAACGCGCAGCGCACCTGCGGTTGCGGCCAGTCCTTCTCTTAGTTCCCGTTCCGACCCGGCACCGCAACGGTGTCGGGTCGTTTCGCGTCGGTGATCATGGCCTCGCTCTGCGTCGCTGGCGCTCCTTTCCGCTCGGCTTCCGGCTGCTCGCTGGCGCTCCCGACGCCGGCTCGGTGATCGCCTCGTGACGCAGCCGCCCAACCCTCGCGACCGGTTCATCACGGTGTTCGGTCGAAAGCCGGTGATCGAGGCGCTGGCCGACGACCGCCTCACGGTCGACAAGGTGCTTCTGGCCGACAACGCCGGCGGGCCGCAGGTGAACCAGCTGCTGCGCGAGGCGGCGCGTCGGGGCGTCGAGGTGTTGCGGGTGCCGGCGGCCCGGGTCACCAAGGTGTCGCGCAACGGGCGACAGGACCAAGGCGTCGTCGCCGACATCGTCGCCCCCGGCCTGCGCCGCCTCGACGCTGGCGTGGCCGCCGCACTCGCCGGCCCGGTGCTCGTCCTCGACGGCGTCACCAACCCCCAGAACGTCGGCATGATCCTGCGCACGGCGACGGCGGCCGGCCTGGCCGGGATCGTGTTACCCCGCGCCGGCGTGCCCGATCTCAGCCCGCTCGTCATCAAGGCCTCGGCCGGCATCGCCCTCGAGGCACCCGTGCTGCGGGCCGACACTCCCGCGTCGGCCGTGGCGATCCTCCACGGGGCCGGCTTCGCTACCTATGGCCTGGCGGCGACGGCGGCGCGCAGTCTCTGGGACGGCCGTCCGTTCCCGACCCGCAGTGCCTTCGTGCTCGGCAGCGAGACGGGCGGCGTACGGGTGGAGGTCGACGAACATCTGGCCATTCCGATGACGGGCACGGTCGACTCGCTCAATGTGGCCGTCGCCGCCGGGGTGCTCTGCTTCGAGCTCGTGCGCCGCTCTCTAGTCTGAGCGCCACATGCAGTTCACCCTGAACGGCGCCCAGGTCGACGTCGACGACGCCGGCGCCAGCCTCCTCGACGTGTTGCGCGAGCGCCTCGGCATCCGTTCGGCCAAGGACGGGTGCTCGCCGCAGGGGCAGTGCGGCTGCTGCACCGTGCTGGTCGACGGGTCTCCTCGCGTGGCGTGCGTGACGCCGGCCCGTCGCGTGGCGGGCCGTGATGTCACCACCCTGGAGGGCCTCGACCCCGAGCGCCGCGACGCCTGGGCGTCGGCCCTCACCGCCACCGGCGGGAGCCAGTGCGGCTTCTGCACGCCCGGCATCCTCCTGCGCCTTGCCGCCGCCGGCCCCCCGGGCACGCTTCCCGTCGACAAGACCGAAACCGCCCTCCTTGCCCATCTCTGTCGCTGCACCGGCTGGCAGACCATCGTCGAAGCCGCCACTTCGGATTTTCGAGACGCCAGTAGGCGGAATCCGACCACTGACGTCTCCAAAACCCGGCGGGCGACGATCGAGGGGCGCGTCCCGCAGCGGGTGGCGGTCGACGTTGCCCTCGGTGCCGGGGGATTTTCGGAGGACGCGGCGCCGTCCGATGCCCTCGTGGCCGTGCCGTCGTCGGTGGTCGGCGAGTGGGTCGTGGCCGAGACGCTTTCCGAGGCCCGTCGCTTGGCGGCCAAGGTGCAGGGACGGCGGACGACGGCGGCGCCGACGCATCCCCTCGAGGTGCCTCCCGGCGAGTGGGACCTCACGCTGCGCACGACCTGGGTCGAGCCGGCCTACCTCGAGCCCGATGCCAGCTGGTGTGCACCCGGGGGCGAGCCGAGCTCGCCGCTGGCCAATGGTGGTGCTTTCGGCGCCAAGACGTCGTCGCTGGCGCCGGCCGTCGCTCGGCGGTTGGCCGACGTGCACGGTCGGCCGGTGCGCGTAGTGCTCTCGAGAGAGGACGTCGTCCGTCTCGGTCCGAAGCGTCCCCCGGTCGCCGCCGGCCTGCGGAGCGACGGCACCGGCACCATCCGGGTGGTCCGCACCGCCGGCGTGGCCGAGGCGATCCGGTCCGTACTCCCGCAGGTCGAGGTCGAGGAGATCGACGTGGCCGGCCCGCCGACCAGCTGCGACGTCCGGGCCGCCGGTTGGGCCGAGGCGTGGGTCTTGCGGGCCGCGCTGGCCGGCACACCACGGGTGGATAGTCCGGATGGGGCGCGAGCCGAGGTGAGCATCGACCCAAACACCGGCGCAGTCCACGTGCGGCTCTCGGCCGGCGAGGTCCTCGATCCGACGGTCCTGCGTTCGTACGTCATCGGGGCAGTCCACCAGGGGCTCGGCTGGGTCACCTCCGAGGGGTTGGCCGTCGACGAGACCGGCGA
>JBKJKM010000045.1:0-18707 GCA_046597375.1 Acidimicrobiales bacterium | reverse complement strand
GGTGCGGCTCCTGCGTCGACCCCACGAGGGGAAAGGCGCCGCCGTCGCCGCCGGGCTCCGGTCGGTCACGACCGGTTACGCCGGCTTCTGCGACCTCGACCTCTCGACCCCGCTCGACCAGTTCGCCAAGGTCATCGACGCCGCCCGCCAGGCCACTGTTCTTGCCATCGGATCGCGTGACCTCACGGGATCGACGCTCGTGGCGCGCGAGGGCCGAATCCGTGAGGCCCTCGGGCGCACCTATAACCGTCTCTTGCAGGCCACCGTCACGCCGGGCGTGGTCGACACCCAGTGCGGGGCAAAGGTGGCGTCGACGGCCGTGTGGCGCCTCGTGCTGCCCCACTGCCGCCAGGTCGGCTTCGCCTGGGACGCCGAGGTCGTCGCCGTCGCCCAGGCGCTCGGCATCGTTGTGCGGGAGGTGCCGATCGCATGGCGGCATGACGAACGCTCGAAGATCAACGTCGGGCGTGACGGGCTGGCCATGGTGCTCGAGACGCCCCGCATTTGGCGCAGCGCACGAACGGCCGCCGCCACGAGGTCAGAGGATGCGAGAACCGGTCTGACGCCGACAGGTGCGGTCACTCCGGCCGATGGCGTGTTCGAAGGTCAACAGGCCAACGAGCTCATCGGCGCCGACCGCTCGCATTGGTGGTTTCGGGGAAAGGCAGCGCTGGTGTCGACGGCCCTCGCCCGTACCGGCGGCGGCTCGTCCGGCTTCCTGGCCGACGTCGGCGCCGGCGCCGGCGGCGTGACGGCGATGCTCGGCTGGGACCAGGATCGGCTCGTCGTGCTCGAGGCCGGTGGTCGCCTCGTGCACCATGCCCGACACGTCAATGGTGTCCCCGCGGTGCAGGCCGCCGTTTCGCCACTCCCACTGGCCGGCACATCCGTCGACGTGCTCTGCCTGCTCGACGTGATCGAACACCTCCCCGACCCCGCCGCCGTCCTGGCTGAGGCCCGCCGGGTCCTTCGACCGGGTGGGCGCCTGGTGATCAACGTTCCTGCACACCAGTGGCTGTGGAGCTCAGCCGACGTGCACCTCGGCCACCATCGCCGCTACAGCCGGACGATGTTGCGCTCGGAGTTGACGGCCGCCGGCTTCACTCCGGTGCTCCTCGGCCACGTCTTCTCGTGGCTCGTGCCCGCCGTCTGGCTCGAGCGGCGCATCAAGGGCCGGGGTGGCGACGGCGCGCCGCAACTCGGTCTCGACCGGACGTCATTCCTGGTCGATCGCACGGCCATGGTGCTGACCACCCTCGAGCGGGCCGCCGTAGGCCGGGTGTCGTCCCCGATCGGCACCTCGCTGCTCTGCGTGGCCCGAGCCGACGAACCGGTGGTGACGCGGCGAATCGTGCCTACGCCGGCGCCTTCACCTCGTGGTACTCCTCCTCGACGTTGACCTCCCAGATGTCATGGTCGGCCCCGAAGATGTTCTCGACGCTGAGCATGGCGGTCAGCATGGAGTGGTCCTGATTGTTGTAGTGGTGCATCCCGTTGCGGCCGACCGGATGGACGTTGGGCGTGTGTTCCTCGAGCCAGCGTCGCAGGACGTTCACGTTGTCCTTGTAGTGCTCGTCGTAGACGGGATACGCCTTCGGCATGCGCACGACGTAGCCGGCCTCGACCTTGCCGGCGTCGACGAGTCCGAGGTGGGTCAGCTCGCGCTTGGCCAGCTCGACGAGTTCGTCATCCGGCTTGTTCCACGTCTCGTCACCCTCGAACACGAAGTACTCCATGCCGAGGCAGGTGCGCCCCTCCTTGATGAGGTACGGCGACCACGACCCGAAGTTCTGGATGCGGCCGACCTTGACGTCGGGGTCGTGGATGTAGATCCAGTTGTCCGGGAAGGAGTACTTCTCGGGCACGACCAATGCGATGGTGAGGAAGTCCCGGAACGTCAGTCCGTTGGCGGCGGCGGCGACGTCAGCCGGGATCGCCGGGTCCATCGAGCCAAGCAGCTGCGTGAGCGGCATCGACGAGATCACGTGATCACACGGATAGGTCGAGGCGGCCCCGCCGGACGATGTCGTCACCTCGACGGCCCGGCCGTTCTCGTGGCGGACCTTGGTGACCCGGGCCTGCATCACGACTTTGGTGCCGGCCGCCTCGACAAGCTCGCCGCAACGCTCCCACATCATTCCTGGCCCGTACTTCGGGTACTGGAACTCATCGATCAGGCTGGTGATCTGGTCCTTCTTGTTCTTCGGCTTGGGTTTGAGGGCCGAGGTCAGCGCGTTGAGGATCGTCAAGTTCTTGATCCGTTGGGCGGCGAAGTCAGCGCTGATCTCACTGGCCGGCCGGCCCCAGAGTTTCTCGTTGTAGCTCTTGAAGAAGTGTTGGTAGAGACGCTTGCCGAACCGGGCGCTGATCCAACCCTCGAGGAACCGTTGATCCTTCGGCGGACGGACGCGAGCCCAGCCGTAGGACATCATGCAGAACAGCGCTTCGAGCGGCCCCAGGTTGAAGAAGGCGTTGAGCGGCTTCAAGGGGTAGTCGTAGTACTTGCCCCGGTAGAACATGCGGCTCATGCGCGGTCGCTGGAGGAAGTCCTCGTCGGAGAGGATCTCGTGCCAGAGGTCCTCGACAGCTTGCACTTTGGTGAAGAACCGGTGGCCACCGATGTCGAAGCGCCAGCCGTCCCGCTCGACGGTCCGAGAGATGCCCCCCACCACGCTGTCACTCTCGAGGACGGTCGACGAGTGGCCCCGCTTCGACAACTGGTAGGCCGCCGTCAGTCCTGCGGGGCCCGCGCCGATGATGACCACCTCGGGCGACCCCGCCCCAGGCGCAGCCTGTACCTGATCTTCCACGGGGGAAGTCTGTCAGGGGACGTAGGCGCCGAGAAAAGCCAGAGTCGCATATGTGGTCAAACCGGTCGCAGCCAGGACGAGCGCGGTGCGCTCCACCCAACCTCGCCGGAGCAGCCCCACCAGAGCCAGCACGAGAGGGAAGGCGCTCAGGCCGTACCGCTCCAGGGAGTCGAGGTTGCCGGCGCTCAAAGCGACCAGGAGCACCGCCGCCGCGAACGCACCGTACGACGCCGGCCAACGCCGGAAGCACACCACCAACAAGACGAGGAACCCGACGGCCCAGGGGAAGTGCAGACCCGATCCCAGGTCGGCACCGTCGAGGAGCTGCCGGGCCGCCTCGCCCAGCCGAGTGACGGGGTTCTCGAACCCGCCCCGTCGATCGAACTCCTGTTGCAGACGCAGCGGGCGCAGCGGGTCGCCATGGGCGATCCAGGACCAGCCGAGGTAGGCCAGTCCCCCCGCACCGGGAGCGACCACCGCAGCGGCGCGCGCGAGGCGCTCGCCCGGCTGGGCTCGACGCACCTCCCGCATCGCCTCGATGGCGGCAGGAAGAAAGAGGAGCACGCCGAGGGGCCGGCACAGGCCAGCCAGCAGCCCGAGCACAGCGGCCCAACCCCATCGCTGCGTGCGCAGGGCGAGAAAGGTGCCGATGGCGAGGAAGACGAGCAACGACTCGGCGTAGCCCATGACGAAGACGAAGGCCGGGGGCAGGAAGGCGAGGAACCAACTGGCACGGCTGGCCAGCGCTCGATCGCCGGTCTCGTGGCGCGCCAAGCGCTCGATGAGGATCCCGGCGCCCAGTGAGGCGGCGTTCACGACCGCCAAAAGGGCCAGCCGCGCACCGATGACGGGACTGAGCAACTTGGCGATCAGGGGCAGAAGGGGGAAGAACCGCATCGACTCCCACGGGAGGTGCTGGTAGCCCGACTCGATGATCCGCAGGTACCACGACGCATCCCACCCGATCAGGCCCGATGGCGGGCGACCGGCCGGATCCTCCGCTCCGAGGTTGGCCACGAGGTAGCGGGCGAAGGCCAGCGCGGCGAGCACGGCGACGCGGGCAGCGACCCACGAGACCACGCCCGGACTGCTGGCGACGGCGAGAAGGCGCGACGGCCAACCGTCGGCCGGAAGGATCCGTGGTCGTCGTCCGTCGGGGCCGCCGGCGCGCGCCTCGGGGCGGGAACGGACCGTGATCGTCACCCGTTCGGCGCCGGGTGGAGCCAGAGCACGTGGCGCTCGTACGCCGTCAGGTCGGGTTCGAGGAGTTGGCGGTTTCCGGGACGGGCGTTGCCGAACGAGTCGTTGATCTTCTCGCACTGCCTGTCAAGAGTGCGGTAGCCCGGCATCCAGACGTACCAGATGTCACGCCCGCCGGAGCGAGCCAGTTGGTCGTCGGCGAAGGCGGCGGCATCGGCCGACCCCATCCGCGCGCCGTAGTCGACCCAATCGACGATCTCGGGCGCAGCGGCATCAGGGAACGTCACTTCGTCGTAGGAGTCGGGAAGCAGGCGGGTGACGTCCGGGCCGAGCTGGTCGGGGCAGTAGACGACGAGGTCGCCTGGCGCGCCGCCATTGGCGGCGATGAGGGCGACGACGGTATCGGCCGAGGTCCGCCGCAGGACGATGTTGCGGACGCCACCGACGATGCCGAGGGTCGCAGCGATCGCCAGCGTGACGGCGACGAGGCGCCGGTCGAACAGCGTGCGGAACCCGTAGGCCGCGCCCAAGATCAGGAGCGGGAAGGCGACCGACGTGTAGCGGGTGGCGAATGCGCTGGCGCTCAGCACACCGGCAACCACGCCGATGAACAACGTGACGCCGGCAACCAACAGCTCCCGGCGGGCGCCCGGCCGGGTACGGAGGTCGAGCTCGATGTGGCGCCCGTCGACGGCCCGCCCGAGCACGGCGAGCACGGCGAGCACTCCCAACAGCCCGGCGAGAGCCTGGCCCTGGGGGAAGGGTCCACCGCCAAGGTCGACGAGCGTCGTGAATGCCACTTCCACCGGTCCGGGCGCAATGCCCCACGGCGTGCCGGTGTGGGCTGCCTGATAGAGGAACGTGGGCACCCACGGACCGAAGAGCACCACCGATCCGGTGGCCATCGCGGCGAGGCAGGCGATCGCCGGCGAACGGTTGGCCGGCCGTCGCCATGCCGCCATGAGCAGGGCCATCGCCGTGACACCGACGAGGTAGAACGACCAGTAGTGGGTCAAGAGGAGCAAACCGGTGACCAGACCGAGCCCGACCAGGTGCACAGGGCGAGGCAGCTCCAGGGCGTTGACGAGCACGAGCCATCCGGCCAGCACCAGGAGGGCCACGAGGGCGTACATCCGGGTCTCGGTGGCGTAGCGGATGGCGAAGGGCGAGGTCGCCAGCAACACGAGTGCGGCGACGGCCACGACCGGACCACCCAGCCGGCGGCCGGCCCGATAGGCCAGCGGGAGGGCGGCGACGCTGAAGACGGCCGAGAGCAGCCGGACCGCCTGGTTCCCGTCGCCGAAGACCACCATCCAGCCGTGGAGCAGGGCGTAGTAGAGCGGTGGGGCTCCGTCGCGCCGCAACGCGCCGGTGAGCTCGGACAGTGGCACCTGGGACAGATGCACGGTCAACGCCTCGTCCAGCCACAGTTCCGAACGGGTGTAGAGGCGGAGGAGGACGCCGGCGACGACGACCACGGCGACGGCTATGACGACCGCCGGGCGAGAACCGGCGGAGATCTGGCGAGTCGGGGTGTCGATGGCTGCGGCGCCGGGACCGGGCGTCGTGGTGACGGCGGGGGCGGCGGCCATGCGGCTTCGCACGCTACTGCCGCGTACCCTCGGTTATGGACACGTTGACGATCGCCGGGCGAGAGTTCGGCTCGCGCCTGTTCCTCGGCACCGGCAAGTTCCCGTCGAACGACTCGCTCCGAGCGGCCATCGAGGCCAGCGGCACCGCCATGGTGACGGTCGCCCTGCGTCGCATCGACCTCGCACCTCCCGCCGGTGAGACCGACGTCCTCCAGGCGATCGATGCCGACCGTGTGCTGCTGTTGACCAACACCAGCGGCGCCATCGACGCCGAGGAGGCCATCCGTCTGGCCCGCCTGGCGCGGGCCGCCGGGCTGCCCGATTGGATCAAGCTCGAGGTCACGCCCGATCCCCGCTACCTCCTGCCCGACCCGATCGAGACGCTGAAGGCAGCCGAGGTGCTGGTGTCCGAGGGTTTCACCGTGCTGCCGTATGTCAACGCCGATCCGGTGCTGTGCAAGCACCTCGAGGAGGCCGGTTGTGCGACGGTCATGCCCCTCGGCTCGTGGATCGGATCGAACCAGGGACTGCGCACCAAGGCCGCACTCGAGATCATCGTCGAGCAGTCGCTGGTGCCGGTGGTGGTCGACGCCGGAATCGGCGCGCCAAGCCAGGCGGCCGAAGCCATGGAGCTCGGCGCCGCCGCCGTGCTCGTCAACACCGCCATCGGCACGGCCGGCGATCCCGCGGCGATGGCCACCGCGTTTCGCCTCGCCGTCGACGCCGGCCGCCTCGGGTTCCTCGCCGGGCTGGCCGGGGTGCGCCGGGTGGCCACGGCTTCGTCCCCGCTCACCGGCTTCCTCACCTCGTGACCGCCGTTCCGGTGCAGCTCGAGTCGCGGCCTGACGGCGTCCCGGACGGCACGGCCGCGGCCGACGTCCTGGCCGCCGATCTCGGACGTCTGCGTCGCTTGATCGACTCGGCGACGCCCGCCGACGTCGATCGGGCCCTGCAGTGTCGTGGCCGGCGCTCGATCGACGACTTCGCCGCCCTGCTCTCACCGGCGGCGACCGACCGGCTCGAGGACCTGGCCCGGGCCGCCCACGACGCAACCGTGCGTCGGTTCGGACGGACGATCCACCTCTTCGCCCCGCTGTACCTCTCCAACGAATGTGTCTCCTCGTGCACCTACTGCGGGTTCTCGGCGGAGAACGAGATCGCCCGCCGTACCCTCGATGCCACCGAGGTGCTGCGCGAGGCGATCGAACTGCGCGATCGGGGCTTCCGCAACGTGTTGCTGGTCGCCGGCGAACACGCCCGCATCGTCTCCAAGGACTACCTCGTCAACTGCGTGGAGGTGTTGGCGCCTCACCTCCCGTCGCTGTCCATCGAGGTGCAGGTGTGGGACGTCGAGACCTATCGCCGGCTGGTCGCCGCCGGTTGCGATGGCTTGGTCGTCTACCAGGAGACCTACGACCGGACGACCTACGCCGCCGTCCACCGCAAGGGCAAGAAGCGCAACTACGACTGGCGTCTCGCCGCACCCGACCGCGGCGCCATGGCGGGGATGCGCAAGCTCGGGATCGGCGCGCTGCTCGGTCTGCACCACGACTGGCGCGCCGAGGCCGTGGCGCTGGCCACCCATGCCCAGGCCCTGGTGCATCGGTGGTGGCGCTGCGAAGTCACCGTGTCGTTGCCACGCCTGCGTCCCGCGGCGGGTGGGTTCGAGCCGGCTGACCCGGTGGGCGACCGAGACTTCGTGCAACTGCTGTGTGCGTTGCGCCTTCTCCTGCCTGACCTCGGTATTTCGCTGTCGACGCGTGAGGAGCCGGCCCTGCGCGACTCCTTGTTGCGCCTCGGCATCACGCAGATGTCGGCCGGATCGCACACCGAGCCGGGCGGCTACGCGGCGCCGAGCGACGCCGAGCCACAGTTCGCCATCAGCGACACCCGGTCGCCGGCGGAGCTGGCGGCGGTGTTGCGAGCCGCCGGGTACGACCCCGTCTGGAAGGACGGCGAGCGGGTCTGATCCCGCACGACGGCGACATGGACATCCGGGCCGCCACCAGCGACGAGGCCGACCAGGTGGCCGCCCTCGTGTGCGAACGCAACGGCGACGAGTGCGACCTCGGGGTCCGATCCCTCTTCGAACGCGCTGATGTCGGCGTGCACCGCTTCGCCGTCGCCGTCGACCACCGCCGTCGAGTGCGCTCCACCCTCTGCCTCGTGCCCGAGCGGCTTCGCATCGGCTCGACGATCGTCGGAGCCGGCCAGGTCGAGTACGTCGCCACCGCACGGGATCACGAGGGCCTCGGTCTCGTACGTCGCCTCATGGGCCTCGTCCACCAGTGGTCGGCCGCCGATGGGGACGTTGTGCAGCTCATCGCCGGAATTCCGTACTTCTACCGAAAGTTCGGCTACGAGTACGCCATCCCGTTCCCGCGACTGCGCTTGGTGACACCAGGCCACGCGCCAGAAACGCCGACCGGATGGACCGTGCGTCTGGCCACCGCCGTCGACATCGCTTCCCTGGCGCGGCTGCAACACAACGCGCAGTTGCGCGCCGACCTTGCCGTCGTGGAGGGCGATGCTGCGTGGTGGTCGTGGTGGGTGGCGACGGGGCAGGAGCCGCGCTGGTCGGTCGCCGTCGATCCCGCCGGCCAAGTGCGAGGCGCAGCGGCCATCGGAGGTGGGCCACCGGGCGTCGGCGACCACGTCGCCATGGTCGGCGCGCCGGCGGCCGACGAGCCCGATGCGTTGCTCGCACTCCTCGCCGAAGCGGCGAGCGAGCCGGGACGACTGGGCGCCGTCGAGGAGCGCGTCGGGACGACGGAGACCGCGTACGGCCGCACCCACCTCCATCCCCGCCGTTACGCCGTCTACGTCCGGATCGACGACCCCGTCGAGTTCTTGCGTGCGATCGCGGGCGCCCTCGACGAGCGATTGGCGCGATCGCCCTTCCACGACGCCACGGGCCGACTGGTGGTGTCTCTCTACACCCGGGCCTTGGCCGTCGAGGTCGAACACGGTTCGGTCGTGGCCGTGGCCTGGACCGATGACGAGGATCCGGATGCCGTCCTGGTCCCGCCCGATCGGATCGCCACGTTCCTCCTCGGCCGCCACGGCGCCACCGGCATGGCCGAGCGCGAGGACGACGTGCGGATCCCGACGGCCGTGGCCGGCCTGGCCGACGCACTTTTTCCCCACCTCTCGAGCGACGTCACCCTGCTCTGAGCTTCGGCCGTCCCTAGAACCCGGGTAGCCGGCGGCGCAGCATCTTGGCCATCGCCGGCGCGCCACTCACCGGCTCGAAGCGGTCGGACGCGGCGGTGAGCCGGTGGTCGTCGTCGTCGGTGAGATCGAGGTCGGCGGCCGCGGCGTTCGATTCCAGTTGGGCCACGCTGCTGGCACCGGGGATGGCCACGACGTTGGGGCGTCGCAGCACCCATGCCAGCGCCACCTGGGCCGGCGTGGCCGAATGGCTCACGGCGATCTCCTTGAGGGCGGAGAAGAGCGGCTGGGCCTTTTCGATGTTCTCCGGCAGGAAGAGCGAGTTCGACGACCGGACGCCGCCGGGGGTGTTCGTCCCGTCGTACTTGGCCGAAAGGAAGCCCTGGGCGAGCGGGCTGTAGGCGATGGCGATGCGGTCGTGCGCCTGGGCCCACGGGATCAGTTCCCGATCCGGCTTGCGGGTCACCAGGCTGTACTGCACCTGGTTGCTGAGGACGGGCCCGCCGAGGGCCTCCTCGGCGTCGGTCCAGCGCGAGAGCGAGAAGTTGCTCACGCCGACGTGGCGGACGACGCCGGCGCGTTGTAGCCGACCCATCCCTTCCATCGTCTGGCCGAGCGGCACCACGGGGTTGGGCCAGTGCACCTGGTAGAGGTCGAGGTCGTCGACACCGAGGCGACCGGCGCTGGCCTTCCCCCGCTGCTCGACGATCGATGCCAACGGGAGCACCGGGAACACTTTGGTAGCGACGAAGGCCTCGTTCCGCCGGAGGGCGATGGCCTTGCCGACGATCCGCTCGGACTTGCCGAAGGCGTAGATCTCGGCCGTGTCGATGAGGTTGATGCCGAGGTCGAGGGCCCGCCTCGTGATGTCGATGGCGGTCTGCTCGGCGTACTGGTCGCCGTATCCCCACTCCCGGGAACCGAACTGCCAGGTGCCGAGTCCGATGGCCGAGACTTTGACGCCACCGGCGTCGACGAAGCGCATCGGGCAAGCCTACGGGGGTGGCGCAGGTAGGTTCGGCGGCGGTGCAGGCCCAGGCGATCCGTGTCGGCGAGCGCCGCGGCCTAGCCGTGGGGCTGGTGCTGACGATCACGATGATCGCCTTCGAGAACCTCGGGGTGGCCACGGCCATGCCGGTGGTGGCCGACGACCTCGACGGGTTGTCGCTCTACGGCTGGTCCTTCACGGCACCCCTGCTGGCGTCGCTCATCGGTATCGCCGTGGCCGGTCGCCAGGTCGACCGGCTCGGCCCCGGCCGTCCGTTCGCCCTCGGCCTCGGGCTCTTCGCCGTGGGGCTGGCGACGGCCGGAGCAGCGCCGACGATGGAGATCCTGGTCGCCGGACGCTTCGTCCAGGGACTCGGCACCGGGGTCATTCCACCGGTCGCCTATGCCGCCATCGGACGGGCCTACGCGGAGCGCGCCCGGGCCACGATGTTCGCCCTCCTCTCCACCGCCTGGGTGGTGCCCGGACTCATCGGACCCGCCGTGTCGGGCACCATCGCCGAGGAGGTGGGGTGGCGTTGGGTGTTCCTGGCCATCTTGCCCCTCGTTCCCCTGAACGCCGTGCTGGCCCTGCCCGCCTTGGCCCGCCTCGGCGCCCCCCCGGCCGGCGACCATCCCCCCGTCGAGCCCGGACAGGTGGCTCGGGCCATCCGTCTTGCCGCCGGCGTCGGCCTCGTGGTCGCCGCACTGGGCTGGCGCTCCTGGCTAGTTGCACCGACGATCATCCTCGGTCTCGCCGTTGCGATCCCTCCCCTACGCCAGCTCCTCCCGGCCGGCACCTTGCGGGCGGCTCGGGGCCTGCCCGCCGCCGTCGCCACTCGCGGACTCCAGACCTTCGCCTTCTTCGGCGCCCAGGCCTACCTCCCCCTCGCCCTTCAGGACGTGCGGGGTCAGCGGGCTGCCGTCGCCGGACTGGTTCTCACGGCGGCCACGCTGGCGTGGACGGCCGGCGCCTGGCTGCAAGAGCGGCGCGGCCACGCCCTCGGTCGGGCCCGACTCGTACAAAAGGGCCTGGCCGTGCTCGTCGTCGGGTCGGCCCTCTCGGCGGCCGTGCTCGTCGACGGTTTTCCTCTGGCCATCGCCGGGCTCGGCTGGGGTCTGGCCGGCTTGGGGATGGGCATGTCCTACAGCGGGCTCTCCCTCTTGGTGCTGGCGGCCGCGCCGGCCGGGCGCGAGGGCAGCGCCACGTCGGCGATCCAGCTCTCGGATGTGCTCGGGATGGCCGTGGGAACGGGCCTCGGTGGGGCCGCCGTCGCCGTTGGCGAGGCGGCCGGGGCGACTCCGCGCCCCGGGGTCGCCGTCGCCTTCGGACTCGCATTGGCCGCCGGCGGGCTGGCTGTCGTGGCCTCCCGGCGCCTGCCTCTCCCCGAGGTGGACCGCAAGGTTTCGGCCTGACACCCGTTCCCTTCCCAGAACTGCCCAGGCGGAACAACTGGAGGAACATGACCATCCGACGAATCTCACGACTCACCCTGTTGCTGGCGGCCGTGGCCACCACCTTGGTGGGGACGGCTCCCCGCGCGGTCGCCGTAGGCGAAGCGATCCAGCCCGGTGTGGAGATCTCGACCACCGACGGCAGCTGCACCCTGAACTTCATCTATGACGGCACCGGCAGCCTGGGCGGCAAGGTCTTCGGCGGCACGGCCGCCCACTGCGTGTCAGGCATTGGCCAGCGCGTGCAACTCGGTACCGGCGAGACCTTCGGCACCGTGGCCCTCATCGGGAACGCCGATGTCACCGTTGAGGACTATTCCTTCATCGAGATCTTCCCGGCCCTCCACAGTCGGGTCAAGGCGGCGATGAAGGGTCACCCGACGTACCCAACGGGCGTGACCACTGCGGCCGAGACGGCTCTCGGCGACCTCGTGCAACTCTCGGGCTACGGCGTCGGCTTCGGTCTCACCCAGCCGACCCAGGAGCGCCGGGTCGCCGTGGTCAGCTTCGACGACGCCGAGCTGCACCAGGTCGTGGCGCCACTTATCTTCGGCGACTCTGGCGGACCGCTCGTCCATGTCAAGTCGGGCAAGGCGTTCGGCATCGTCAGCCGGCTCTGCATCGGGCTCTGTGAAGAGGAGGGTCCGACGGTCCAGGGCCTCCTGGCCAAGGCGGCCGCCCGCGGCTTCACGGTGCAGCTCCGCACGGTGTAACTGGTTCCAACCAGGCGGGAACGAACAGAGCGCCGCCCTTCGGGGCGGCGCTCTTTCGCGTGCGGCTTCGGTGCTTCAGGTCATCACTTGGGCTGGAAGCGAATGCCACCGTCCACTCGGATGGTCTGCATGTTCATGTACGTGTTGGTGATGAGCTCGACGGCCATGGTGGCGAACTCGTCGGCCGTGCCGAGGCGGTCGGGGAAGAGCACGTCACGCTTCAGGTTGGCCTTGAAGGCCTCCGAGGCGTCGCCCTGGCCGTAGATCGGGGTGTCGATGAGGCCGGGAGCGATGCAGTTCACCCGGATGCCGACCACGGCGAGGTCACGGGCCATCGGGTGCACCATGCCGATCACGCCGCCCTTCGACGCCGAGTAGCTCACCTGGCCGATCTGGCCCTCGAGGCCGGCAACCGACGACACCGTCACGATCGCGCCGCGATGGTTGTCGCCGTCGGCGGGCTCGGTCCGGCTCATCGCCGTGGCTGCCAGGCGCACGCAGTTGAAGGTGCCGGTGAGGTTGATGTCGACGACCCGCTTGAACAGGTCGAGGTTGTGGGCCGAGTCGTACTGCCCGTCCCGACCGATCGTCCGGGTGGCCATGCCGATGCCAGCGGCGGTGACCAGGCTCCGGAGCGGACCCATCTCGAGGGCCGTGTCGCAGGCCTGGATGACCTGCTCGGGGTTGGTGACGTCGCATTGGACGAAGACGCCGCCGATGTCGCCGGCGACATTGCGGTCGTCCTTGAGGTCGGCGATGACGACCTTGGCGCCACGGGAGGCGAGGAGTCGGGCGGTCGCTTCGCCGAGGCCGGAGGCGCCGCCGGTGACGATGGAACTGGTGCCGTTGAGGTCGAGAGACATGGCCCGGGACCCTACCCGGCCCGGCTCGGCCCAGCCACGGGGCCGAGAACGAGGGCAATCACAGGCAGGTCGGGGTACGGCTCGAGATCGGTGGCCAATCGCCGGAGCGATCGGTCGGCGGCGATGGCGAGGAGCACGTCGCGCAGTGAGGCGTCGGCGGCGAGCCCGGCCCCGGCGAGCAGCCGCTCCCGGTCGCGTCGCCCCTCCCGGCCGAGCGGGTCGGCGGTGGCCACGACCTCGAACCCGTCGGGGACGGGCTCGTCGGCGCCGATCAGGCGGAGCTCGCGATCGGCCCGCTCGGGCCGCGCCCGCTCCGGACCGAACCGGTTGGCGTCCCGCCGGTCGACGACGACGACCACCCCTCGGCGCTCGAGCGCGCCGACCAGCACCTCGGGCGCCACGTCCTCACTCCCGAGCGCCTGTTCGACGTGGAGCCGCGATCGCACCAGTACGGGCTCGTCCTCGCCGGCCAGCGCCGCCGCCCCGGGCCCGGCGAGCTCGGTGATCGCGTCGCGGAGCCGGTCGGGCTCCCGCCAGTCGCCCACCGCAGCCACGCTCGAGGCCACGCCGAGGCCCGCCGTCACCACGAAGAGGGCGGGGACGGCGCGTCGCCTGACATGGTCCGGCACGAGGCGAGCAACCGTGGCGCCGACGGCGAGCACGGCGGCGGCGCCGAGCAGCCCCAGCCACTGCGGGATCCAGAGGTAGAGCGGAGGGATCAGGCGGGTCAGCGACCACCACGCCGCCGCCACGCCGACGGCCACCGTCGCCCCCAGTGCGGACGCGCCTCGCCAGCGACGCGTGATGGCGACGGCCAGAGCGACCATCGCCGCCAGACCGACCACCGGGAGCGCTGGCGACCCATCGAGGTCGACGATCGGCGAGAACCCGTCGAGCGCCAGCTCGAAACCCACCCACGTCGGCCGGTGCCCGAGCTCGACGGCCACGGCCCGCCACGCGTCGGCGGTCCCGAGTTTCGCTCCCCCACCGCCGAGGGTGCGATACATGGTGACGAGGTTGCCCGGCTCCCGTCGCACCTGTTCGACGATGGCCGGCGCCCACAACGCCAACACCGTGGCGCTCGACACCGCCAGGCTGCGCCGCGCCGCCGGAGAACGCCGCGCGGCCGCCACCACGGCGGCCGCCGACCAGGCGCCGAGGGCGACGGCAAAGACGAGCATCGTCCCCCACGCCTGCGCAATGAACGACGCGCCTCCCAGCACCAACGGCAGCGACCAAGCCCGACCAGCCACCGTGTCGGCCGCCATAATCAGCACGGCCAGCCCCACCGGCGCCAGAACGTGTGGCTCCCACGGGTCGAGCCACCCTGGGCCAACGCCCCGGATGAACAGCGCCAGCACCGCGCCGGTCCCGGCCACACCGAGGGCACCGGCCCGGCGCCACGCGACCCAGAGAACGGCCAGGAACGACGCCGCCGCGATGGCAAGCGAGCCGAGCTCCAAACCGGCGTATCGGCCACCGAGCAACCGGTACGGCACGGCCAGGGTCCAGAGCAGCGCAGGACCGGGTTGGTTGTAGCCGAAGCGGCTGTAGGAGCCGAGCAGTGGGGTTCGCAAGGTTCCGACGTCGCGCACCCGGAGCTCGATCAGACCGACGTCGCCCGCCGGTGCCGGCGCGCCGTCCGCCAGCGCCACCACGGCGAGGAGGACGACCGGCACGAGAACGATCCCGGCGGCAAGGAGCAACGGCCGGCGCGACCCCGGACTACGAGCGGGCGGCAGCGAGGGCCCGCAGGTGAGAGCGTCCGACAGCGAAGGCCAAGCCGTACAACGCGGCGGCGAGCAGCAGGAGCGAGCGGTAGCCGACAAGCAGGGCGAGGTACTCGAGCACGCCGCCGAGCATGGCGCCGAGCAAGTTGGCGCCGAAGGCCTCGGTGGCATGGCTCACGTCTCGGAAGCGCTCGGCGAAGATCAGGTTGGCGAGAAAGATCGGCGCGAAGGCGAGGGCGACGGCGGCGGCGAACCGCGGCGCCGCCGGCAGCGACAGCAACGCCCCCGATGGAACGACCCAGGCGATGGCGAGGGCCACGAACAGGGCGACGTAGAGGAGAGTCGGTCGACGCGGGGTGAACCGCCGCGCCACCTCGATGGCAGCCAGCACGCTGAGGAGCACCCCGGCGAACACCAGCGCGTTCACGAACCAGGTCGTCCCGAAGAGGAGCGCGAACTGCACGACGTGCTTCGTCTCGAGCAGGAGAAACGCGCCACCCATGAAGAACAGGTCGGCGTAACGCGCCATGCGCCGGAACGGGCCCGACGAGGCCCGCACGGCGATCAGCGAGACGGCCACGATGAGGCCGATGGCCGCAAGGTAGAAGCCGGGGATGCCCGGGTTGCGAAGGTACGGGAACGGGTGGTCGTCGGTCGCCGGATCCGGCACCACGCCGGCCGGCACGTAGGCCGCAACGCACTGCAACCGATCGGCGTCGACGCTGGCCGAGATCGAGGCGAAGAGCTCCTGGCGCGAGCCGATGTCGACGCACGGCTCGTTGTCGAAGACCTCCTCGACGGTTCGAGCCAAGCGGTCGACCAGCCAGGGCTCTCGGTAGTAGTTGTACATGGCGAAGGTGCCCTCGGGCCGCAACCGCTCCCGTACGGCTTCGACCGCCTCGGTCGTGAAGAGAAAGCTCTCGAGGCGTAGCGACGACTGCCCGGAGACGAGCGTGATCGAATCCGGGAGGGCGAAGAGGATGAGGTCGTAGGTGTCGGTCGACTGCTGCAGGAAGGCGCGACCGTCACCGATGTGGACGTCCACGCGGGGATCGTCGTACGGACGATCCGGGTGGAGGTCGGCGCCGATCTCCTGGATGCGTGGGTCGATCTCGACGGCATCCACGTGCGTCGCACTGTGGTCGAGGGCGACGGCTACGTCGTTGCCGCTCCCGGCGCCGATGATGAGCACGTCACCGACCGGCCCCGGCGGCAGCCGGTCGTAGACCTCGTCGTAGAAGATCCCGGTGGAGGTCGGCAGCATGACCTGGTGGGGCACCCCGTTCACCGAGATGATGTCGGGCTCGCGCTCGAGGGTGACTTTGTAATAGGGCGACCAGCTCGATCCGGTGCCCAAGCTCTCGAGGGCCAGCACCACGACCACCACGGTTAGCGGGACGATGGTGCGGACGGCGGCCCAGGTGGTGCGCGGGGCTTGCAAGGCGATGAGGGCGGCAGCGGCGATAACGCCCCACGCAACCGGCGGCGCCCGAAGGAACGAGAGGGCCGAAAAGGCGACGATGCCGCTGATGCTGCCGACCACATCCCAGCGGTAGGCCTCGAGCGGCTCGAACTTCGAGAACGCGCGAGCGACGCCCTGGGCCAAGCAGGCCAAGGCGGCGGCGACGGCGAGGAACAGCACCGGCAGCGTGATCCACCGTGGCGGTCCGGTGCTGGCGATGTTGCCGGTCGAGAAGAACAGCAGCGTGCTGCCACCCGTGACCCGGACGTCGACGGGAAAGAAGCGAACGAAGGCGACCAGGAGCGCCAGCGCAGGCGCGGCGTACGGGAACAGGTCGCGCCGGCGATCGCCACGCAGGAAGCCGATGCCAATGCCGAGGAAGCTGCCGAGAAGGACGAAGTTCGAGAAGTACGACAGGTGGATGACGTTCGAACCCGACCAACGGATCAGCGCCAGTTCCACGAAGAGCATCACGAAGCTCAGCCCGAGCAACCGGACTTGGTCACCACGTGTCGGCGCCCGAGGCGTGCCGGGGTCGACGCTCTCCTCGGCCTGCGTCGAGACGTCAACCACGGGGCAGCTCCATCCGGTCCGGTCGCTTTCCGACCCCCGACCCGGGCTCGGGACGGCTCGGAGCGGCGGTGAGCTTACGTCCGGGCTGCGTCGATGAACGCGTTGGCCCAGTCCTGATAGCCGAGGTCGCTCGGATGGAACATGTCGGCGGCGTATTTGCCTCGCCAGGGTGGGCCGGTGACCGACCACAGGTCGACGAGCCGGAGACCGTGGTCGGCCGTGAGGGCGGCGATGCGGGCGTTCACGCGGGTGGCGTCACCTTCACGAAGGCCCCGCGGCAGGTTGGCGAGGAGCGAGCCTGGGGGAAGCGCGCCGGCGATGGTGGCCAGCCGGAGCTCGAGGTCACGGGAGCGCCGGAGGAGGTCGTTGGCGCCGATGGCACACGACACCAGGTCGGCGCGGACCGCCTCGACCAGCGGGAGCTGGACGCTGACGACATCGGCCGCCCGCGCCCCGCTGACCGACAGGTTCCGTACCCGCCACGGTCTGGCATCGCGCTGCTCGAGCCAGGCGCGCACCAGACCGACGTAGCCGCGATCGGGGGCGGTGGCGCCGATGGCTTGCGCCGTCGAGTCCCCCAGCACGACCCAGACCGGTCCTCCCGGAGTGTCCTGCTCCGCCGATCGGTTCGACCGGTCCCAAGCCTCGGCGTGGTCGACGATCTGACGACGCCGCTCTCGGGTGCCGGGGAGGAGGAGCCCGAGCCGCCGACGAAGGTCCATACCGATCGGTGCAACGAGCCGGCCGTGGCGACCATTCCGCCCGAGGCCGGTGTAGACCCAACGCATGGCCGACCAGGACGCGCACCACGACCACGGGCCCGACGACGGGCACGGTCACGAGCCGGGTCACGGGGCGGGTCACGGGGCGGGTCACGACCACGCCGGCGGTAGTGGTTTCCTGGCCTGGCTGCGCCACACGTTGGCGCCGCACTCCCACGACGCCGTCGACCAGGTCGATGCCGAGCTCGAGGCCAGTCGAGACGGCGTGCGGGCGCTGGTGCTCTCCTTGTTCCTGCTGGGTCTCACGTCGGTAGCCCAGGGTTTCGTCGTCGTCTACACCGGCTCCGTCGCCCTCCTCGGCGACACCTTCCACAATGTCGCCGACGCACTCACGGCTGTCCCACTCGGCATCGCTTTCTTCCTCGGGCGCCGCCTGCCGACCCGTCGCTACACCTACGGCTACGGCCGGGCCGAAGACCTCGCCGGCATCTTCGTGGTGCTGGCCATCGCCCTCTCCGCCCTCTTCGCCGGCTACGAGTCGATCCGTCGACTTTTCGACCCGCAGCCGGTCGAGCACCTGGTGGCGGTGGCCGGCGCTGGCATCGTCGGCTTCCTCGGGAACGAGGCGGTGGCGCAATACCGCATTCGTGTCGGGCGACGGATCGGGTCCGCCGCCTTGGTGGCCGACGGCCTCCACGCCCGCACCGACGGGCTCACCTCCCTGGCCGTGGTCGTCGGCGCCATCGGCGTCGGCCTCGGCTTCGATCGGGCCGATCCGCTCATCGGCCTCGTGATCACCGTGGCCATCCTGGTGGTGTTGCGCAGCGCCGCTCGACAGGTACTGCACCGTCTCATGGACGCCGTCGACCCCGATCTCGTCGAACGGTCCGAAGCGGTACTGGGCGGCGTGCCAGGCGTGGAATCCGTCGGTCGTGTGCGGCTCCGTTGGATCGGCCACACCCTTCACGCCGAGGCTGACGTGGTGATCGACCAGGACCGACCCCTCGCGGAGAGCCACCGCATCACCGAGGTGGCCCGCCACGAGCTCTTGCATCAACTCCCCCGCCTGAGTGACGCCACCATCCACGCCGACCCCTGCGGACACGACGGCACCGTCGACCACCACGCCGACAGCGCCCACCACCGCCCCGCCATCTGAACCCGCAACGGGTGCCGACTCCACCGCCCATCGCGCGCCGAGATCGCCGATTCTTCGACCACCCCTCCTCTTGGCACCGATGACCGACCTTCGGCCCGGGGCCGAGCACCGAGGGCGTGTCACCCCGCTCGGGTCTGTCGTGGTTGGTGGCGTGGGTGTCTGGGGTCATCGGGTGGGACGAGTGGCCGTTTGCCATGCCCGTCGACGAGCGCCCACCCGAGGCGGGTCTTGCGGGCGTGGCACGAGCGGCAGTGCCGTTCCAGCCACCGCAAC
>JBKJKM010000257.1:0-3500 GCA_046597375.1 Acidimicrobiales bacterium | reverse complement strand
GTCTACTCGGGGGCCAATGCCACCTTACAGGGTCTGGACGACAAGGCGCCCCTGGTGAACGTCGGCCAGGGGGCCAAACCGGGTGCCTACTTCCGCAAGGATGGCCGCCCCGCCACCTACAACCTGTGGGCCCGCATGGCCGACCTGTTCGCCAAGGCGCCCGCCGGCGCCGCCCCGCCGCCGCCGCTCTTCGCCTATCGCGCCGAGGGCCAGCCGTCGGCCGGCGATCCCGTTCCCGGGGTGAAGATGGAGTGGCGGGACAAGGTCCTGACGGCGGTGGAGTGGAAGTGGGATGCGGGCTCGTCCACGTGGCGCCGCACCCAGAACGGTTCAGAGCACGTCGATGCCGGTGGCGGTGCCGTCCAACCGAAGAACGTCGTCGTGCAGTTCGTGCCCTACAAAGACACCGGCCAGCGCGACCGTTCCAACACCATCGTCCCGGAGGCCGAACTCGTCGGCACGGGTGAGATGTGGGCCTTCAGTGACGGCAAGATCGTGAAGGGCACCTGGAACAAGCCCGCGACCGAGGCGCCCACGACCTACCTCGACAGCGCTGGCCAGCCCATCAAGTTGACCCCCGGGCAGACCTGGCTCGAGCTCCCCAAGCCCGGCGACGCCGCCCTGCTTTGATGAACGGTTCCGCCCGGCGGCCCTGGGCCGCCTTCCTCCTCGCGTCCTCGCTCGTCTTCGCGGCTTGCGGAGGGAGTGACTCCGGCGACTCCAAGGCAACGGAGGCCGCGGCCGACCTCGTAGCCGACGAGGATGCCCAGGAGACGACCACCACCGCCCCGCCCCAGGCGCCGGCGCCGCTCACTGGCCGACCGATTGATCCCGGGGCCGTGGCGCGGCCGGCCGTCAGCATCAAGGTCGACAACTCCCCGGACGGGCGGCCCCAGGCCGGACTCGAAAAGGCCGACATCATCTATGAGGAGAAGGTCGAGGGCGGGGTCACCCGCTTCATCGCCGTCTATCAGAGCCAGGATTCCGAGCTCGTCGGCCCGATCCGTTCCCTTCGCACGACCGACCGGTCGGTGGTCTCGGCCTTCGGCGGGGTCTTCGTCTTCTCCGACGGCGTGGCCTTCACCCTCAACCGCCTCAAGGGTGCCCCTGTGGCGGTCGTGTCCGAGCGAGGCGGCTCGGCGCCGTTCACCTACCCGAAGGGCAAGCGCCGTCCGTTCGCGACGTTCGCCGCCACCGCTCGGCTCCGCAAGGAGGCCGGGAAGGACCCTCGCGGACCGGCCGCCGCCTTTTCGTTCCTGACCGAGGGCGAGGCCTTCGCCCCGGCCGGCGCCGTGCCGGCCACCAAGGCGTCGATCAACTACGGCGGGCGCACCACGGGGGGATTCGAGTGGGACGCGCCTACGGGCACCTGGCTACGGTCCACGAACGGCTCGCCCCACCTCTTGTCCGACGGAACGCGCCTGACATTCGCCAACGTCGTCATTCAGAAGGTGCCCTATCGGGGCGTCGGCTACAACGACTCGGCCAAGAACCCAGTCGACGAGGCGGTCGTGGTGGGGAGCGGCGACGCCATCGTGCTTTCCGGTGGCAAGCAGGTCGCGGCGCGCTGGTCGAAGCCGTCGGCCGAGGCCATGACGGTGTTCACCGACGCGGCCGGGACGCCGATCAAGGTGCTGGCGGGCCCGACCATGATCGCCCTGGCCCCCACCTCGGCCCCGGTCTCCGTCAGCTAATCCGAGCCCGCTCGTAGACTGCGTCGTATGGCCGACACGACCCCCGACGCCCGCCGTACTGGAACCGATCGAGTAAAGCGGGGCCTCGCCGAGATGCTCCGTGGCGGCGTGATCATGGACGTGGTCGATGCCGAGCAGGCGAGGATCGCCGAGGACGCCGGAGCCGTGAGCGTGATGGCGCTCGAGCGCGTGCCGTCCGACATCCGGCGTGACGGCGGCGTGGCCCGTATGAGCGACCCGGCGCTGATCGAGGGCATCAAGGCGGCCGTGACCATCCCGGTCATGGCCAAGGCGCGCATCGGTCACTTCGCCGAGGCGCAGGTGCTCCAGGCGTTGGGCGTCGACTACATCGACGAGTCCGAGGTGCTCACGCCGGCCGACGAGCTCCACCACATCGACAAGTGGGACTTCACCGTTCCCTTCGTGTGCGGGGCCACCAACCTCGGCGAGGCGCTTCGGCGGATCTCCGAGGGTGCGGCGCTCATCCGGTCGAAGGGTGAAGCCGGAACGGGCGACGTCGTGCACGCCGTGCGGCACCTCCGCCAGATTCTGGGCGACATCAAGCGCGTTGGGCAGGCCGACTCGGCCGAGCTCTATGGCTGGGCCAAGACCCTCCAAGCGCCGGTCGCCCTCGTCCAGGAGATCGCCGAGACCGGCAAGCTCCCCGTGCCGCTGTTCTGCGCTGGCGGCAGCGCCACCCCGGCCGACGCCGCACTGGTCATGCAGCTCGGCGCCGAGACCGTGTTCGTCGGTTCTGGCATCTTCAAGAGCGAGAACCCGGCCCGCATGGCGGCGGCCGTCGTCGAAGCGACGTTGCACTTCCGGGATGCCGCCATCGTGGCCAAAGTGAGCCGGGGCCTCGGCGACGCCATGCGCGGTGAGGACGCCAACTCGGTCGACCTCAAGTTGGCCGAGCGCGGTTGGTGACCTTGCGGGACGGGCGCCGATGAAGGTCGGGGTTCTGGCCCTCCAGGGCGCTGTGCGCGAGCACGTCTCGTCGCTCCGCGACCTGGGCGCGCACACCGTCGAAGTGCGAGCGCCGCAGGACCTCGCGGGAGTCGACGCCCTGGTGCTGCCCGGCGGCGAGTCGACCACGATGTCGCTCCTTTTGGAGTCGACCGGGCTGTTCGACCCGATCGCCGACCGCCTGGCTGACGGCATGCCCGCTTTCGGCACGTGCGCCGGGATGATCCTGTTGGCCGCCGAGGTTCTCGACGGGCGGTCCGACCAACGCTTCTTCGCCGCCATCGACCTGACCGTGCGCCGCAACGCCTTCGGCCGCCAGGTCGACTCGTTCGAGACCGCGCTGCACGTCGATGGGGTCGAAGGCGAACTCTTCGATGCGCTCTTCATCCGGGCGCCATTCGTCGAGCGCGTCGGTGCCGATGTCGAGGTGCTCGCATCCGTGGACGGACACCCGGTGTTGTGCCGCTCCGGATCGATCCTCGTGGCCGCCTTCCATCCCGAACTCTCGAATGACTTGCGCATCCACCAGTTGTTTCTGCGCTAGCCCAAAAAGAGGGAGACTCCTGACATGTCCGGACATTCCAAGTGGGCGACGATCAAGCACAAGAAGGGGGCAGCCGACGCAACGCGCGGCAAGCTCTTCGCCAAGCTGATCCGTCAGGTCGAGGTTGCCGCACGCGAAGGCGGCGGCGATCCGGAGATGAACCCGACGCTGCGGACGATGTACCAGAAGGCGCGTTCGGCCTCGGTGCCGCTCGACACGATCCAGAAGGCGATCAAGCGGGGGAGTGGTGCGCTCGAGGGGGTGAAGTACGAGACCGTCACCTATGAGGGGTACGC
>JBKJKM010000112.1:0-28559 GCA_046597375.1 Acidimicrobiales bacterium | reverse complement strand
GGTCGATCAGACGACCCGGCGTGGCGATCATGATGTCGACGCCGCGCTGGAGGGCCTTGATCTGGCGGTCCATCGGGGCCCCGCCGTACACCGCGAGGGTGGTGAGGCCCTGCACCTCGGCCAGCGGGGCGATGACGGCCCGCACCTGCACGGCCAGCTCGCGGGTGGGCACGAGAACGAGGGCCCGGGGCTTCTTGGGCTCGGCCTTCTCGGTCCGCATGATGAGCGGGAGGCCGAACCCGAGCGTCTTGCCGGAGCCCGTCTTGGCCTTGCCGCAGACGTCCTTGCCGGCGAGGGCGTCTTGGATGGTGAGGGACTGGATGGCGAACGGGGCGTCGATGCCCTGGCTCAACAGCTCCTCGATGAGATCGGCGGAGACGCCGAGCGCCTCGAAGGTGGCGGTCATTCTGGATGGGTCCTTTGTGTGGCTGTCGGAGAGGGTCGCCTCGGGGCGACGCTGGTCTCGACGATCAGCCGCTTGGGTGAGGTGACCCGCGGGCGGCCCCTGTGGCCTGCCCGAATGGTCCACGTTACCAGGCCGCCCGGGAATGGACGGGGTGCCCTGGACGTAGAAACAGGACATGTCCGCCCTGTACGAGATCCCCCTGAAGACCCTGACCGGTGACGAGACCTCGCTGGCTGACCACAAGGGCAAGGCCGTCCTCGTCGTCAACGTCGCCTCCAAGTGCGGGCTCACCTCCCAATACGAGGGCCTCGAGAAGCTCCACGAGCAGTACGCCGGCCGGGGATTCGCCGTCGTCGGCTTCCCCTGCAATCAGTTCGGGGGCCAGGAGCCGGGTTCGGCCGAGGAGATCCAGACGTTCTGCTCGATGACCTACGGCGTGACCTTCCCGCTCTACGAGAAGCTCGACGTCAACGGCGAGAACCGCCACCCCGTCTACGACGTCTTGACCAAGATGGCCGACGCCGAGGGCGCCGACGGCGACATCCGCTGGAACTTCGAGAAGTTCCTCCTCTCACCCGAGGGCGAGGTCGTGGCCCGCTTCTCGCCGGTGGTGAAGCCCTTCGACGAGACCCTCGTGGCCGCCATCGAATCCCAACTCCCCGTCACCACCGGCTAGCACCCGGCACCGTTCTGTGAAGGTTTCCTGCCCCCCTACGGCAGCGAACCTTCACAGAACCGTGGTTGGCGGATCAGGAGCGGTGGCTGTCTCACCCGTAGAAGAGGGTGGGTCATGCATCCGCTCGACATCCGGATCGCGGCGATCGCCGCTCGGACCGACGACGTCTTCACCCGGGGCGATGTTCTGGTGTGTGGGGGAACGGACCGGTCGATCGTCGTCCGCCTGACGGCGCGACGGTGGCAGTTGTTGCACCCGGGCGTCTACCTCCTCGGGGCTGCGCCGCCGACCTGGCACCAACGAGTGCGCGGCGCGATCCTCGCCGCCGGCGAGGGGGCGGAAGCCTCGCACCGCTGCGCGCTCGTGGTGTGGGGGATGGACGGGATACGAAGGGCGCCCGTCGAACTGGTCGTTCCGTACGACGGTCGGCCCGAGCCACAGGGTGTGATCGTCCATCGGTCGAGACGGATCGAGCCGACATCCGTCGTCGATGGCATCACCGTGTCGTCCGTCGAGCGGGGACTGCTCGAGTCCGCCACGGTGACCCCGCCGGTCGTCACCGAAAAAGCTTTCGCCTGGGCCTGGCGGCGCAATCTGACGTCGCCGGGAAAATGCGAGATCTACCTGGAACAGCACGGGGGCAAGGGCCGCCGGGGCACCCGCCGACTGCGCGAGGTCGTCGCGCTCTACGCCGAAGGCGGACGTCCGCCGGGCAGCGACGGAGAGGTGGTATTCCTCCGGTGCCTCCGGGAAGCGGGCATCGAGGAGCCAGTCCGACAGTTGCTCGTCGACCTGCCCGGCGGCGCCAAGGCCTGCGTCGATTTCGCCTGGCCGGCTCGCAGGAAACTCGTCGAGTTCGTCGGGCTCGAGGTGCACGCCGACAGCCGGGCCCACGCCGCCGACACCCTCCGGGAGGATGACATCAAGTCGGCGGGGTGGGAGCTTCGCCGGTTTGCGCCCGACACCCTGCGTCGCCAGCCCGAGGACGTCGCCCGTCGGGTCCTCCGATTCCTGCTTCTGTGAAGGTTGACTGCCCTGGAGGGTCGGTCAACCTTCACGGAACGATTAGGACTGGGCTGATGCGGTCGCCGGTGGAGCCGAAGAACCGAGCGTCGCCGTTCTCACGGGCTCCTTCCTACTTCTGGCGGGATGAAGAGGCGGGAAATCAAGCCCTTCGGAAAAGATTCGAGTCCCGAAGCTTGACCGTTCCGGGGTGCGCCAACTAGAAAACTTGACCGGTGGGTCAAGTACGCCCGGCCACACCATCGAGCACCAGGGGGAGCACAGTTGAGCGGACTTCGTGGAAAGGCCGCGGTCGTCGGAGTTGCCGATGCCGTGTCGCCGACAGGTGAGCTCGAGCTCACCGGCCGGGCGCTCGAGGTGGCCATGTTGAAGGAGGCCCTCGACGACGCCGGCCTCCAGCTGAGCGACATCGACGGCATCTGTCACAGCCAGAATTCGATGGCCTTTGCCGAGTACCTCGGGATCAACTGCACCTACACCGACTCGACGATGACCGGTGGTTCGGTGTTCGAGGTCTTCCTCGAGCACGCCGCCAGCGCCGTGGCCAACGGCCTGGCCGAGTGCGTCGCCGTGGTCTTCGCCCAGACACCTCGAGCCGACCGCAAGAAGGGCCGGGGCCGCGGCGGCCCGCCGCCCGGGATGATGGGACCCAACCCGATGGCCGAGTGGGAGATGCCCTATGGCCTGCAGGCGCCGAAGGGCTCCTACGCCCTGGCCGCCAGCCGGCACATGGCCCAGTACGGCACGACCAGCGAGCAGCTGGCCAAGATCGCCGTGCACACCCGCGAGTGGGCGTCGCTCAACCCCCGGGCCCGCTATCAAGACCCGATCACCATCGACGACGTCATGAACAGCCCGATGCTGGCGTCGCCGCTGCACCTCCTCGACTGTTGCCTCGTCACCGACGGCGGTGGAGCGTTCATCGTGACGACGGCCGAGCGGGCCAAGGATCTCAAGAAGAAGCCGGCCTACGTGCTCGGTGCGGCCACGGCCCACACGCACATGATGATCAGCCAGATGCCCGACCTGGCCACCACGCCGGGCGCCATCTCAGGCCCCAAGGCCTTCGAGATGGCCGGCATCAAGCCGAGCGAGGTCGACGTCCTCATGGGCTACGACAGTTTCACCATTACAGCCATGCTCCACCTCGAGGACCTCGGGTTCTGCGAGAAGGGTGAGGGCGGTCCGTTCGTGGAGTCGACGAACCTCGGCCCCGGCGGCACGTTCGCCATGAACACCAACGGCGGCGGGCTCAGCTACACCCACCCCGGCATGTACGGGATGTTCCTCGTCGTCGAGGCCGTCCGCCAGCTCCGCGGCGAGTGCGGGCCCCGCAACGTCGAGGATGCAAACATCGCCATCGCCCACGGTTCGGGGATGGTCCTTTCCTGCATGTCGACCGCCGTTCTCGGCACGGAGGCCACCCTGTGAGCGATGTTGTCAAGACCCGGTTCGAGCCGCCGGCGGGCGAGGCCAGTGAGGCCTTCTGGGAGGCGACCAAGGATCAGCGGTTCCTGATCCAACGTTGTGATGCCTGTAACGCCGCGATCTTCTATCCCCGCGAGGTCTGCCCGCAGTGCTTGTCGTCGGACTCGCTGTCGTGGCGGGAGTCGACGGGCCAGGGAACGATCTACGCCGCCTCCGTCCAGGAGAAGCCGGCGAACCCGATGATGGCCGACAAGGTGCCGTACGTCGTCGCCCTCGTCGAGCTCGAGGACGGCATCCGCCTCATGTCGAACGTCATCAACTGCGAGCCCTACGACGCCACCGTCGGTCGCCCCGTCCAACTCACCTGGGAAGCGCTCAGCGATGGGCGCCACCTCCCGCAGTTCGAACTGAAGGATGCAACATGACGATGGAGATCGACCTCGGTCCCGAGGCCCAGAGGTTCCGTGACGAGTTGCGCCAGTGGCTCGAGGCCAACCTGCCGGAAGAGCTCGTCGGCGTCGACGCCGAGCGGGCCAGCTTCGGCGCCAACCAGGGGGCGGTGAAGGACTGGACCGACAAGCTGTACGCCGCCGGTTACATGTGCGTGTCGTGGCCCCAGGAGTACGGCGGCAAAGGCCTCACCGGCATCGAGGTCGCGGTGATGAACGAGGAGTTCGCCCGCGTCGGCGTCCCCCGCGTCACCCGCGGCATGGGTGAGTGGCTCGTCGGTCCGTCCATCATCGTGTGGGGCACGGATGAGCAGAAGGCCTACTTCCTGCCGCGCATCATCGACGGCACCGATCGCTACTGCCAGGGCTTCTCCGAGCCCGACGCCGGGTCCGACCTCGCCGGCCTCAAGACCAAGGGCGTCGTCGACGGCGACGAGGTCATCATCACCGGCCAGAAGGTGTGGACCTCGGGCGCACAGCAGGCGAACATGATGTTCTGTCTCGCCCGCACCGATCCGGATGCGCCGAAGCACAAGGGCATCAGCTACATCCTCACGCCGATGTTCCAAGAGGACGGTTCGTCGAACGGGTTCGAGTTGCGGCCGATCAAGCAGCCGACCGGCGGCAGCCACTTCACCGAAACCTTCATCACCGACGCCAAGGCGCCGGTGTTCAACGTGATCGGCGGACTTCACAACGGCTGGCGAGTGACGATGACCACGCTTGGCAACGAGCGGGGCGGCAACGCCACGACCCAGCACGTGCAGTTCACCAAGGGGTTCTGGGACGCCGTCGAGGTGGCTAGGAAGTACGGCAAGACCACCGACCCGGTCGTGCGCCAGCAGTTGGCGTGGGCCTTCACCCACGTGGAGATCATGCGCTTCAACGGTCTCAAGACCTTGAGCGAGGTCGTGGCCAAGAAAGAGCCGGGTCCGGGCGCGTCGATCAACAAAATGTTCTGGTCGGAGTACTCCTCGCGCTTCGCCGAGATCGTCATGAACATCCGTGGCGCCGACTCGATGGTGATGGCGGACGGCTCTGGCGACCCGTCCGTGTACGAGCCGGACAAGTGGCAGGCCAACTTCTTGTCGACCCGTTCGAACACCATCTGGGGCGGGACCGCCCAGGTGCAGCGCAACATTGTCGGCGAGCGCGTGCTCGGCCTCCCCAAGGAGCCGGACAGCGAAGCGGCCAAGAAGGCGAAGGCCGAGCAGGCAGCGGCGGAGGCGTTGGCATGAGCGAGCTTGCGAGCGAATCCACAGCACAGACGGAAACGGCAACCGACCCGAACCGGCGCGCCGAACTGGCGGCCAAAGGGCTCACCCTCTCGTGGTGGGCCGAGCAGATCCCCGACCAGAAGGCGATCATCTCGCCGACCGGCGATCGGACCTTCGGCGAGCTCAACGCACGCGTGAACCAGGTGGCGCGGGCACTGCGCCGGCGCGGCCTGCAGAACGGCGACTCGGTCGCCCTCATCTGCACCAACGGGCCGGCCTTCGTCGAGACGTGGGCGGCCTGCCTGCGGGCCGGCCTCCGCATGACGACGATCAACTGGCACCTCACGGGCGAGGAGGCCGGCTACATCGTCGACGACTGCGAGGCGAAGGCCATCGTCGCCGACGCCTCCCTGGCCGAAGCGGCGAAGGGCGCAGCTGCGCTGGCTCCCAAGTGCAAGGTGTTGCTCGCCTCCGGAGGCTCGATCGAAGGCTTTGAGGACTACGACGCGGCCTTGGCCGCCGAGGACACGAGCGACATCGAGGACGCCACGCCGGGGTCGACCATGCTGTACACCTCGGGCACGACCGGTCGACCCAAGGGCGTCTACCGACCGCCCGCCGCCGCCGGAACGGCCGCGGCGGCGGCAGCCACGGCGACCGTCAACATCTACGGCTACGTGGAGGGTGGCGACGACGTGCACCTCTGCACCGGTCCGCTGTACCACGCCGCCCCGCTGGCGTTCTCCCTGGCGGCGCCGCTCGCCTTCGGCGTCGGTGTCGTGCTCATGGAGAAGTGGGATGCCGAGGAAGCGCTGCGCCTCGTCGCCGAGCACAAGATCACCCACACTCACATGGTTCCGACGATGTTCCACCGGCTCATCTCGCTGAGCGAGGACGTGCGGGCCAAGTACGACACGAGCTCGCTGCGCCACGTGCTGCATGGCGCCGCGCCGTGCCCCGTGCCGGTGAAGCAGGCCCTCATCGAGTGGCTCGGTCCCGTCGTCGTCGAGTACTACGCCGCCACCGAGGGCGTCGGCTCGTTCGTGGACTCGGCCACGTGGCTCTCCAAGCCCGGCACCGTCGGCAAACCCTTCGGCGAGGGCCAGGTGATCATCGGCGACGAAGAGGGAGTCGAGGTCGCTCGTGACACCGTCGGGCTCGTCTACATCAAGGCGCCTGAGGCGTCGCGCTTCGAGTACTACAAGGACACGGAGAAGACGAAGGGCAGTTTCCGCGGCGAGTACTTCACCCTCGGCGACATGGGCTACATGGATGCCGACGGCTTCCTCTTCCTCACCGATCGCACCGCCAACCTCATCATCTCGGGCGGCGTGAACATCTATCCGGCCGAAGTCGACGCCGTGCTCCTCGAGCATCCGGCCGTCGGCGACGCCGCCACCATCGGCATCCCCAACAGCGAGTGGGGCGAAGAGGTGAAGGCCGTGGTCGAATTGCAGCCCGGCATCGAAGCCACCCCCGAGCTGGCCAAGGAATTGCTCGAGTTCTGTCGTGGGAAGCTGGCGGGGTTCAAGTGTCCTCGGAGCCTCGACTTCGTGGACGAGCTACCCCGCCAGGACAACGGAAAGATCTACAAGCGCCTGCTGCGCGACCGCTACCGGGAAGCAGCAGCTACCGAAGGAGTGAAGTAATGGGAATCGTCGACGGCAAGGTCGTCATCGTCACGGGTGCAGGACGTGGCATCGGCCGCGGGCACGCCATTGAGTTCGCCCGCCAGGGCGCCAAGGTCGTCGTCAACGACCTCGGCGGCGCGGTCGAGGGCTCCGGCTCCGACCTCTCGCCGGCCCAGGAGGTCGTCGAGGAGATCAAGGGCATGGGCGGCGAGGCCATCGCCAACGGCGACAACGTGGCCGACTGGGAAGGTGCGCAACGACTGATCAACTCGGCCGTCGAGACGTTCGGTGACCTCAACGTGTTGGTCAACAACGCCGGCATCCTGCGTGACCGCATGCTCGTGAACATGACCGAAGAGGAGTGGGACGCCGTCATCAACGTCCACCTCAAGGGCACGTTCGCTCCGACCCGGTGGGCCGCTACGTACTGGCGGGAGAAGGTCAAGGCCGGCGAGACCGTCGACGCCCGCATCATCAACACGTCGTCGACGTCGGGCATCTTCGGGAACCCCGGCCAGACGAACTACGGCGCGGCCAAGGCGGGCATTGCCTCGTTCACGATCATCGCCGCACGCGAGCTCGGCCGTTACGGCATCACCGTCAACGCCATCGCACCCGCCGCCCTGACCCGCATGACCGAGAACCTCGGCGGCATGGCCGCTCGAGCCAAGGATCTCAAGGCCGACGAGTTCAACCGCATGTCGGCCGACAACATCGCGCCGCTCGTCGTGTGGCTGGCTTCCGACCAGTCGAAGGAGATCACCGGTCGCACGTTCCTCGTCTCCGGTGGTCGCATCGCCGTGGCCGAGGGCTGGAACCCGGGACCGTCGCAGGACAAGGGCGACCGCTGGGACCCGGCCGAGCTCGGCGACGTCGTCCCGAAGCTCGTTGCGCAGGCCGCTCCCATCACCGGCATGCAGTAAGAGAGGACGACCGATGCCCCTCAACCCTGAGGCGAAGCTCCCCAGCGAGTGGTCCGACTGGCACGAGCGATCGTGGAACTCGAAGGACTCGCTGCTCTACTCGCTCGGCGTCGGCGCCGGCGCGACGGACCCCACCGGCTTCGAGTTGGAATTCACCACGGAGAACTCGCGAGACGTGAAGCAGCGCGCCCTGCCGACGATGGCGGTCATCCTCGGCGGCGCCGGCGGCGGCATGCGCGACATCGGCACGTTCAACCCGGCGTTCCTCGTCGACGGTGGCCGCACGATCACGTGGCACAAGGAGATCTCCATCGAGGGGAAGATCAAGAGCCGCGGCCGCACGTTGGGGCTGTTCGAGAAGGGCAAGAACGCCATCGTGCGGAGCGAGTCCGAGACGGTCGATGCCGAGACCGACGAGCCGCTCTTCAACATCAAGTCGCACATCATCCTTCGGGGCGAGGCGCCGTTCGGCGGCCCGGAGGACAACGTCGAGAAAGTCGTCTATCCGGACTCGAAGCCGGATGTCGAGATCACGTACGAGACACGCACCGACCAGGCACTCCTGTACCGCCTCAACGGTGACCGCAACCCGCTCCACTCGGATCCCCAGCACGCCACCATGGCTGGGTTCGCCAAGCCGATCCTCCATGGCCTCGGCACGCTCGGGTTCACCGGTCGTGCGCTCTTGCACGGACTCGCCGGCTCCGACCCGGCACGGCTGAAGATGATGAAGGGCCAGTTCTCGAAGCCCGTGATGCCCGGCGACGCGCTCACTGTGCAGATGTGGGTCGACGGGACCAAGGCCATCTACCGGACCGTGACCCAAGATGGCGTGACCGTCATGGATCAGGGCGAGTGCGAGTTCACGGCCTGATATGGCCGTAATGCCGATCGGGGAAGCGATCCGCTGGTTGGCGGAGCGTGACCCCGATCGGCCCGCCATCACCCAGATGCCGGTCCCGTCCACACCGGACTACCCGGAGATCACCATCACGCGGCGCGAGCTCGAGCAGCGGACCAACCGCCTCGCTCGGACGTACGAGCGCCTCGGGGTGAAGGAGGGCGACTTCGTCACCGTCGGCCTCCCCAACGGCATCGACTTCTACGAGGCGTGCATCGCCGCGTGGAAGCTCGGGGCGACCCCGCAGCCGGTCTCGTACCGATTGCCGCAGCGTGAGCGCGACGAGATCGTGGCGCTGGCCAAGCCTTCGCTGGTCGTCACGACGGTCATCGAGGCCGACGGCGACGCATCCGACGAGCCGATCCTCCCCGACCGCACCGCCGCTTCGTACAAGGCGCCGACGTCGGGCGGATCGACCGGTCGCCCGAAGGTGATCGTGTCCGGGCAGCCGGGCGTCACCGATCCGGAGACGCCTGGCGGGTTCGGCATGGAACCCAACGGCACCCAACTCGTGCCGGGTCCGCTGTACCACAACGCCCCGTTCATGTTCTCGATGAGCGGGCTGTTCAAGGGCTCGCACCTCATCGTGTTGCCGCGCTTCGATGCGGCCGCCAGCCTCGAGCTGATCGAGCGGTACTCGGTCGACTGGCTGTTGATGGTGCCGACGATGATGCTGCGCATCTGGCGCTTGCCGGAAGAGCAGCGCACAGCGCACGACCTCTCGTCGATCAAGGGCATCCTCCACCTGGCCGCGCCCTGCCCGCCGTGGTTGAAGGAGGCCTGGATCCTGTGGCTGGGCCCGGAAGTGATCTGGGAGCTCTACGCCGGCACCGAGGCCCAGGGCGTCACCATCATCAGCGGCGCCGACTGGATGGCCCACAAGGGCACGGTCGGCAAGCCGGCCGAGGGAACGATGAAGATCCTCGACCCCGAGACCCATGCCGAGTTGCCAGCGGGCGAGATCGGTGAGGTGTGGATGCGTCCGCCCGAGGGCCGGTCGACGTACCAGTACCTCGGGGCCGAGGCCCGCAAGGACGACGACGGCTGGGAGTCGCTCGGCGACATGGGGTCGATGGACGCCGAGGGCTACCTCTACCTGGCCGATCGTCGTACCGACCTGATCCTGGCCGGGGGCGCCAACATCTACCCGGCCGAGGTCGAAGCGGCCCTCGACGAGCACCCGGCCATCCACTCCTGCGCCGTCATCGGGCTTCCGGACGAGGACCTGGGCCAGCGGGTGCATGCCGTGCTCGAGCTGGCGCCGGGGGCCTCGGTGACCGACGACGAGCTGCGGTTGTTCCTGAAGGAACGACTGGTCTCGTACAAGATCCCGCGCTCGTTCGAGCGCAGCGACGGCCCCGTCCGCGATGATGCCGGCAAGGTTCGCCGGTCCGGACTCGTGCTGGAACGTTCGTAGACCGAAGAGGGAGCCGCATGTCGAGCATCGTGGAGATCAAAGAGGGCTCGCTGCAGGGGGTCGAGGATGGCGAGGTGATCGCCTTCCGAGGCGTGCCCTTCGCCCGGGCGCCCATCGGCCCGCTCCGCTTCCGCCCACCGCAGCCGGCCGAGCCGTGGAGTGGCGTGCGGGTCTGCGACACGTTCGGCTTCGTCGCGCCCCAGCCCCAGGGCCAGGCCATGGCCGGCCAGGGCACGCCCGAGGAGCAGTCGGAGGATTGCCTTCACCTCAACGTGTGGACGCCAGGCTGCGACGACGCCGCCCGTCCGGTGATGGTCTGGATCCACGGCGGCGCGTTCGTCACCGGCTCGGGATCGGGTGCCTTCTACCGGGGCCAGCACCTCGCCGCTCGCGGTGATGTCGTCGTCGTAACTCTCAACTATCGCCTCGGTGCGCTCGGATTCCTGGCCCACCCTGACCTCATCGACGAGGAGTCGGGCGCGTCGGGCAACTGGGGACTGCTCGACCAGGTGGCGGCGCTGCAGTGGGTGCAGGCCAACATCACCAATTTCGGCGGCGACCCGACCAACGTCACGATCTTCGGCGAGTCGGCCGGCTCGATGAGCGTGAGCTGCCTGGTCGGTTCACCGTCGACGCAGGGCCTGTTCCGCCGGGCCATCGCCCAGAGCGGCGGACCCAACGGTGTGCCGATGGAGACGGCCACCACGACGGCGATGCAGCTCTGCGAGGCCGCCGGCGTGGCCGACGTCGGCGCTCTGCGGAATCTCGACGTCGCCGCATTGCTCGACGCCCAGACGCAACTCCAGGCCGCCGCCGCCGAGTCTGGCGCCGGCATGGCCCTGGCTCCGACCATCGACGGGGGCCTGCTTCCCGAGCACCCGCTCACGGCCATCCGCAACGGCGTGGCCCATGGCAAGGATCTGCTCGTCGGTACCAACCTCCACGAGATGAAGCTGTGGGTCGTCGGCAACCGCAAGCTCACCGGCGGCGACGAGGACTTCATTCTCCGCCGACTGGAGAAGACGGTCGGTGAGGGTGCCGCCGAGGCGCTGGCGGCCTACAAGGCGGCCCGTGCCGACCGCGGCGACGACCTCACCCCGATCGAACTCTGGACGGCCATCGAGAGTGACCGGGTGTTCCGGCTTCCTTCGTTGCGGATGTGCGAAGCCCAAGCGGCCCAGGGCGACACCGTCTTCGACTACCTCTTCACCTGGGAATCGCCGGCCATGGGTGGCCTGCTCGGGGCCTGCCATGCCCTCGAGATCCCCTTCGTCTTCGGCACCCTGACGACGCCGGGCATCGAACTCTTCACCGGCGGCGGCCCCGAGGCCGTGGCCCTGTCGGAGAAGATGCAAGACGCCTGGCTCGCCTTCGCCCGTACCGGGAACCCCACCACCGACGCTCTCGGTTACTGGCCCGCCTACGACGCGCAGCGCCGGGCCACGATGGTCCTGGGCGCCGAGACCGTCATCGCCGAAGCGCCCTACGAGGCCGAGCGGGCCCACTGGGACGACAGGCCCACCGGTCGCTTCCCCGAGGATTGAACGGTCGGCACTGCGCGTTCAAGTTGCCTTTGCGGTCGCCCCAAGGGCAACGACGACGCGATCCAGCGACCACAAGGGCAACCGCAACGCGTAGGTTCGGCTGCTGATGGCGGACCGGGATGAGCGGCACCGGAATCGGATCGAGGCGGACCGGAAGCGGCGGCAGCAGCGGGGGCCGGCGGCGCGCCATCGACGGGCGGTGCGACTCCGGAACCGACTGTTGTTGGTCGCCGGGCTCGTGGCGGCGCTGGTGGCACTCTGGATCGTTCTCACGCGCGACGCCACGTCGCCGGCTGAGGACGGGGACAGGGCCAAGGCGACCCGGGAGGGCTCGGTCGTCGATCCGGCCACCGATGCCGTGGCCATCGAGCGGACGCCGGCGACGTACCGGGTCGTCTACCGGCTGGAGGAGTTCACCGGGACCAAGGCGGCGCTGAGCACGGACAAGGTCTGGGTCCGACGCCCCTTCGAGAGCCGGCTGGAGACCTGGAAAGGTGCGCCTCCCGGAACGACCAAGGTGTCCACCCAGATCGGGGCGTTCGCCATCCGGCGAAACCAGTCAGAGGGGGCCGACCCGGTCGTCATCGGCGTCCCGCCGTCGGCGGCGCCGTCGGACATCCGCCTCCTCCCTGTCCTCCAACAGGCCATCGCCGCCGGATCCCTGGAGCGCCGAGAGGTGCGCCGGGTCCTCGGGCGTCCTTGCCAGGTGTACCGATCGGGTCAACTGCTGAGCGCGTCGTCGTTCGTACCGGCGACGACCGCCGAGTACGCCGACAGCTGCGTCGATGCGGCCGGCCTCGTGCTCGAGGAGGTGCTGGTCGTCAAGGGCGAGATCCTTTCGAGACGGATCGCCGCCGAGATCGAGGAGGATCCGGCGCTACCCGGCGAGCTGTTCGTCACCGACAAGCGCACGCTCGAGGTGGCCGACGGCGGAGGCCTGGTGCGGCGAATGGGCGAGGGCCTGCCGCCTGGTGAGTTTCTCGTCTTCGACCCCGCGACCATCCCCGCCGGGTTCGAGCGTCTTGGCCGCTTCAACGTGATCCCTTCTCAGCCGGAAAACTTCACCGATCCGACCCGAGAGGGATCTCGAGAGACGAGCTTCGCCGACGTCTTCGTGCGCGGAGCCGACTTCCTCGTTATCGACCAGGGCGGCACGCTCCAAGGCGTGGACCCGTTCCTCGTCGACCCCGGGTCGCCGACCGTCGATGTTGCGCCCTTCGGACCGGGCGAGGTCCGCCTGAGCGCCCTCGGCCTCGAAATACGGATCAAGCGTCCTGGCGGCCGCTTTCTGAGGTTGCGGGGCACCCTCACCACCGACGAGTTGGCGAGCGTCGGCCGGAGGCTCATGGCCACCGAGGGAACCGGGCCCCTCGAGTTCCTCGAGGAGCCCGGTTCCTGAGCGGAGCTAGTGGGCCTTGTGCTCGTACTGCGTCGGACGCTCGTTCGGAGGCCGCTCGGTGATCATCGATGGCGACGACGAGGTGTCGGCGTCGGCCAGCACCTTCGGATCGGACTTGTCGTGCTCACCCGGCAGGTACCGCTTCCCGTTGGCGACGTAGCGGTAGGCGCCGACACCCTCGTTGCCCACCTCGTCCCGGCCCTGGACGGTGTTGTCCCAGAAGATCTCGGTCACGTCGTCGTAGAGCGTGTAATCGGTGAAGGGCCAGATCTTGTGGTTGCCGTAGGAGATCGTCTGCGTCGTCACGTTCCCTCGGCCGGTCACCGGGTAGGCGAAGAGGCCCTGTTGGAACGTGCCCGGGTTGAGGTTGGGGCCGGCCATGTGGATGCCGGTGCCGAGGATGAACGGGTCGGCATAGATGACGCCGTAGGTGTTCTTCGCCCGGGGCGCCGTGCCCGTGTGCCACTTGTGGAGATTGAAGGCGTCGCCGATCTCCGGCGGCGTGCGGATCGTGAGGAAGGAGATGCCGAACGCCCGCGACCACTGGTCCTTGTCGTACGTACGGGCGAACAGCGTCGTGTCGACGAGGGCGGAGCCGGTGATGATCCACTCCGGCTGCCAGGTCTGGCGGGCCGCTTCGGCGGTGAAGATGCCGGGGGCGATGGGATCACCGGAGAAGATGACGCTGTTCACGCCCGCCCCCTTGAGCTTGGTGATGATCGGCCGGGCCTGCTCCTGGGTCTTGGCCACGTCAGGGAAGCCGTTGTAGGAGATGGACTCCGCCAGCCCGACGCCGTACTTCTCGCGGAGTTCCTTGGCGAAGAAGTCGGCGCCCGACTTGTAGGCCCCGTCCGCCGTCTCGTACCAGAGGAAGCCGAACTTCCGCTCTTCGGTGTTCATCGGGAGGGCATCGCGGAGTCCGGCGTACTTGGCCTTGCGACCGCCACCGGCGAGGCGCTTGCCGACGTATTCCGACCGTTGGATGTAGCCCTGGGTCGAGGACATCAGCGTCGTGTACCCGGCGTACGGCGAGCGCTCGGCGTAGAACTCCTGGGGCTGCGACACGCTGCAGATGCACATGATCTTGTCGGCCCGGAGCTGATCGACCATGGCGTTGTTGGCCGCTCCGACCGAGAGGAAGACGCCCTTGTCGCGGAGGGCAATGGCGTCGGCCCGGCCCTGCTTGTCGTCGGTGGCATCGGCCGTACCGTCGAAGTACTCCACCCGGATCTGGCGGCCGTAGAGCTGGTAGTGCTTGTTGATGTAGTCGATGTAGGCCCCGAAGGTGGCGTTGGCGTCTTCCTTTGGATCCGAAGCGTTGGCTCCGGCCAATGCCGCGTCGAGTGCGGCGTTGCTCTTGGCCCGATATCGGACGACGACGATCTCCTTGTCGGTCACGCCGTTCCACGTCTTGCCGCCGTTGCTCCCGCTGAAGGCGGGCACGCAGGGGGGAGCGAACTTGGTGGGCACCATGATGCGGCCCGTGGTCGTGTCGCAGTCGGCGCCGGGGTTGGCCGGCGGGGCCACGTTACCCGTACCGGCCTGGGCGGCACCCGTCGGGGCCACCGGCCCCCCCGCCGCACCCGGTGCCCCGGCGGCGACCTTCTGGCCAGGCTTCGGGGCGGCCGCGCCCGTTGCGCCACCCGTCGCCACGGGGGCGCCAGGCACACCGGTGGCGCCTTCGACGGTGCCGCCGTCGGTCGTGGTGTCGACGGTTGTCTCACCACCGGCGACGGTGTCGTCGGTCGTCGCCACGTCGGTCCCCGCGCCCGTGGCGAAGACCTGGGAGTCATCCGGTGCCTGGCGGCCCGGAAGCACGACCACGAGCAGGAGGACACCGACGATGACGGCGATGAACGGGCGGTAGCGGGAGGCCGCTCGGCCGATGTCGCCGAGGGTCATGTTCTGCCAATTGTTCACGTTTGGTCCCCCTTGGAAGCGCTGCTGCTGGAGCTGGCGGTAGTGCGCCGGCGTCGTCGTGGTGGTGGCGCCTCGACGGTTCGAGTGCCAGATCGGGCGATGATGTCCTCGCTGGTCCCCAGATAGGACGCCACGACCTGCGGATGGTTGATGACCTCGTCAGGCGGGCCGTTGGCCACCACTGTACCGAGGTCGAGGGCGATCATCCGGTCGCTAATGCCCGTAATGAGGGGCATGTCGTGTTCGATGACCAGCAGGCTGGCCCCCGTGCTCTGGCGAATGCGCTGCAACAACGGACCCAGCGCCTCCGTCTCCTTCTGGGCGATGCCCGACGAAGGCTCGTCGAAGAGGATCACGCTCGGCTCATGGGCGAGGATGCAGGCCAGGTCGACGATTCGGCGGCTTCCGGTCGACAGCTCGGCGATGAACTTGTCACTGAAGGAATCGAGGCCCATGAGCTCGATCAGCTCCTCGACCTTCTCGGCCACGACCCGCTCGGCGTCGGCGACGACCGGCAGGTTGAGGGCGGCGGCCAGGGGGTCTCGGATGCCCACCTGGCGTTCGAGGGCGATGGCCACGGTCTCGCGAACGGTCAAGGCCGGAAAGAGGCGGGCGTCCTGGAAGGACCGGCCGAGTCCCCGACGGGCCCGGCCGTCGGGCGTCAGATCGGTGACGTCGTCGCCGGCGAGGAACACCCGCCCCCCGTCGAGGCTGATGAAACCGGAGACCTCGTCGAAGAGCGTGGTCTTCCCGGCGCCGTTCGGTCCGATGAACCCGAGGATCTCGTTCTCGTGGAGCTTGAACGAGACGTCGTTGGTGGCGGTGATCCCGCCGAATCGCTTCGTCAGGCCCATGACCTCGAGGACGACCGGACCGTCGAGGAGGTCGGCCGACGTTGAACCGCTGGCCACTCGGCGGGCGACGGCTTCCGATCGGGCGGTGGCGGCCTTGCTCTTCTTGCCGAGGCCATCGCTGCCGTCGTTCATGGCCCCAGCGCCCTCGAGGAAGACCGACCGCAACACGTCGGGCCGCTCGAGCAGCTCCTTGGTCGGGCCCTTGAACCGGATCTCGCCCTTCTCCATGAAGAAGGCGGTGTTGGCCACGGTCAGGGCAACGTTGACCGACTGCTCGACGAGGATGATCGTCGTTCCTCGGTCTCGGATCGCCCGCACGATGCCGAGGAGCTGCTCGACGATGATCGGGGCCAGTCCGAGGGAGAGCTCGTCGATCATCAACAGGCGCGGCTTGGTGATGAAGGCTTGTCCAAGGGTGAGCATCTGCTGCTCGCCACCGGAGAGGTTGCCCGCCGGCTGGTCCCACCGGTCCCGCAGGACCGGGAAGTACTCCAGCACCTGCTCGGTGGCCTCCTTCAGGTAGGCCGTCTCCTTGCGATACAACCAGCCGGCGATCTTGAGGTTCTCTTCGACGCTGAGGGTCGGGAACACGCCCTTGCCGCCGGGGACCTGTACGACGCCGCGGGCGGCAATCTCCTGCGGCGGGGCGTAGGTCATGTCGATCCCGTCGAAGATGACGGCACCCGCCGACGCTGGGAGCAGGCCGGAGATCGACTTGAGCAGGGTGGATTTCCCGGCCCCGTTGGTGCCGAGGAGGGCGATGATGTCACCCTCGTCGACCTCGAAGTTCACGTTGAACAGGACCTGCACGGTGTCGTAGCCGACGTCGAGGTCCTTCACGAGGAGCAACTTGGCCGTGCCCTCACGTCGCGATGCCAGCACCTCGGCTTGGGCGAAGGCGGAAGTCCGGACCTTGAGGATGTCGGCTTCGACGAAGGCGCCGGCGGTGGAGATGATGTAGGCCCCGAGGAGGAACACCGGCAGCAGCACCAACAAGGCGTTGCGGATGCCGATCGAGTCGGCGAATCCGCCGATGATGACCAGGATCAGGAACCCCGGGATGATGTACAGCGATCCGATGGAGAACCCGAGCCCGCGAGCACGTGGCGGGATGGCGAGCGACAGCACAGCGATGATCCCCGGACCGAGGGCGCCGAGCACGCTCGAGGCCAAGATGTTGAGGGCGACGGCGACCGGGACGTTGGGCGCGTAGGCGAAGAGTCCCAGGAAGATGCCGCTCAGGACTCCCAAGACGCCGATGAAGCGGAGGACCAGGCCCGGGCTTCGCTGGAACAGCCGGTTGGCGAGGGGGATGCCGATGAGGATCCCGATGAGCTGGAAGGGCTCGGCGAAGGCGGCGATGATGCCGCGCTGGGCTTCGTCCAGATCGAACACGTCCTCGTAGTACACCGACGTCAGCGATCCGAGCCCGATGAGGGCGGTGGCGAGGAAGGGGAGGGAGAGCCAGATCCGGCGGAGCGTCTTGACCTGGTTGCAGATGCGCCAGCTCTCGGCGAACGACGGTGCCAGCTCTTCGGTGTCGGCGACCTCGTCGCTGGCCCCCATGGCCAGGCGCTCGTACCGGCCTCGAACGGGCTCGCGCAGCTTCACGGCGGCGAAGAAGACCACCGCAGCCGTGATGAGCGGGAAGATCAGGAAGGGGGCCCGGAACCCGATGGCCGCCGCCAGCAACCCACCGGCGAGTGGACCGACGATCTGCCCGACGGAGTTGGCGGCGCGATGGAACCCGTAGACCTTCGTTCGATGTTCGGGCGGGTAGTGGTCGGCCAGCAGCGAGTTGTGGGTCGGATCGGCCACGAGGCGACCGATGCCCGAACCACAGCGGGCCACGATCAGTACCCACACCACCGGCGCCAGGCCGGTGAGCACGCTGAAGAGGATGAGGGCGACGCCGGCCGCTGTGGCCAGCCGGCTCCGGTTGGCCCGATCTCCGTAGAAGCCGATGAACGGCTGCAGGCCGTAGGAGATGGCTCCCACCAAGGCGATGACGGTGAAGATGCCCTGGTTGTCAAGATTGAAGGCGTCGCGAATTTCGGGCGTGAGCACGGTGAAGGCCGAGCGGTCGAGTTCGTCGACGGCGTTGAGGGCGAAGAGGATGACGAGCGGCGTGGCTGGAAGTCCGCCCGTGATGTTGCGCAGGCGTAGGTCGGCCAGCCGGAACTTCCGTGAGGCCTGGCCGGCGATCTGGGGGTCGTCGTCGCCGGGGCGATCGACGGGATCGATAGGGGGCGTAGCAGTGGCGGTCATTCGCCGTCCTCCTGGCTCGAGCGCCGGGCTCGCGATCGGCGGGGCAGGGTGGCCACGCCGCCGGTCGGACGGTCGCCGGCGGGCGGCGCCTTCGGCCCCGGGTTGGCGTCGATCCCCAAGTCGTCGAGGTGGGCGGCGGCGTCGGCCATGGCGTCACCGACGTCGATGGTCGACGACTCCTCGGCCTGCAGGACTGGAGCCTCGACGGAGAGCCCACTGGGACTCTTCGCCCGCATGTCGGCGACGAGGCTCGGCACGATGAGGTCGCGTCGATCGGCGATCTTGCGGAGGATTCGGTCGCGAATGTCGTAGAACACCTGGCTGAAGCCGCCCGGGATGATGAGCAACACGAACAGCAGCCCGACCGAGGACGTGAAGAAGCTGAGGTAGGGGCGGATCACCTCGGGGAACGCCGTGCGGAAGTAGTCGAGGCCCTGGATGAAGATGGCGCCCAGAATGGCGCCGGGGATCGAGCCCAGCCCGCCGATCACCACCATGGTGAAGGCCCGCCGGCTCTCGTCGACGGAGAAGCTCGAGGTGCCGAGTTGTTGTTGGTGGTGGACGAACACCGCTCCGGCGAAGGCGGCGATGAACCCCGAGATGGCGAAGGCGGTCAGGCGGGCGACGGTGACGTTCACGCCGTAGGACTGCGCCGCCCGCGCGTTCTCCCGCACCCCGATGATGACGCGGCCGGCTCGGCTCCGACGCAGCCCGCGCACGGCGACGATCATGAGACCCAGGCTGATGAGGCACACGTAGTAGTACCGGGTCTCGGTGAAGGTGGTGACCCGACCGAAGAGGAGTGGCCGCTCGATGCGGCCCGTCGGGAGCCACCGGATGTAGGTGGCGTTCAGCAGGTAGGACGAGGTGGCCAGAGCGAAACCGAGGGTGATGACGGCGAGGAAGAGCCCGCGGATCCGCAGCGCCGGCAAGCCGATGACCATGGCAGCGACGGCCCCAGCCACGCCGGCGCCGAGCATGGCGAGCGAGAGGTCCCAGCCTCGGGAGCTCGTGAGGTAGCCACCGACGGCGGCGCCGATTCCGAGGAAGGCCACCTGGCCGAGGCTCACTTGGCCGGCCCATCCGGTGAGGACCACGAGGGAGACGCCGACCATGGCGAAAATGAGGACGACACCGGCGAGGTTCGTCTGGGCATCCGAGGTGATCGCCGGGAGCACGACGAGCAGCGCCAGGAAGATGCCGGTCAGCCCGCGAACGCCCCATTTCACCTCGGGGAGGCGCGCCAGCTCGTTCGGAATCGGGCGCACCTCGCGCGCCGCCTGCCAGGTCGTGGCTTGGTCGTCGTCGGTGCGCGACGCCTGCCCGCGACGTTGGAACAAGAGGGCCGCGAGCACGATCACGAAGAGGATCGGATCGACCAGCAAGGGCGTGTTCGTGGCGTTCACGATGGCGTTCTCGATGATGCCGAGGGCGATCGAGGCCACGAAAATTGTCGGCAGCTTCTCCATCTTCCCGATGACGGCGGCGGCCAGGGCCCGGATCAGAATGCTGGGTCCGAGCACGCTGCCGAGTGGCAACCCGACGATGCCGGCGCGGAGGAAGACGGCGATGTAGGCCAGCGTGCTGGCCACGATCCAGACGATGGTCTGGATGCGCTTGACGGGCACGCCGAGCAGTGCGGCCCGGTCGGCGCTCTCGGCGCTGGCCCGCACGGCAATGCCGATGTTGGTGTAGCGGAAGAACGCCGTGAGGGCGGCGATGACGATGGGCACCACCACCATGGCCAAGACCTCGTTGCCTTGGAAGACGACGGTGCCGATGTTGAAGCGCAGACCAAAGGGGGAGTCGAACGTGTTCGGCGGCGACGTGAGGTTGAACAGCCGCGGCAAGAGGAGGGACACCAGGGCCAGGATCTGGGAGATGGCGATGGTGGCGACCGTCAGGATGAGCCGTGGCGCCTTGAAGAAGCGTCGGATGATCGTGAATTCGACGAGCGCACCGATGGCGATGGCGGCAACGAGACCGAGGGGTACGGCCAGGAAGTAGGGGATGCCGGGTCCGGCGATGGCGAGCACGGCCAGGCTCGCCGGGACGCCGCCGAGATCGCCCTGGGAGAAGTTGATGATGCGGTTGCTGCGGTAGATGAGGGCGAGTCCGAAGGCGATGAGCGCAGTGAGTCCGCCGATGACCACGCCCTGCACGAGCACGCCGAGCGGTGCTGGCCAGAGCCACTGCTGCACGAAGTAGAAGACCAGGGCGGCGGCGACGAGGTTGGCTCCTTGGCGGAAGCGGGGATCGTCGATCAGGCCGCCGATCCGCCCGCCACCCATCTTCCTGCCGTCCATCTCGTCCCTCGCCGGTGTCGACGCTTTCAGCTTCAGCATGCTTTCCCCACTTCCAGCGGACCCGTCGCGACCGGAGGAGGGTAGTGGACCCCGTGGACCGGCCAGCCATCGCCGGGTGGCAAGATGCAGCTATGGGTTCGCTCGCAGAAGTACGTCTCGGGGACATCGGCAGCGCCCTGGGCCGCTACCGGCCCGTTGCCATCACCGTCGGTCTCATCCTGGTGGTCCTCGTTGCCCTCCCGGATGCCGAGAAGGCGCCGGCCGGTGCTCTGGCACCGACTTCCGTCGCACCCGCAGGGGCACCGGCGGCGTCCGCCGATCCGACGGCGGCTTCGGCGTCACCGACGGCGGCGACCGCCCCGTCGGCGTTCGACTCCGGGTCGTCGTCGTCCTCCGGGTCCTCGTTCTCCTCCGGCTCGTCGTCGTTCGCCTCGGACTCGTCGTCCTCGTTGGATCCCTCGTCGTCGGACACGTCCTCGGACGCCGGCAACGGACCGGCGGCTCCAACCGACTTCGATACGCCGTCGTCGGACTTCCCCTCGCCGACCACGTCCGAGCCCGATCCCGACCCGGCTCGGCCCTTGTTCATCGTCGGATCCGGCTGGGCGTCGGCGACGGGGGCCACGCCTCTCGGCAGCACCGGGGTCCCGGCGGGCGTGCTGCCGGTCGGCAAACGCATCGGCCAGACGGACAAGTTCAGTTTCGTGCGGCTGAACGGTGACGCGCCGGTCTTGATTCTCACGGAGGTGGCCGACGGCGCCCGCACCACGGCCGGTGTGGTGGGCGTCTCCGCCTGTCAGATCACGGACGACACGTGGGCCGAGCAGGACAACGTGCCGTCGGATCGTGCGCCCAAGTTCGACTCGACGAAGTGTTCCGTCGGCTCACGGGCGACCGACGGCTCGTGGAGCTTCGACCTGACGCCCTTCCCGACGCCGACCGACCGGAGGGGCTTCGCCCTCGTGCCGACCGGTGCGTCGATCGACTACCAAGTCAACTTCCGCCGGCCCTGAGCCGCCGGTTCAGGCGTCGGCCACCTGCGGGAGCACCTCTCGGCCGAGGAGTCGGAGGTGGTCGAGGTCGTCGATCTCGAACACCTGGAGGTAGAAGCGCTGGGCGCCGGCGGCGCCGAACGACCGCAGCTTGTCGATGACTTCGTCGACGGTGCCGCCGAGGTATTGCTGGCGGAGCTCGTCCGGGTCGCGCCCCATCAGCTCGGCTCGGCGACGGAAGTCGGCTTCGTCGGTGCCGCAGCACACGGTCATCGAGGTCGAGAACGACATGGTCGACGGATCGCGGTCGATGGCCTCGCAGGCCGTGCGGACCCGGTCGAAGAGCTGGGTCGCCCGCTCCGGGGTGTGGGGGATCGGCGGCACGTTGAACTCATCGGCAAAGCGGGCGGCCAACGCCGGCGTCTTCTTCTCGCCGCCGCCGCCCATGACGATCGGCGGGTGGGGTCGCTGCACGGGCTTGGGTAGCGCCGGCGAGTTCTTCAGCTGGTAGTGGGCGCCGGCGAAGTCGAAGGTCTCGCCCGGCGGGGTCGTCCAGAGGCCGCGGATCACCTGCAGCTGCTCGTCGAGGCGCTCGAAGCGCTCCTTGAGCGGGGGAAAGTCGATGCCGTAGGCCTCGTGCTCCTGAGCGAACCAGCCCGTGCCGAGGCCGAGCTCCACCCGGCCGGCGCTCATCGCATCGACGTTGGCGACCTGGATGGCGAGGATGCCCGGATAGCGGAACGTCATCGACGTCACAAGGGTGCCGAGGCGGATGGTGGAGGTGTCTCGAGCCAGGCCGGCGAGCGTCGTCCAGGCGTCGCTCGGGCCGGGGCTGGGATCGCCGGAGCCCATGCGGAGGTAGTGGTCGGAACGGAAGAAGGCGTCGAAGCCCTCCTCTTCGGCGGTGCGGGCAACGGCCAGGAGCTGGTCGTAGGAGGCGCCTTGTTGCGGTTCGACGAAGATGCGAAGGAGCATCCAGGTGACGCTACCGAGTGCCGATACTTGGTTCATGGTCGCCGCTCGAATGGGTCAGATCGTGTTGACCGCCGTGTTGTCGGCCGCCGCCCTGCTGTCACCGGCATGCGGCGACGATGGCGCTTCCGAGAGCCCGTCGACGCCCGGCGGCAACGTCGACCCGGCGGCATCGAGCGGGGTCGGCGGCGTGGTGAACAAGGCCAAGGACACGGCCGAGGCGCAGGAACAGCGCGACGCCACGATCGATTCGGCCGTCCCCGCCCGCCCCTGAGAAATCAGCGGCTCCGGTCGGCCAGCGCGCCGGCCGCCCGGAAGTGGTCGACGAGGTCGTCGAGCCGGCTGTGGGCGTTGAGCCCGCTGGTCGACGGGAGCAGATACACCGGACGCCCGCCGAACGGTTGGACCTGAGGTCCGGCCACGGCCCGGCGTTCGACCGCCGCTCGCCAGCCTTCGAGGCCGACGGAGCAGACGGCGGCCGGCCGGAGCCAGTGGACGAGGCGTTCGACGCGCGCGGCGCCCTCTCGGTACTCGTCGGCCGAGAGCTCGGCACTGGCGACCGTGGCTCGCTTGGCCAGGTCGGTCATCCCGATGCCGTCCTGGCGCAGGGCGGCGGCGGGATCGAGGGCGCGCTCGGCTCCGACCAAACCAGCGGCCACCACCGCCTTCCAGAAGCGGTTGCCCGGTCGGGCGTAGCCCACCCCGCGCTCGGCTGAGTAGATGCTCGGGTTGAGCCCACAGACGAGGAGGCGCATGCCGGGCCCCACGGTGTCGGCCAGCGTCGCCGCACGGCGACACGTGGCTCGCACGGCGTCCCCGTCCACCTCGATCGACTCGGCGGTGAAGCCGGCACCGACGATGACGTCACCGAGGTCCTCGGAATCGCGGGGCGCGACCCTCAGGTCGAGCGGCGCACCGACGGCGAGGGTCCGGTGCAGCTCGGCCAACGCCAGCGGCAACTGGTCACGAGGCACGCTCGACTCGTAGCGATCGACGGTGGCCCGATCCACGGCCGTCGACCCTACGGCGTCAATGGCGGCGCCTCGACGTCGAGAACGACGCCGTAGTCGGTGAAGCGGAGGTCGAGCGTGGCGGCATCCCGGGTCACCACGAAGCGCTGGATGCGTCCCCGGCGGTCGAGCCACACCTTCGCCGGGTCGCCGTTGTGGCTGGCGCGGAGAGAGTTCCCGGCCGTTTCCGGCGACGAGCCCGACGCCCGGAGGCCAGCCAGCAGGTCACTCCAACCCCTGGCTCCGGCGGCGACGTCGACGGCCGACGGGTCGACGGCCACCCAGTCGGCCCCCGGCGCGCGGAGCCATGCGCCGGCGGCGTTCACCCGGACCGCCGCCTCCTCGGAACGGCCCTCCGTTCGGGCCACGACGGAGGCCTCAGGCCCGACGAGTGAGGTGACACCCTCGACGTGGACAGCGGGAGCGGACTTCGGGTGCTGCGCCGTCAGTTGCGCCGAGAAGCGCGCCGATCCGGCGGCCCGGCTGCGGGCCACCGCCTCGGCGACCGACACGGCGTCGGTCGGCGCTCCTCCTCCGCCCGCGACGAACAGGGCGGCCGCCACGGCCACCCCGACGAGGACCACCACGGCCACGATCCAACGAAATGATGCGACGGAGCGCACACCTGCCTCCAACTCGACGATGTTCCGACGAATGAGGCGGGAACACCCGCGAGCCGCACCAGCAGGCGCTGAGCCCCACGGTATCGGTCCGCCTCCAACATCACAACGGCCTGCGTTGCGGTTGCCCTTGCGGCGGCCGCAAGGGCAACGACAGCCGCATTTCACGACCACAGGGGCAACCGCAACGCGCTGGTGACGTGCTGGGCTGCTAGAGGCCGAGGGCGACGCCGCCGAGGCTGCGGGGGTCGGCGGCGCCGGCGAGAGCGCCGCTGGGCTCGAGAGCGATGAGGTGGGCGTGGCCGAAGTCGCCGCCCCACGACGGCTGGCGCAGCACTCGATGGCCGCGAACGGTTAGCCCTTCGAACCAGGCGGGCGGTGCGTGGTCTTCGATGGCGACGCGCACCTCGCCGCCGCCCTGCCAGACGTCGAAGCCGACCTCGGCGCCGGCCAGCACCCACCGGGGAGCGGCGATCGACGTGGCGGGATCCTGCCCGGAGCCATACCGGCGGGCCAGCAGTTGGAGGAGCACCTGGGGTTGGCTGTCACCGCCCATGGTGCCGATCACGCAGTCGAGGGTGCGGCCGTCGTTCGAGGTCACCAACGCTGGGGCCAACGTGTGGGGCGGCCGGCGTCGCGGTCCGTACTCGGCCACGTGTCCCTCGACGAGGGAGAAGCCGGCGCCCCGATTCTGCAGGAAGATGCGGACGCCGGGCACGATCAGCATCGAGCCGAATCCGCTGTAGTTCGACTGGATGAGCGACACACCCATGCCGTCGCCGTCGGCCGTGCAGAGGTAGATCGTCCCGCCTCCTTCGACCGGCTGGCCGAGGGTGGAAGCGGCGTCGATCGAGATGGCGTTGCGGCGGGCGGTCAGGCGCGCTTCGTCGAGCAGGGCGGCACCGTCGGCCCCTTCCCAGAGGGAGTCGATGCGGTCGTGGCCGGCCTGGCGGGCCACCTCGACCAACAGGTGGGCCCAGAGCGGATCGTCCGGGTCGCTCGGGAGATCGGGGTGGCCGGCGGCCATCCAGGCGCCGGCCAACGTGAGGTACCCCTGGGAGTTGGGCGGGATCGTCCAGAGACGTCGGTCCCATGAGGGCACCGAGAGGGAAAGACCTTCGACCCAGTCGGCCTGCACCCTCTTGAGGTCGGCGGCGACGTACTCGCCCGCGCCGAGGGCGAGCAGTCCCTCGCCGAACTCGCCTTCGTAGAAGGCCGAGCGACCATTCGTGGCGATCGCCGCCAGCGTGCGGGCCACCCCCGGCCGGCGCATCACGGCACCCGGACGAAGATTGGTGCCGGTCGGGTAGTCAGCCGTTTCCGCGGAGCCCAGCGAGGCGAGGCGCCGGGCCGACATCGCCAACGTCGGTGAGACGGGGAAGCCGTCGGCCGCGAGGGCGCGGGCCGGCTCCAGGAGTTCGGCCAGCGGAAGTGTGCCGAAGCGGGCGTGCAGCTCGCACCAACCGTCGACACAGCCGGGGACGGGCACCGCCGCGATGTTTCCGGTGCGCGGTATCGAGGTGAGGCCCTCGGCGCGAAGCCGTGCCGCCGATGCCCCCGACCCGGCGCGACCGGAAGAGTTGAGCACCGCCGGCGCGTTCGTGCCGGGGACATGCACCAGGGCGAACAGGTCACCGCCCATCCCGCACATGTGCTGCGTGGTCACCGCCAGGACCGCGGACGTGGCGATGGCCGCATCGACGGCGTTACCACCGGCCCGAAGCATGGCGACACCCGCGGAAGATGCGAGGTGATCGACGCTGCACACCATGCCGTTGGTGGCGTAGCGGGTCGCGAACGGGGCGAGGGCGACCACGCCCGTAGGCTACGCAGGTGGACGGCACGCGAAATCGCCGGGGACCCGTGGCCGGCCGCTTCGCCGAGCTCGTCCGTTCGCCCGAACCGGTGTTGCGCGACAGCCTCGACGAAGTGGCACTACTCATCGCCGCCCACGCCAACCCCAGCCTCGACATCGCGAGCTATCAGCGCCGGCTCGACGGCCTCGCCGCTCGTTGCACCGAACCGGTGCTGGCCGAGGTCACCCACGAGCTCTTCGGCGTCGAGGGGCTGCGGGGTGATGACGCCGACTACTACGACCCACGCAACTCTTACCTCGATGCCGTTCTCGACCGTCGCCTCGGCATTCCGATCACGCTCTCGGTCGTGGCCATGGAGGTGGCGCGCCGCCTCGGCCTCACGCTCTCCGGTGTGAACCTGCCCGGCCACTTTCTGCTGCGAATGGCCGGCGATCCGGTCGTGCTGATCGACTGCTTCGCCGGCGGCCGGCTTCTGGGCGAGGCGGAGTGCGAGCGTCTCTTCGCGGCGATGCACGGCCCGGCGACACCCTTCGACCCGAGGTTCCTCGAGCCGGTGGCGACCGTCGACATCGTGGCCCGCATGCTCAACAATCTGCGGTCGGTACACCTGCAACGCCACGACAGTGTCGCTCTCGACTGGGTGCTGGAGCTGCGTGGACTACTCCCGGGTTCGACGATCGAACAGCGGGCCGAGCGGGCCAGCGTGCTGGCCGCCCTGGCCCGCTTCGACGAGGCCGCCAACCTGCTCGACCACCTGGCGGCCGACGCCACCGACGCGAAGGCGTCGGCCCTCCACAGCCAAGCCCGCCGCGTCCGCGCCCGACTGAACTAGCGCCAGCGACGCAGAGCGAGGCCACGGACTTGGGCGCGCCAGGAGCGCCAGCGACCAGCGCCAGCCGAGCGGAAAGGAGCGCCAGCGACGCAGAGCGAGGCCAATTGACTACGCGCGGGTCCAGACCGAGCCGGAGGTGTAGCGCGACAACCCGGCTCGGAAGGCGAGCGCGCCGAGGGCCACGAACAGCACCGCCATGCCCAGGAGGGCGGCGGCCAGCACGGGATCGAAGTCGTCGATCAAGCGGGCCGGCACCGTGGCGACGAACGCCGCCGGCAAGACCGTCGAAAGGAGCAGCTTGGCGGCACCACCGAAGACGTCGACGGGGTACGCCGCGAACATCAAGATGGCGTGGAAGCTCAGCTCGCCGGCGTCGTCGCGACCGGCGAAGAAGCTCAGTGAGCCGGTGGCGACGAGGAAGCCGGTGAGGAGTGCAGCGGAGGCGATCACACCGACGGCGAAGATCGCCGTCCGTTCGATCGTCGGGTGGCCGGTCACCGCGAACAGGACGACCCCGAAAGCGATGTCGCCGAGATTGGTCGTGTTGATGCGCCGGAGCAGAAGGTGACCGAGCGGGTGGACGGGGAGGGCGAGCACGGCGTCGAGCTCACCGTTGGCGGCCATCCGGCCGATGGCCCGAGCGTTGGCGAGGAAGCCGAGCACGATGCCACCGGCGGTCGTGAGGATGGCGAGCAGCAGCAGGACTCGCTCGGTGTCCCACCCCCGCACGGTTCCGACCCGCTCGAAGAAGAGGGCCCAAAAGGCGACCCAGGCCACGTCGTTGACGACCATCGTGACGACCTGCGTCCAGAAGCCGGCCCGGTTCGACCAGGCCTCGAGGAAGGCCGACCGAGACGTCGCTACCAGTGCCTTCATCCGCCGACGACCTGAAGTCGACGCTCGCCGCGAGCGAACACGGCGACCGCGACGGCCGAGAGGACGACGAGCCACCCGATCTGGAGCAGGAGCAGTTCGGGCTCCAGGAATCCGGCGGCGAGGCGAGAGGGGGCGTAGGCCATGGCCATGAACGGGAGCACGTAGGCGATGTCGAACAAGCCCGACGGAAGCACCTCCAACGGCAGCAACATCCCGCCCACGATGAACACGAGCTTCTGGTAGAGGAACCAGGTCGACCGCGCGTCGCGAACCCAGAACGACGCGCCGGCGAAGGCGTGCTGGGCCACGAGGTTGCACGCCACGGCCAGGACGAGGGACGGCCCGGCCAGCAACAGCGCCGCCAGTCGGGGCGGAGGACCGCCGACGATCAGGCTGAAGACGACGCCGAGGGCGACGCAGGCGGCCAGGCGCGGCAGGCACCGGCCGATTTCGGTGGCCACCCGCAGGGCGAGGACGCTGATCGGACGCAGGAGCTCGACGGCGATCGAGCCCGTGGCGATGTCCTCGCCCGTCTCCTCGATCAGGCGGGTGTTGAGGGAGACGGTTGCGGCCTCGGAGGAGGCGACGTACCACGTGAGGGCCACGGCGCTGTAGCCGGCGACGGCGCCGCCGTTGGCCGAGGTGGCGGTGCGCCAGAGCGTGGAGAGCACCGAGACGACGGCGGCGTAGAAGAAGAGCGTCACCACCATCCCTGCGGGCTCGGCCAGCGTGCGACGGGCGGCCGTCGTGGCGCTGATGCGCAGGGCCCGGACGATCATCGGGCCGGCGCGTCGTAGATCGTGCCGATGACCTGCTCGAGCGGAGGATCGACGATCGAGAGGTCAGTGACCGGGAGGGAGTCGAGGAGCTCGTCGACGATCCCGCGCACCGACCGCGTCGTCGTGTCGACGACCAGCTTCAGCGTCGTCGTCGTTTGTTCCGTCACGGTCACACCTGCGAATTCCACGGGGGCGACGGGGTGCTCGAGGCTGACCTCGACGAGCTTGGTCGAGAGGATCGATCGGCGCATGGCGACGACGTCGTCGTCGTAGATCACGGCGCCGTGGTTGATGACGAT
>JBKJKM010000095.1:0-2686 GCA_046597375.1 Acidimicrobiales bacterium | reverse complement strand
TGGCGGTTCGAAGAAGGCGTCGTCGTCGAGCACCCAGTCGGGCTCGGTGCCGTCGCCGAGGGGCACGGCCCAGATGGCAGCGAACTGGGAGTACAGGTCAGTCGGCTCGTCGTCGAGCGCCGCCGGATCGGCGGTGCCGAAGACCCGGTCCTCGTGGCGCAGCGAGTGGCGTCGCTGCTCCGCGATGGCGAACGCGCGAGCGCGTAACCGTGCCTCGTCGGGGATGTACAAGAACGACTTCTGGCCCCTCATGCCGCGCGTCCAGCGGACGAGGCGTCCGACGGCCTGACGGAAGAAGAGCTCGGTCGTCGTCGTCGTGGCGAACACGCCGACGCGCAGGCGCGGAATGTCGACGCCCTCGGAAACCATGCGGACGGCGACAATCCAGGGATCGGCCGACGCCGCGAAGCGCGAGATGTGCGTCGACGCCTCCGGGTCATCGGAGGTGGCAACGATGGCTTTGACCTTGAAGCGATCACGGAGGAGGAGGGCAATGCCCTTGGCGTGGTCCTGGTCGGTCGCGATCACCAGGCCTCCGGCGTCGGGCTGGCGCTCCCGGATGGCCAGCAGCTGCGTGTGCGCCTGACGCAGCACGTGCGGCAGCCACTCTCCTTCGAGGGAATAGGCCGTGCGCAATCGCTGGCTGGCTTTGGCGGCGTCGAGGTTGTCGTCGAAGGAGTGCGAGTGAACCGACCCGTCGGGCGCGCTCCATTCCATCATCCCGTCGATGCGGGGAAAGTAGACCGGACGCACGACGCCACCGTCGGCCAGCGCATCGCCGTAGCCGTACTCGAAGTCGGCCTCGGCCTCGTCAAGGCGGTACCGGACGAACGGTATCGAGTGGGTGTCGCTGCGGAACGGCGTGCCCGAGAGTGCGAGGCGACGAGCGGCCGGTTCGAACGCCGTGCGCACGGCGTCACCCCAGGCCCGGTCGTCAGCGGCGTGGTGCAGCTCGTCGAAGATCACGAACGCATCGGACGCCAGTCCGCGCAGGACGTCGGCACAGCTCTGTACCTGCTGGTAGGTGGTGACGACGCCGTGCATGTCGCCGGGCAGCGCGCCGTCGGAAGCCGACCACTGCGGGTCGAGGTGGAGGTCGAAGGCGGCGGCCGCCTTGGCCCACTGCACCTTGAGGTGGGCCGTCGGGACGACGACGATCAGCCGGCGATCGGCCGCAGCGGCAAGCGCCTGACGGGCCGCTGTCAGTGCGAACGTCGTCTTTCCTGCTCCGGGGGTGGCGACCGCCAGGAAGTCGGCGTGGGGGCTGGCGTCGAGACGCTCGAGGGCGTTCTTCTGCCAAGGCCGGAGGGTGACGGTTCGAGCCATGAGGGAGGTCGATGATGGCAGGCCGCAAGGGACCTTCGGCGCTATCGCCGTTGACCTGCCGGTTTGGCCTTCACGCCGACGTCAGCGGCGCCAGACGGCGTCGAGCGGGGCGCACAGGAGGGCCATGGCCGTGTCCTTCGAAAGGGGGTGGGGGCCGGTCGTGAGCCGTTCGAGTCCGATCGCCGGGTCGAACGTCTCGATCGGGAAGTCGGACCCGGCGATCACGCGGACACCGGCGTCGAGCAGCAGGTCCCAGCGGTAGGCCTCGGGGAACTGGCCGGCCAGCGCTTGTGCCACCGACTCTGCGTCTGAACTCGCGAAGCAGGGTTGGATGCAGGCGACGACCCCCAGGTCGGCCATCCGGAGAATCAGGTCGGGGCGCAGCACCTGGGCGTGCTCGATGCGGGGGGCCGCCGCCCGCACGCCGGTGACTCCGCCGTAGACCGCCTCGTAGGCATCGAGACAGGCTTCGATGGCGCGGTCGCCGATGGCGTGGGTGGCCAAGCCCCACCCGGCGTCGGCGAACGGCGCCGCCCGACGCGCCAAGGTGTCGGCGTCCTGGAAGAGGATGCCCCGGTCGTCGCCCTCGACGTCGGCGAACGGGAGGCTGCACGCGCAGGTGCGGGGACCCAGCCACCCGTCGGCGTAGAACTTCACACCGACCACGGCGAGGTGCTCGTCGGCGTCCGCTTGCGTCGTCGCCATGCGGGCGAGGTCGGCGGCGCCGCTGGCCACCAGGATCCGCACGCCCGCAGGCAGCACACCATCACATCGGCGGCGCAGTTCGACCAGGGCTTCCCAGTGGCGCCAGTCGCTCATGCCCGCTTCGGTGACGCCGACGAGTCCGAGGTCGGCGGCCTGCTGCAGACCCTTGCCCAAGGCGGCGACGAGATCCGGCGCCGTCGGATCGCCCGCTGGTTCGTCCATTGGGGTCGAGCCGGAGGCGGCAACGCGGCGGTGGTACTCCGCGATTCCCTCGGGCGTCGATGCCGCGCCGGCGCGCACCCTGGCCCCGGCCGCGACCCGCAACAGGTGCACGTGGTGGTCGACAAAGCCTGAGACAACCTCGCTACCCGTCATGAGCGCTTGTCATAGCCGCCACTGGCGCGGGAAAGCGAGTGCGGGCTACTCCTGGACGAGCTCGATCAGCGCGCCGAACGACGTCTTCGGGTGGAGGAAAGCCACGGTCGTTCCACGCGACCCGGTGCGGGGGTGTTCATCGACCACGCGTGCCCCCTCGGCCTTCACGTGCGCGAGCACGGCGGCCGTGTCGGCCACGCGGTACCCGACGTGATGAATGCCCTCACCGTTGCGCTCCATGTACTTCGCCAGCGGCGACGTGTCGGTGTAGGGCGTGAGG
>JBKJKM010000227.1:0-4161 GCA_046597375.1 Acidimicrobiales bacterium | reverse complement strand
CGCCTTGGCGTCGAGGTAGGAGTAGACGTCGGCGCCACGGAAGGCGTAGATGGCCTGCTTCGGGTCACCGATCAGCACCAGGGTGGCGTCGGCCTCGTCGTCGACGAAGGCCCGGCGCAGGATCTCCCACTGGATCGGGTCGGTGTCCTGGAACTCGTCGACCAACGCCACCCGATACCGATCCCGCAACCGCGCGCAGGCCTCGGCGCCTCGCACCGGGTCGGCCAGCGTGTCGCGCAATCTCGTGAGCAGGTCGTCGAATGTGAGCACGCCCGACAGTCGCCGGCGGCGGATGACCTCATCCCGCACGGCTACGGCGAAGCTCCGGCGGACATCGACTCGCGGCCGCCCGGTCTCCGGCGGGTGGATGGCGACGTCGGGGTTGGCCACCACCTGCTTGGCGATGCGGCGGGCCTGGTCGAGGGTGAGCGTGACATCGCCGCTGCGTCCGAACTTGCGCACATAGAAGTCGACGACGACCTCCTCGACGAGGTCACGCGGGTCCTCGACGAAACTTGCGTCGCGATCGACGTCGCCGGCCACCCCGAGCCCGTTCAACACCCGCTGGCAGAACGCATGGGTGGTGTCGATGGTGGCGGCATCGAAGCCCGCCAGCGCTAACCGCAGTCGATCGCGCCGGGTCTGCACCTCGTCCGCTGGCCCCGTGGCCAGCAACTCGACGAGCGCATCGCCCTCTCCAAATCCACCCTCGATCACGGCAGCGAGCCCCGCCTCTGCCGACACCATCCGCTCCCGCACACGATGGCGAAGCTCGCCGGTGGCCATACGGGTGAACGTGATGAGCAGAAGCTGTTCAAGCGGGACGATCCCCTCGGCCACATATCGCGTGGCGAGGGCCGCGATGGTGAACGTCTTGCCCGTGCCGGCACTCGCCTCGAGCACCGTCACCCCCGACGGCAGCGGGCCACACACGTCGAACGGCGTCATAGGTGCGCCAACTGCTCGTGGTCGAGGAGACCGTTCCAGAACCGCAACGCGTAGCGGCCGAAGCGGCTCGTCTCCGTCGGGTCCCAGGTCTCGTCGTCGCACGGCGGCGCCATCAGGAGCTCGTCGAACGGCACCCGTCCGCCATAGACCAACCGGTGCTCGGCGTCGGCGTCCTCACCCGAGAAGCGGCCGCCCGTCCACACCTTGCCGGCCAGCACGGCTGGGTTCTTCTGCCCCCGCACCGCCTCGGCATAGGCGGCCGACGTCGCGCAGGCGATCGGCAGCGGCTCACACATCCCCCGGTCGTACAACGCCACCAGTTCGTGGAGCAGTCGACGAGCCGGCGAGGTATCGGCGAAGGGAGCGAATCGAGACACGGTCGTGCTCCGACCGCGGGCGTCGCTACGCCCGATGACGACGACCTCGAACGACTTCTCGGCGGCGGCGAGGGCCAACAGCCGCACCCACGCCGGCCCACGGTGCTTGGGCGCAATCCTCGAGTAAGTCACCGTGCGCACCGTCGCCCCGACCAGGCCCGGCACGGTGCCCACCAGGAGCCGCCCGTCGTCGAGCGCCAGCGCGACCTCGACCGAGTCGACCTCGGCCCCGAGGTCGACGACCTTGGCCGCCTCCGTGACCAGCCGCTCGACGTTGCCGGCGATGCGCCCGTAGGCCAGCGGCGCCAGCTCATCCGGCGGCAGGTCGCCTCGCGCCCGCTCCGCCGCCGCGCAAGCCGAAGGGCTCACGCCGGCCAATCGCGCCGCCAGGACCCGTTCGCCGACGGCCCAGGCCTGCAGCCCGTCGAGCTCGACCGGCATGGCGTCGAGGACGTCGTCGGTGAAGTCGCCGAGGGAGATCCCCAGCCGTTGGCGGAGGAACGCCCGCACCGGATGCTGCACGAACCGCACGAGCTGATCGAGCTCGATGACGCCCGTCGACGTCGCCGACGGCAGCCGATCCGGGAGGAAAAGCGTCGACGGCCGGCGCTCCCCTCCCAACGCCTTGGCCCCTTCGAGGGTCACGTCGTCGAAGCTCCAACTCCCGGGTCGCCCCAGACCGGCGTCGGCGAAATTCCGGGGGTCGAACGGCTGGAGCGGATGATGGACGACGACCCGCTCGCGCGCCCGCTCGCTCCCGTCCACCCGCACGGTGGCATCGATGGCATCGAGGAGCTCGCCGACGGGCACGGCCGGCGCCAGCAGCGCGTTCGTCCGCTCGTCCTTACCGCTGTAGGTGATGACGAGATGCTCGGTGGCGGCCAACAACGAGTCGAGGAGGAGCTGACGGTCCTCGCTACGGCCGTCGCCGTCCCCGACGAACGGATCAGCGGCCACGAGGTCGTCGCCGTCGCGTTCGGTGCGGCGGGGAAAAGCGTCGTCGTCGAGGCCGAGGAGGCACACGACCCGGTGGGGCACCGACCGCATGGGGACAAGCGTGCAGAACGTCAGATGGCCCGTGCGGAAGTTGGCCCGCGTCGGCTGGCCCCGGAGTCGATCGGCCAACAGCGACCGCACGTCGGCCAGGTCGAGGGGGACCGCACGTGCCGACCCGCCGACGCTTGCGTCTCCCATCACCTCGTCGACGATCTGACGCAGCTGGCTGCGCTGCCAGGCGTCACGCTCCTGGACGGCGAACAGCGCATCGCCGGCCTCGCCGATGGCCGCGCCCCACTCGACGATCGACATCCGTCCGGACAGTGCGGTCGTCGCCGCATGGAGCCGGTCGACGAGCTCGGCGAAACGACCGGCCAGATCGATGGCCCCGCTGTCGACGTCGTCGAGCGGCAGCACGTCCTCGACGAGGCGTTGTTCCTCTTCGGCCATCGTGACGCCGAGCAGCACCCGGTCGATCCCCGCCCGCCACGTGTTCTGCTCGACGTTGGCCAGCTTGAACGGTCGGCGGTGCTCACCATCGAGCCCCCACCGGATGGCCGTCGACGACACCCACTCGCCCACCCGTTCGAGGTCATCGTCGTCGAGGCGGAACCGCCGGCGCACCGGCTCCCGGGCGGCGAAATCGAGCACCTGCGTCGCCGTCACCCGGGAGTCGACCAACTCCAGTAGCGCCGAGACGGCGCTCAGTACCGGATTGGTCTGGCGCAGCGAACGGTCGGCCAGCCGTACGCGCAGATCGGTCGGACTGTTGGCTGCCCCGGTGCCGTCTTCGTCGTCGAGATCGCCGCCGGCGCCGAACGTGGCCTGGATGAGCGGGGCGAACGTCTCGATGTCCGGACACATCACGATCACGTCGCGTGGCTCGAGGGTGGGGTCGTCGGCCAGGAGGTGGAGGATGGCGTCGCGCAGCACCTCGACCTGCCGGGCCCGACCATGGCAGGCGTGGACTTGGAGGCTGCAGTCACCGGCGTCGAGGAGGGGCAGGCCGGCCGGCGCCCGGTCGAAACAGATGCCGTCCTGCAGTCGCTCGAGCAGCGTCGCCGGCTCGTTCGAATGCCCCGCCCCGTGGTGATCCTCCACATCACCGGGCGAGCCGGCAGTCAGCACGAGCTGCATCTCCCGAGCGTCCCGGCCCCACGACCGCAGCAGGGGGTTCTGCGGAGCGTCGGCGGTCGGATCGTCGACCCGCCGCACGATCGCCGTTTCGCCGTCTGTCCGCCGGGCGACACGGTCCCAGAGCACGGGGGAGGGGTGCAGCAGGAACAGGTGAACATCCCGATGCGCAGCCAGCGCCCGCAGCACATCGAGGTAGCTGGCCGGAAGCCGGGTCAGCCCGAAGATCGACACCCGCGCGGGCAGCTCGACCAGCGTTGGGTCGGCCACGAGCTCGGCGCACGCCTGCTCGAGCCGCTCGGCCGGACTGGACGCGCCGACCTGGTCTCGCAGTCGCCGCCACAGCTCCGCCTGCCAGACCGAGCCCGCCGGCAGCGCCTGCCCGTCGGCCGCCACGTCCTGGTTCGCCGCCCACGCGCGCACCATCGCCGGCCGATGGACCCCATATGTGTCGAACAGGTCGGCCAAGTGCCGCGCCGTGCTGAACCGCCGCGACCGCTGTCCCGGCCCCGAGCGCAGGTGCGCCGAGAGCGTTACCATCCACGCCTCCTCAAGACACCCGTCGATGACCTCCAGCAGCGGCCACACCGCCCGCTCTGGCAACCAGACGTCCTCGTCGCGTGCGATACCCGAAGCCAGAGCGACGGCATCACCCACCAGCCGCCCGGGGAACGGGAAGGCCAGGTTCCCGCACACCCCGTCTCCC
>JBKJKM010000232.1:0-16806 GCA_046597375.1 Acidimicrobiales bacterium | reverse complement strand
TTGAGGTGCTCGAGTTCGGCGACGGCTCGGATGAGCGGGTAGAGCTCGCGGGCGACGTAGCGCTTGAGGCAGCGCATGATCTCGGGCTTCGAGAGACCCTCGGCGGTGCGCCGTTCGACGTAGTCGCGGGTGGGCTGGTGGGCGACCATTCGGGTGAGGACGATCGACCACAGGGCCGAGTTCGCTTGGCGGTCGCCGCCGAGGTTGAGGCGGTGTCGGTTGGTCTTGCCGGTTGACGCTTTGACTGGCGTGGCGCCGCACAAGGCGGCGAAGGATCGTTCGCGGTGGAGGCGTTCGGGGTTGTCGCCGGCGGTGATGAGGAGCTGCGCGGCGGTGTGGTAGCCGACGCCGTAGACGGCCAGGAGCGGCGCGGCGACCGAATCGAGGATGGCCTTGATGTGCACGTCGAGTTCGCGGATCTCGTGATCGAGGGACCGCCACCGCCGGGCGACGCTGACCAACGCCCGCTTGGCCGCCGTCTCCGGTGTCGTCGACTGGTCGGGCCGCCACCGCTCGGCCAGCGCCACCTTCTTCGCCAGCGACAGAGCCCGGAGTTGCGCGCGGATGGTGTCGGGCGCGGTGTCGCACAGCGAGTGGAGCTGGTTGCCGGCCGCCGTGCGGGCCTTGATGGCGCCGCTGCGGGCCACGCGGAGCTGGCGGAGCGCCTCCACTGGACCGTCGCCGGCCTTCGGGGTGGCGGTGGCTTCGCCGCTGAGCACGGCGCGAGCGGCGGCCTCGGCGTCGATCGCATCGTCCTTCCCGCGGCGCCGGCGGTGCCCCCGAGCGCGAAGGACTAGACGTGTGCCTTAGCCGGCAACCGGGTGCGGGTGGCGGCGACAGGGCCGGCCTCGATGTGCGTCAGCCAGTAGCCCCAAGCGCGGCGGTCAGGAGAAGGCGACCTCGACGAACGCCGCAAAACCCTGCGCATCGAAGGTCACGTCCAGCTTCCCGCCTTCGCGCTCAATGTCCATCGACGGGCAGAAGAAGTCCCGTCCGTCGCCGGTGAAGAAATGAGGCGAACCGACCACGCCTCGGCTCTGTCCCTCCTCGTGGTCCCGGTCCACGGCGACCTCGTCCTCAGCGGAGGGTGCGGGAACCGACATCCCCGCTGCCAGGTGGGCGAGTACTGCCCTGTCGGAGATGTCCTCGCCTCTTTCGAAGAGAGCATTGCGGACGGCGAGGCTAAACGCTTCCCCGAGCCGAAGACCGGTGCGATACGCGGCGGCCTCGACAACCATCGCCGGCCGCGACGTGGTTGGGAATGTCGAGACCTCGAACGACCGGAAGGCGTCGGGCGCGACCTGTTCGCGCAGCGAGGCGACCTTCGGTGCGACCGACGTGCCGTCGTGGCCCGTCCCGTTGACCAGTTCCAGGGGCCACGCCCGAACTCGGAGAACCGGCTCGCCTAAACCCCGTTTAACGCGCGCGGCGACAAGACGCCGCAGCCCTACGTGGGCAAACGGGCAGGCGACATCGGCGTACATGTCGATTGTTCTCATCAAACCCGTCATACCCCGTCGCGTAGAACACGACCGATTTCGTGCTGGGTGACCGACCGGCAAGAGTCAAAGCTTGGGCGTCATCCAGAGCATGTCGCACGACCGCGCCAGTGTTCAGAAACAGGCTATCTCCGTAAACGGCTTCTGCCGTGAGCCCCAGCGACCTCGTCGCCTTACTCGAACGGAAGACCCATCAGATGGTCCGCTCACCGCGGGGCCTGGGCGGCTTCCGCGACCGACGTGAGAATCGCAATGGCCGGGTGATGGACGGAGGGAGGGAGCTCGTCCTGAAGAACCTCGGCGATGACGCGCCACGCGTCCTCGAGCCATTGCAGGGGGAAGTCGCGCGACGCGAAGAGTTGACGGCAGTAGTCAACGTGGGCGGCGAAGACTGTCTCGTTCAGGTTGGCGAGCGATTTGAGGTGGTGGTTGAAGTCCTCGAGTGTGCGGGCCCGGCCCCGCTCGCCGAAGCCCCACAGCTCGGGCTGCTCGTGGTAGAGCCGGCGTGTGGCAACGAGGGCGAGAAGGCCGATGGACTCGCTGAGCACGGTGTGGGGCGCGCGCTCGGCGTCGTCCGTCATGCGCCCACGGCGTCGTAGTCGTCGAAGCCGGCTGGTCGAGGCGCATTCTCGCCGTTGGGAATGCGGGCATGGCTGGCGTGATGGTCGGCGCTGCGCATGTACTCGGTGAACACTTGACGCGAGGTCCATCGGCTGATCATGAGGTAGCAGCCGGCGCGACGGCGGTGGCGCAGGACCTCGAGGCCGAGGAAGCCGGGCCAATCGTCTACGGCTCCAAGTCGGTCACGGAAGGCCGCTTCGAGATCGAACGCTCCGTCGACGGGCACGGCGATCTCGCTGATGGCGACGTAGGGCAGCCCGTGGGGTTCGACCATGAGGAGTCTGAGCCTACGGCTCGAAGCGCCGCGCGGGCCGGGCTTGCGGGAGGAGAACCGGTGCGTCGGCAGCGGCTGCGCCTTGGGCCCGCGAGGCGTCGGTCTCTGGCGGTACCGCTGGTGAGTATGCTCCGCGGCCGTGCCGGCGTGGAGGGCGATCGAGCAGGCGGAACCCGAGTTCGCTGGGCGCGTGAAGCGGCTGTTCGACGCAGCTCGTCACAAGACCATCGCCACCGTGCGCGCCGACGGCTCGCCACGCATCTCCGGAATCGAATGCGAATTTGCGGACGGGGATCTCCGGTTCGGTTCGATGAGTCACGCAAGGAAGGGGGAAGACCTCGAGCGGGACCCCCGGTTCGCCCTGCACGGTCCAACCTTCCACCCTGAGGCGGGGGAGGAGAGTGGCTGGCCCGGCGAGGCGAAGATCGCCGGACGAGCCATCCCCGCTGGTCCAACAGCAACGGGCGAGGCGAGCGAGCAGCGGGACGGGGTGATGTTCGTCGCCGACATCACCGAGCTCGTCATCACCAGGCTCAACGCCGAGGCCACCAAACTCGTCGTCGAGTTCTGGACGCCCGAGCGAGGACTACGAACGGTGGAGCGGGAGTAGGCCAAAGCCCTGAGCACCGAGCGACTCTGACCATGTCGGCGCGAGTGCAGCGCGGAGGAGGGGCAGCCCCTCGGCTGCCCCTCCTCCGCGGCGGTTGGTGCGGTGGTGGTGCTGGCTACAGCCCGGTGATGTCCTCGACGGTGATCACGGCGGTGCAGTTGACCTCGTGCACAACGCCCTCGTCGCTGATGGCACCCTCGGTCGGATCGAGAGGCTCGAGGTCCGTAGCGATCGGGCCGGAGAAGGTCCCGTCCTCGTTGCGGTCGGCGTTCAGCAGCGTGCCTGCGTCATCCAGAACCGGAAGACCAGATACGTCGCCGAAGCCGGCTGCGCACGAAGCGGCGGCCGGCTCCTCGACCGGGGGCTCCGCAGTCGTTCCGTTGCAGAACTCGTCGACGGTGAAGCCCTGTTCTGCGGCTGCTGCCTCGAGGCGCTGGAACGCCTGGCCGTGAGCGCGCTTCTGCTCCTGGCCCTTTTCGCTGCCCCTGAAGTAGGCGTTACAGACGCCCTGGTTCGGACCGTCCGGCTTGCCTCCATCCGAGTTCCCACCCTTGGCCGCAACGGCAGCGCCAGCCGGCAGCAGCATCAATGCCATCATCAGACCTACGAATACGCGTTTCATGAATCAACCTTTCGCCAGTGTTGCTACGCCAGGGCCCAGGACGAACACAACTTTTGCTCATCGCTCCCCAGCGAGGGCGCCGAGCGACGGCGCCAGATTCATGATTCCCTGGCCAATCTCATCCCAAACCGGCGGGGAAAACCAGCGAATCGATACGGAACCCAACAAGCGGGCCGCAGCAAGTTCAGCGATGAGGTCAGGCTGCAGGCGGCCGAGGACGGATTCGGACGAGCTCGGCGACGAGTCGCCGGCTGGTCACGACCTCTTCCCCGCCCGCCGTCGCGGTTACGGAAGTGACGTCGGATGCGGTCGTCGTCGACAGTCCGAGACTCGGGGCGAACTCGTCGATGGTGACCACACGCTCCACGAGACGACCGGTCCGTCGCGTGGAGGTGCGTTCGATGACGACGACCTCGACGACGTCCTCACCCACGCGTACCGATTTGGCGCCAGTGATGCGCGCCTCCTCCGTCCACTCCTGTCGACCGGTCGGGGTGTCGCACGCCGCTTGGGTGCTCCAGGTTGCACCCGAGAAGATCGGGCCCTGCATGAGGAGCAGAGACGGCTCCCATCGGCACGTCTCGCCGCCGTCCTGCAACTGCTCGACTCGGACGACCGCGTCGAGCTTCCACCGCTCCAGTCGCGAGACCGAGGCCCCCGCGAACGTCAGGATGGTGCGGCGTTCTTGATCGTCAGCTCCGACACCGACCGAAAGGACGGCGTCGGCTCGGCTCGATCGGTCGCCGTCGCTGGCGTTGACGCGATACGTGTATTGCCCGACCGCAGGCGGCGCGAGCGACGGTGCATCAGAAAAGGCTGTTCCTCCAGCGGTGCCGGCCGTCCCGGGCGCAGGTGCCACTGACGTTGCCGTGTCAGGCGCCGATCCAGAATCGTCGACCGACGCGCCGACAGCCGTCGTCGTCGGCAGGACCGGGTTGGAATGCCGCGCCGGTGCGGTGACCGCATCGCCACTCGCCGTCGACCAGGCCGCGAGTCCTCCTGCGAGCATCAGTACGCCAGCCGACAGGGCAGTGACCCGAACGATTACGTCGTGGTTGAAACGCCTCAACGGGATCCTCCTCTGCGTTCACAGCGGTCTCGCTGCAACGTTCCCAGCTGCCACTCGACGGCTGCTGCATCATTGCGGGCGACAACGCCGACTCCGTGCATAGGTGTCTTCGCTCTGGCCCGATTGGGCATATCCAGAGCGCGATCGCGCTCCAAGGCGGTCCAGACCGAGCGGGGTGAGTGGGCCACTACTGTCGGGCGGGTCGTGAGCGACCGACGGGCTGAGGCCCACCTGTGGCTCCTGCTGGAAGAGGCCCTGGTCGACGTGCGGGATCCGCGTGCGGAGACGTGGGAAATCTGGCGTAACTTTCGCGCCGTCGTCGATGCGCTGGTGGCGATCGACGCGTTGGTACCGGAACTGGGCGAAGCCTTCGTCGGCGAGCTCGACGACGCCATGGCCCTCAGGGGATTGGTGCCGGTGACGGCCTTCGGCGCCGCGCCATGGCCCGAACCGGATCTGCTCGTCGCCCCGGGACGACCGCCGGGCAACGACGCCGGACGCATCTGGCTGGAAGCCGAGATCGAACGCCACCTCGACCTCTTCGTGTCGTTCGATTCCGAGACCCAAGCCTGGGCGGCTCGCGACATGCTCCGGATCCTGGGCGGCCCGGTGCGAGCCTTCGAAGCCGTCGGAGGCGAGCCGGTGTCCGGTCTCCTCGGCGACCTGGCGGCCACGCTGGCGGCGGCGGGTGTGGATCCGGGAAGGGAGGTCCCCGGCGAGGCGGTCGCTCGCCGGGAGTGGGTCCAGTTTCTTCGAGACCGGCCGGCCCCCATTCCGGATCCCCACGTACCAGACGAACGCCGCCGGCCGAGGGTTCGATTGGGTGGGAAGGTGACCGGGCCGGTCGTTCGGGTCGACCTCCTGGCTTGGTCGGAGGACGCCATCGAGATGGCGGTCGGCGTCCGTACGTCGCCTGACCTGGTCGGGGTCGACGACCGCACGCCGTGGCACGCTCGGGTCCTCGACGATCGAGGCCACTTGCATCTCGGCCAGACGGCCTCGTTGCGACCTGGCGACGCTGCACTGGTCTTCCAGTTGCGGCCCGGCCTCGTCATCGGTGTCACCCGCATCGACGTGCGATTGACGAGAGGCGGCTGGCGGGTCGAGGGTTCGATCGCCACGTGAACGGCATCCCGCCGTGGTCGGAGGCCATCCCGCCCGTGTCGATGTTCGTCGAGTGCGACGGGGCTCGCCACGAACTGCGTTGGGAGGCCGGACGCCTCGTTCCCTCGGCCCACCCGGACGTCGACGCCGAGCACGCCCTCGCGGCGCTGGGAGGCGAGGCGCCGGTGTGCCTTCGTCTCCGAGCCAACTGGGAGGCCTACGCCTCGGAACCTGCCCTCATCACGCTCGGCCGGCGCCCCGGCGAGGCCGGACTCGGGTTTGCGCTCGATGTCAACCCGACCACCCTCGTGCCCGTAACTCGACGGCCGACGACAGTTGGCGAACGGCGGGAAGCGTTGGTGGCTTTGCTCTCGTTGCCGGCGCCCTTCATCGACCGCCTCGTCCTGGGGGCCATGGCCTCCGCCGTCGACCGCTGGTCAGACGCCGACTTTCGGGAGCGGCACGGACTGCGGATCGGGGCGGCGCTGGCGGCCCGAGCCACCCCTGCGTTGCGTCGCCTGGGCTCGTCGCTGGCGGCGGCCGACGAGACCGTCGTCGTGCACTGCGAGCCGAGTGAGGACGCACGGGTGCGGGCTCGGCGGTCGGTCCGTGGTCTCGAGGTGACGGCTGCGCTCCCCGTGGCATGGCTCGTCCGGGTGTGGGGGCCAGGATTCAGTGAGCCCAGCGGTCAGTTCGTGCTCGACACCCGCGGTCGCGAGGTCGACGTCGTCGAGTGGGTCGGCGATGCCGCGGTCGGCTGGGAGGGCGTGCGGCGGCGAGGTGCGCTGGAGTTGGACGGCGAGGGTGCCACCGTCGTCCGGTTTGTCTAGAAGGACTCCTCGCGGAACCCGGTGGCGGTGGCGGCGCCGCAGGGCGAGTTTCGTCCGAGTCGGCCCGTCGTGTAGCCCGACGGGTTCGCATCACTTCCCTCGGGACCGTCGTCGACCATGGCGAAGCACGTCCCGCTCCGGCTCCGCAACGCCAGCGTCACCCGTCGTCCGACGGCGTACACGCTCACGGTCGACGGCCCGCCGCTCGGCCCAGCGGTGAACGTCAGGCTGGGCTCGATCAGTTCGAGCCGTTCGGGGGTCGCCGACGACGCATCGAAGTCCTCGCGGCGGGCGACGGACACGGCGCTCTGGGCATCGAAGAGGCTGGTCTTCGCTTCTTCATCCCAGACCGCGTTCCGAACAGTGCGGACCGTTGGCACGGCCACGGCCGCGACCAGACTCGATCCCAGGAGCAAGACGATGACGGCGGCGAGGACCCAGACCCAGGTGGGAGTCTTTGCCTTGGCGACTACGGACACCGGCGAGGGTGCAAAAGAAACGACACCCGGGGACACGGCCACTGCCGGCGGCCCGGGCGGCGCGAGGTGACCGGTCCAGGACGCGCCGTCCCAGTACCGAAGGCCGCCCGACCCACCGGGGTCGAGATACCACCCGGCGGCCGGGCTGGGTTGCGAGTCGTCGGTCGGGGTCACGGCGCAGAGCGTGCCACGTCGTCAGGCGGGTGCCGGCACCCGTCCGTAAAGCGTCGTGCGCTGCTCGAGAGGTCGGCCGAGAGGATCGGCCACCGCGTGGAAGCCGGCTTCGTCCATGAGTTGACCGTGGGCCGCGCCGGCGGCGCGGGAGATGTTCTCGTCCATCAGCGTGCCCCCGAGGTCGTTGGCCCCAGCCTGCAGGATCTGACGAGCTCCGGCGGCGCCGATCTTCACCCACGAGACCTGCACGTTGGGCACGAGCGCCCCGTAGGCGAGGCGACCGACGGCGTGCATGAGCAGCGTCTCGCGAAAGGTCGGTCCGCGCCGACTCTTGCGCTGCAGGTAAATCGGCGAAGCCATGTGTACGAACGGCAGGGGCACGAACTCGGTGAAGCCGCCCGTCTCCTCTTGCAGGTCGCGGGTGCGCACGAGGTGCCTGGCCCAGTGCAACGGCTGCTCGACCGACCCGAACATGATGGTGATGTTCGAGCGAAGACCGACCGAGTGGGCCGTGCGATGGGCGTCCAGCCACTCCTCGGTGTTCACCTTGTCGGGGCAGAGGATGGCGCGTATCTCGTCATCGAGGATCTCCGCCGCCGTCCCCGGGAGCGTCTTGAGGCCGGCGGCCATGAGGCGCTTCAGGTAGGAGTCGAGTGGTTCGCTGAGGCGCTTTGCTCCTTCGGTCACCTCCAACGCAGTGAAGCCGTGGATGTGGATCGTGGCGCTGGCTTCGCGCACGGCCTTGATGACATCGATGTAGTAGTCGCCGTCGAAGCTGGGATGGATGCCGCCCTGGAGGCAGACCTCCGTGGCGCCGAGCGTCTCGGCTTCCGCCACCCTCCGGGTGATCTCGTCGACTTCGAGGAGGTAGGGCGTGCCCCGCAGGTTGAGCGATAGCGGGCCCTTCGAGAAGGCGCAGAACTTGCACTTGAAGGTGCAGACGTTGGTGTAGTTGATGTTCCGATTGCGGACGAACGTGACGACGTCCCCGGCCAGCTGACGTCGGAGGTCGTCGGCGACGTCGGCCACGGCCCGAACCTCGGGACCACGCGCCGAGAACAGCGTGACGATCTCGTCCACGCCCGGCTGCTGGCCGAGCTGGACGCCGGCGAGCACCTCGGCGTCGGCGCCTCGGTCGGTAGCGGCGCAGTGGCTGGATGAACGGTCCACGAGGGTGGGCGGCTCCTCCTCCACCCCCGAATACCAGCGCTCGCCGAGTTCCCGGCCCAACCCTTCGGCATCAGCGTGGTCCATGACCGGGAAGCGCAGCGCCGGATCGAGCCAGCGTTCGGGGTCATGGACGCCATGGGGATAGATCGTGAGACGCGGCGCCAGTGCGAGCCCGCGCGCCTCGGTGACGACACGCAGCCGGTCGAGGGCGGGCCAGGGCCGTTCCGGGTTGACGTGGTCGGGCGTGATGGGGGAGACCCCGCCCCAATCGTCGATGCCGGCGTCGAGCAGCTGGCCGAAGTCATCGCTGAGGTTGGGGGGCGCCTGCAGGTGGATGTCGGCGGGAAGGAGGAGGCGGGCGACCGCCACCGACCAGAGGTACTCGTCCTCGGGGCAGGGTGGGGCGGAGTGCATCGAGGTGCCCGGCTTCGGCAGGAAGTTCTGCACGATCACCTCCTGCACGTGCCCGTGGCGCGCATGGCTCTCGGCAATGGCCACGATTGCATCGATGCGGTCCTGGCGGCTCTCGCCGATGCCGCAGAGGATGCCGGTGGTGAACGGGATGGCCAGCACGCCGGCGGCGTCGAGCGTGGCGAGGCGTCGCGCGGGCGTCTTGTCCGGCGAGCCGAGGTGGGCTGCGAGGTCCGGGTTGAGGCTCTCGAGCATCATCCCTTGGCTGGCCGTCACCTCGCGAACGCGGGCCAACTCATCGGGAAGGAGGGCGCCGGCGTTGCCGTGAGGCAGCAGGCCGGTCTCGTCGATCACGAGTCGGCACATGGCGACGAGGTAATCGATAGTCGATTCATATCCGTGCTCCGCCAGCCACTCGCGTGCGATCGGGTAGCGCTCCTCCGGGCGCTCGCCCAGCGTGAACAGCGCCTCGTGACATCCGGCCTCGGCACCGGCGCGAGCGATGGCCAGCACCTCATCCGGGGCGAGGTATGGCGCCTGCACGCGGGCCGGAGGCTGGGCAAACGTGCAGTAGCCGCACTTGTCCCGACACAGGTGGGTCAGCGGGATGAACACCTTGGGGGAGAACGTGATGCGGGTGCCGGTTCGAGCATCCCGCTTCGCTGACGCCGCCCGCAGGAGATCGTCGAGGGGTGCGTCGAGGAGGTCGGCGCCGGCGCTGGTGGTCACGATGGTCACTGAACGGTCTCTCGATCGGGGTCTGGATGTCGGTGGGCTCCGGGTCCCGGTCGACCCTGGAGGCCGGCGGGCGGCACGGTCTCGTCGCAGGTCCAGCAGATGAAGCTCTGGTCGACGGGTTCACCACAGGTCTTGTGGGCGAGCACGAGCGGAGGGCGCCCGTCCTCGGCCAACCACTTGTCGCCCCAGCGCATGAGCGCGACGAGCGCCGGCGACAGATCGCGACCCTTCGGTGTCAGGCGGTACTCGTAGCGGACCGGTCGCGCTTGGTAGGGCGTTCTCGACAGGACGCCGCCGTCGACGAGCTTTTGCAAGCGATCGGTGAGGATGTTGCGGGCGATGCCAAGGTCGCGCTGTAGATCGTCGAATCGCCGGACGCCCCGGAACGCGTCGCGCAAGATGAGCAATGTCCAGCGGTCGCCGATCACCTCGAGGGTGCGGGCGATCGAGCAGGGGTCTTGGTGCTCCTCGGGCATTGCGCCGGGACGATAGCAGGCGGGTTGCAATTTGCAACGCTCTCGACGGATCGGCCATTGCGGCAGGCTGTCACCGTGATCAGCGACACCCCCCTTGTCGATCTCGATGCGCTGGCGACGTGGATGGACGAGCAAGGTCTCGGTCCGGGGTCGCCGATCCTCGACGTCGAGCGGATCACGGGCGGAACGCAGAACGTGCTGTTGCGGTTCCGGCGCGCTGATCGCTCGTATGTGTTCCGCCGGCCTCCTCCACACAAGCGGGCCAACAGCGACGAGACGATGCGACGCGAGGCCCGTGTGCTGCAGGCCCTTGCCGGCACCGATGTCCCGCACCCGGCGCTGATCGCCGAGTGCGGCGACGTCGAGGTGCTCGGAGCCGCGTTCTATTTGATGGAGGCGGTCGACGGTGTCAATCCGACGCTCGGGTTGCCCCCAGCCCATTGCGCCGACGAGGCGATGCAGCACGAGATGGGGTTGTCGATGGCCGACGCCATCGCCGCGCTTGGTCGCGTCGACGTCGACGCCGTCGGGCTCACCGGCCTCGGCCGGCCTGACGGTTGGCTCGAGCGACAGGTCGAGCGTTGGCGCTCCCACCTGGCGTCGTACGCCTCCATCGAGGGCTATGAGGGGCCGGGCGAAGACATCCCCGATGTCGAAGGCGTGGCCCACTGGCTCGAGGCCCATCGACCCTCGTCGTGGACGCCCGGATTGATCCACGGTGACTTCCATTTCGCCAACGTGCTCGTGCGCCACGACGAGGGCGCGCTCGCCGCGGTGGTGGACTGGGAACTGGCCACCATCGGCGACCCGCTGCTCGACCTCGGCCACCTCCTGGCGACGTGGCCCTCACCCACCTCGCCCATCGCCATGCCGGGCTCCATCGGCGGCGCCCTGCCCGAGCGAGTGGAGTTGATCGCCCGCTACGCCGCCGGGTCGGCCCGGCCGGTCGACCGAGTGGACTGGTACCAAGTGCTGGCGTGCTATCGCCTCGGCATCATCCTCGAGGGCACGCACGCACGGGCCGCCGCTGGCCTGGCGCCGGCGGCCGTCGGTGACCTCCTCCACGCCCACACCGTCTCGCTCTTCGCCCAGGCGCACCGGCTCATCGAGGGCGCGACATCGTGATCCGGACTCGCTTCACCGAGCGTTTCGGGCTCGAGCACCCCGTCATGTCCGCGCCGATGGCCATGCACAGCGGCGGCACGCTCGCCGGCGCGGTGACGGCGGCCGGCGGACTTGGTTCGTTCGGTGGGATCGCCCCGGGTAAGGGCCCGGCGTGGGTCCGGGACGAGATCGCCACGATCCGATCGGTCACCGATGGGCCCTTCGCCGTTGGCTTCATCACGGCGTTCCTCGAGTACGCCCAGCCGCTGCTCGACGCCGTCCTCGAAGGAGGTCCGGCCGCTGTCGCCCTGTCGTTCGGCGACCCAGCGCCATGGATCGGCCGTATCCATGACGCCGACGCCCTCGCCATCGTCCAGGTGCAGACCATCGCCGCCGCGGACAACGCGGTCGCTGCCGGGGCCGACCTGCTCGTCGTGCAGGGCAACGAGGCCGGCGGTCACACCGGGACGATGGGTCTCTTCCCGTTCCTCCCTCTCGTCAGCGCGCGGCATCCGGGCATGCCCCTCCTGGCTGCCGGCGGGATCGCCGATGGCCGCACGCTGGCCGCAGCGTTGCTGGCCGGCGCCGACGGCGCCTGGCTCGGCACCGCCTTTCTGGCGACGCCGGAGGCCATCGAGGTGTCCGACGTCCACAAACGACTCGTTCTCGAGAGCGACGGCAGCGACACCGTCTTCACCCGCTCGTTCGACATCCTCTCCGGATTGCCGTGGCCCGAGGGCATCGGCGAACGGGTCCGCAGGAACCGCACAACCGACCAATGGGCGGGTCGCGACGAAGAACTGCTGGCGCGCCGGGCGGAGGTCGTGGCCGAAAGGTCGGATCGGGTTGCGGCGGTCCCCGGCTCCTTCGATCCGGATGTCGACGAGGTGATCTACGGGTCATCGGCCGGCCTGGTCTCGTCGATCCAGCCTGCCGGCGAGGTGGTCCGCTCCATCAGTGAGGCGGCCGAGGTCGTCCTCCGTGATCGGTCGCGTCAACTCCTCTCCGATCAACGGGCGTGACGACGACGCCGTCGGACAACTACGTCACCAAGCCGCTCACGACCGAGACATGGGATGACTTCGCCGCCTTGGTGGAAGCCAACAACGGCGTGTGGGGCGGCTGTTGGTGCATCGGCTTTCACCCGGACGGCCCCTCGGGGTCAGCGACCGCAAACCGTGATGCCAAGCAGAGACACGTCGAGCAAGGAACCGTTCACCAGATCCTCGTCTACCTCGACGACGAGTGCGTTGGTTGGTGCCAGTACGGGCCGCCGGACGAGGTGGCCAGGATCAAGAACCCGAAGGCCTACGAGAAGGAGCGCGTCGATCTTCCGGACTGGCGGGTCGGTTGCGTCTTCACCGGGAGCCGGCACCGTCGCCACGGCGTGGCGCGCGCCGCTCTTGCCGCCGTGCTGAGGGCAATTGGCGCGGCCGGCGGAGGCATGGTCGAGGCCTACCCCGAGCAGCTGGAGGCTCGCGGCCCGCAGCGAGGCGCCTACCTGCACACCGGTCCGGAAAGCCTCTTCGCGGAGTTCGGTTTCGTCCGTGACCGGCGTATCGCAAAGTGGCGCTGGGTCATGCGTCGAACGGTGGCGTCGGACCGTGAAACTTCGGCCGGGCCGGAGGGCTGAACCCGAAAAAAGCCTGAAATTGCTGGGTTTGTCGGCCCTCCTCCGCCCTCGACCATGCTACAATCGAACACATGTTCGAGGACCTTGCCGAGGCGATCGAGGGGCTCGAACCTCCGGCGGATAATGAATCGCTGGCCGCCGCACTCTGGCTGCGCGATCGCTTCGAGGCGAAGGTCAGACTCGGCATCGCCGACTTCGACCGAGCCGGTCTTTGGGACCTCGACTCGGCATCGTCGCACCCACGCTGTCGGCCGCCTGGCTCGAAGGCGCAGTGTCTGGCGGTCAGGTGCAGGCGATCGTGGCCCATCTGAATGACGATGTGGCGCCGTTGTTCGCGGAGCACGAGCCGGAGTTGGTGCCCGTGCTCGTCGGCCTGTCGGTCCGGGAGACGGCCATCGTCATGCAGCAGTGGAGGGCCAGGGCGGATGCCCTCCTCGAGGGCGACGAGCCGAAAGAACCCGAGCGGTCGCTCCACGTGTCTCGCACCTTCGAAGGTCGAGTACCGCACGGCGCCGGCGGCGCTGTTCGCCGCCCTGGCGCTCCGTGACGGTCATTGCCGATTCGTCGACGGGTGCGATCGACCACCAACGTGGTGTGAGGCGCACCACGTCATCCCCTGGTAGGACGGCGGGCCGACGAGCCTCGACAACCTCGTGCTGGCCTGCAGTCACCATCACCATGTCGCCCATCGACGGCGATGGCAGCAATGGCTGGAACCCGACGGGACGTACGCCGTGATGACGACGGATGGGCGGAGCTGGAAGACGTACCCGCGCGGGCCCATCGCTCTGCCGCTCGCCGGCTGACGTTCAGCCCAGAGGTGCCGCTCTCGGACGTCCCGGCCCGGCGGGGCCGGCGAACGCCTGAGCGATGGCGAGCCACTGTGATGCGCCAAGACCTTCGGCGACGACGTCGGTGTCGTCGCGGTGACGTCGTTGGGTGAGCACGAGGGCAAGGCCGAGGGCGGAGCCGGTCACGCGATCGGTTGCATCCGCCGGACCCCACGTCCAGGGCTCGCCGCCTTCCGGCGGGGTCGCCTCGATGCGGAGGGGCTGGCCTTCGTCGGGGAGTCCGCGGACTCGGAACGAATAGGCCCTGGCCCCGACGCCGATGTGACAGACATGGCGCAGGCGGTCGCTGACCACCGGAGGGAGGCCGAGGGCGTCGGCCACGTCCTGGCCGTGGGCCCAGGTCTCCATCAGGCGGGCGGTGACGAAGCTGGCGAGGCTCATCGGTGGCCCGTACCACGGCACCCGGGCCGTTGGATCGGCCGCCGCCGCAGCCGCCAGCACTGCCCCACGTCCTTCTCGCCACGACCGCAGGAGCTGTTGGTGATCACCGGACCGGCCGAGCTCGAGGTCAGGCTCCTTGGGGCCGGCCGCCATGGAGTTCGTGTGCGCGGCGAATGCCTCGGCATCGGTCAGTGCGAGGACGGCCGTGCCGTCGAAGAACGCGAGGTGGCTCAACTGATCGCGCACGGCCCATCCCTCGGCGGGTGTCGGCGTGGTCCACGCCGCGTCGTCGAGGTCGCCGACGCGGGCGTCGAGGGCGGCGTGCTCCTCGTGGAGGTCGGCGAGGAGCGCGTCGGGCGCAGGTCGTGCCATGACGATGACCGTAGACCTACCGTTCCGGCATGCGTCGCCTGGTGTGCCGAGCTTTCGCCGATCCGGAGTCCCTGGAAGTCGAGGAGGGGCCCGCCCTCGAGCCGCGACCCGGTGGTGTGGTGGTCGACGTGCGGGCCGCCGGCGTGAACTATGTGGACGGCCTCCTCGTGCAGGGCCGCTACCAGATCAAGCCTCCGCTCCCGTTCACTCCGGGAAGCGAGGTGGCGGGTGTGGTGACCGCCGTGGCCGACGACGTGTCGGGTTGGTCGCTCGGTGACCGCGTGCTGGCCTCGACCGGCGCAGGGTTCGCCGACCAGGCCGCCGTGCGGGCGGTCAACCTGCAACGCCTCCCCGAGACGATGAGCTTCGGTCAGGCGGCGGCCTTCCTTCAGAGCTACGGCACCATGTACTACGCCTTCACCCGACGCACGACCGTCACCGCCGACGACATCGTGCTCGTCCTCGGCGCCGGGGGTGGCATCGGTCTGGCCGCCGTCGATCTGGCCAAGTCGATGGGGGCCCGGGTGATCGCCGCAGCGTCGTCTCCGCAAAAGCTGGCGGCCGCCGAGATGGCAGGTGCGGACGCGACGATCGACTATCGCCGCGAAGATCTCAAGGTGCGGGCGCGAGAGCTGGCCGCCGTCGGCGGAGGCACCGTGACCCTGGTCGTCGATCCTGTTGGAGGGGACTACTCCGAGCCGGCATTGCGGGCGCTGGCGTGGGGCGGCCGCTATCTCGTCATCGGATTCGCCGGCGGACACATCCCGAAGGTGCCGCTCAACCTCGTGCTCCTCAACAGTCGGTCGCTGATCGGCATCGAGTGGGGCGCCTGGGTCGGGCGAGATCCTTCGGGCAACCAGAAGATGCTCGACGAGCTCCTGGCGCTGGTGGCGAGTGGCCGGCTCCGCCCGACGGAACCGGCCGTCCGACCGCTGGTCGAGGCGGGCGCCGTGTTGGCCGAGCTGCTCGACGGCCAGGTCGTCGGGAAGGTCGTCCTCGTGCCGTAGTGAGCACCAGGACGCGGCCCTACGCTGCGGTGGTGCCCCGTCTCTCGAGTCTGAGTCGTTCGATCGATGGACACGTCGCCCTGGTCACCGGCGCAGGGAGCGGGATGGGTCGGGCCACGGCGTTCCTCCTGGCCGATGAAGGCGCTTCCATCGCCGTTCTCGATCGCGACGGGGCGGCGGCGGGGGAGACGGCCGACGCCATCACTGAGGCCGGCGGCTCGGCGATGGCATGGGCCCTCGACGTGTCCGACGGGCGTGCGGTCGGGCTGGTGATCGACGAGGTCGTCGCCCACTTCGGTTCATTGCGCATCGTCGTCAACAACGCCGGCATCAGCCAGCTGTCGGCCATCAGCGGCGACGGGTACCTCGAGGCCTGGGACCGCAACCTGGCGGTGAACCTTTCGGGGGAGTTGCACGTGATCCGGGCCGCACTACCGCACCTTCGGGCGGCTGGAGGGGGCCGGATCGTGAACATCGCATCGACGGAAGGTCTCGGTGCGACGGCCAACAACAGCCCCTACGTCGCCGCCAAGCACGGCGTCGTCGGACTCACGAGAGGCCTGGCCGTCGAGCTGGCGAGAGAGGGAATCACCGTCAACTGCGTGTGCCCGGGACCGATCAACACGGGTATGACGGCGGGTATCCCGGAGGAAGCAAAGACGAAGTTCGCCCGCCGGCGTGTTCCGATGCGGCGCTACGGGGAACCCGAGGAGGTGGCCCACGTGACCCTGAGCCTGGTGTTGCCGGCGGCTTCGTTCATCACGGGTGCGGTCGTGCCGGTGGACGGCGGCTTGCTCGTCCAGAACACCTGACGGCCGCCTTGGGCGCGCTCACGCGCCGCCCGCTCCTCCTCATCGGCCTCGGGGTCGTGCTCTTCAGCACCGGTCCCGTGACGGTGGCCAGCGCCACGACGTCGGGTCCGGTGTTGTCGTTCTGGCGTCTCTGGATCGGCGCGCTGTTCATGGGCACGCTCTCGGTGGTGCAGATTCGGCGATCGGGGCGGCGCCCGGACCGCATCGGGTGGACGTGGGCCGGACGATGCGGCGTCGCCTTCGGGGTGCATCAGCTGTTCTTCATGATCGCCATCAAGGCGACGTCAGTGGTGGACGTGACGCTGATGCAAGTGCTGCAACCCGTGTTCGTCGGCGCATTCGCCGTCGTGCTCTTTGGCGAGCGTCCTGGTCGCAGCTTTCGGCTGTGGTCGCTGGTCGCAATCGCCGGCGCCGCCGTGGTCGCCCTCGCCGGTTCAGGTGGGCCTGACGGTGAGCCGCTCGGCATGTTCTTGGCCGCATTGAACGTCGTCTTCTTCGCCATCTATTTCGTGTGGTCGAAGCAGGCACGAGACCACATCGACACGGTTCCGTTCCTGTTCGGCGTGGTG
>JBKJKM010000178.1:0-6674 GCA_046597375.1 Acidimicrobiales bacterium | reverse complement strand
CGCACAATACGCAGTGGGGTGCGTGGAGCTCGATGCGGGCCGCCGTCGGGACCTCATCGAACGCGTAGATCTGCCCATGAGGATGGGCGATCGTCGCTCCCACTTCTGGGCCGCGGTTCTCGAAGGCAAGCACGTAGGCCACGTCGGCGCGAGCTCCGAGGGCGGCGGTCCGCTCGGCCCACAGGTCGATGACCCGTCTCGCGCCCTCGACACCGAGGGAGGAAAAGGTGGCCTCATGATCAGGGGTGTAGAGCACGACCTCGGCCCGGGCATCGGAGATGGCCGGCCAGCGGTTGGCGAACCAGCGGACGTCGTAGGGCTCAGCCGATTCCAGACCACCGACGCAGAAGGGGCAGCCGGTGGTCGGGAGGTTGGGCCGGCCCTGTCGTCCGCCCGTGATGACGGTCGTGGAACCAGTAAGTGGATCTCGGCGGACGTCCATACCGAGCTAGTCGGCGATGCCGAGCTCGACGGTCGGACCGCCCGGCGCCTCGTCGCGCCAGTCGACCGTGAGCTTCGAACCGGCCGCCGAGCGGACCACGATCGGATCGGCGAAGGGGTCGTCGATGTCGAGGAGGGTGTCGACGTCGTCGTGCACCCTGCGGAGCGCCTCGAGCAGTCCCCACTCGGCGTCGGTGTAGAGGCGCAGGTCATCGGAGACGAGCGTGAAGGCGCCGGTGCCGGTGACGACCGCTGCCAGGAACGAACGCTGGCCGGCGTCGAGTCGGGTGTCGTTCGGCCGGAGGAGGAGGCAGTCGGGATCGTTGATGAACACCCGACGGTGCAACGGCGCCCGCAACACGCTCGCCGCGATGGCGTTGACGGCCGCCGGCGCCGTCTCGTAGAGGCCGGGCCAATGGCCGTCCGGCGCCCAGTGTGGCGCGACGTCGGCCGACACCCGCATGGCGTCGACCACTCCGACCGCAGGGCCGAACGGGCAACCGCACCCCAGGAGAAAGGACTCGTCGCCGATGCCCTCACGCACGGCCTCGAGCCCGAGTCGCAGCGATTCGGCACGCGTCTTGGTCGGATCGTGCCGGCGGGCCGGGAGCGCGGCGGCGTAGCAGAAGTCGATCTTGTGGTAGTCGAACCCCTTCTCGACGAGCGCGGCGTACGTCTCCCGCAGATGCTCGAGAACCTCGGGTCGGGTCGTGTCGAGCGCGTAGGCCCAGCCGCCCCAGTTGTTCGAGTTGAACATCGCCTTCGACGGGTAGCCCGTCGGCTCGTGGATGGTCGTCCAGTCGGGATGGTCGCGCAGCACGTCGCTGTCCGGACCGAGCAGGAACGGCGCCGTCCAGATCCCGGCCGCCATGCCGGCGTGACGAATCTCGGAAGCCAAACCGGCGAGACCTTCGGTCCACTCGGGCGCGGTCGAAAGCCAGTCGCCGATGGCGCGCTGGAACCCGTCGTCGATCTGTACAAGTTCGAAGCCGCGGCCGGCCAACGCCTCGACGTTGGCTCGGATGTCGGCCGGGGTGACCTCGGCAAAGTACTGGTACCAGCTGCACCACCCGAGCGGGGCTGGCGCGCTGATGCGGGCGCCGGCCGTCGTGCCCCAGAGGGAGGCGAAGTCGGAGTACCGGATGCCGGCGTCCCCGTCGGCCAGCCAGATGGGGTCGAGGGCGCGCTCGGCGCCGGGAGCCAGCGGCACGCCGTCGAACATGGCCCGAACAGCGAGACCGTCGGCGTCGGCTTCCACGGTGCCGAGGTGGTGGCGGGCGTCGAGGAAGCCGGCGACGCCAGAGTCGGTGAGGAGGAACTGGTCGCCGGCGATCACCTGGCCGGCGCCGTCGGGCCGGCTCAGATGCGTGCCCTTGGCCCAGTCGGGGAGGTCGGCACGCTCGGGCCGCACGTCGGAGGGCGAACAGCGCCGCACCACCGACCAGCTCTGGTGGCCATGCTCGAGCACCCGTTCCGGCCGAGCTGCGAGTCGCACCACGACGTCGTGCAGGGCGACGGGATGGCGCCCGGTGTTGCGCACCACCATGTCGAGTCGGCGACCCTCATCGACGTCGGAGGAGACCGTGACCACCTCGAGGTCGCCGACCGACACTCGTCCCTCGGCGAACGCGGCGGTGACCCCGTTGGCGACGACGCTGGTGACGTCGGTGTGACTCATACGCCGGCTCGATACGCAGCGTCGATCGCCCGCGGGAGGGCCTGTTCGAGCGGGATGGCGCTCGCTGTGAGGCGGCGGATCATTCGCTGCCGTGGGCTCGTCGCGGGGTTGGCCGCCTCGAAGGCCGACTTGCACTGGCGGAGGTGCTCGCCAATGTGGCTGCGGGACACGCCCCGAGCGGGGGCATCAAGGACGTCGTCGAGGAGGGCCCGGAGCTCGTAGGCCCGATCGTCGTCGAGGAGTCCTGGACGGACCACCGAACCCGGCGACTCGGCCCGAAGCACGGCGGCGGCCAGGAGATGGCCGGTCAGTTGGTGGTCGAGCGCCCGGAGGAGGTGGCCCGTGGCGAAGCGCCGCCGCGCGACAAAGCGCTCGAGGGGCCACCGGTTGGCGCCCTCGACGGTGACCCACGAGCGGCAAGCCGGAAGGCGATGGACGACCACGACCGCCCAGTCGGCGAAACGCTCAGGTGCATCGAGGTGCAGCCAGCGGTCGTCGGGTCCGTGGTGGAGCACGACGACGGCCTCGGCGTCGACGGCACGGGCCCAAGCCTGGACTCCCTGCTCGTCGTCCCACCGGAACCGGAACGGCGCGCGCTCCGTCTTGCTGGTCGTCGGCGCCTCGGTCATGCGGGTCGAGAGCCTGCCACTACTTCTCGATGTCGAGGACGGAGGCCAGTCGCTCGAGGCCGTCACGGTCCCACGGGGCACGCATGGCGATGTTCACCTGGGTGGCTCCGGCCTCGACGTACCGACCGATGTGATCGAGGACCTGATCCTCGCTGCCCATCAGGACACCGGGACGCACGAAGTTGGCGATGCGGCCGAACTGCGGGACGAGGTCTTCCTCGCTCCAAGCCAGACCGACGTTGACGGTGAGCCGGATCTCGGATGGATCTCTACCGACGTCGCCGCAGTGCTGGTGGAGGATGGCGACCTTCCGGGCGTAGTCGTCCGGGGAGATGAATGGCACGTTCCAGCCGTCGGCGTAGCGGGCGGCGATCTTCAGGGTGCGCCGCTCGCCGCCGCCTCCGATCCAGATGGGCAGCGCTGCTTGCACGGGCTTCGGCTCGCACTTGGCGTCGGTCAGTTGGAAGTACTCGCCCTGGAAGGTGGTCGACTCGTTTCGCAGCAGCCCGCGGACGCACTGGACCGCTTCCTCGAGCTGGTTCATGCGGACGCCCACCTTGGGAAAGGGGATGCCATAGGCGGCGTACTCGACCTCGCTCCATCCGGCCCCGATCCCGATGTCGGCCCGTCCCCCCGAGAGGTGGTCGATGGTGGCAATGGCGTTGGCCAGAACGGCCGGATGCCGGTAGCCACAGGAGTAGACGAGCGAACCGCACCGCACTTTGGTGGTGTGGCAGGCGAGCGCGGCATGGGCCGCCACCGCTTCGAGGCAGTTGGGCTCGCCGGTGCCGTCGGCGGCATAGAAGTGGTCCCAGATCGAGATCCATCCGAAGCCCAGGTCCTCGATGCGCTTCCAGAGCGAGATCAGCTCGTCGGTCGTGGTGTTCTGCAGTCCGGTGTGCACCCCGAAGGTCGTCATGGGTTGCGACACTACGATCCCGGTCGTGCCGCAAGCGTCCGTCAATGGGATCGAGCTGGAATACGACACGTTCGGGTCGCCGGACGACCCGGCCATCGTGTGCATCGCCGGCCTCGGAGCACAGCTCATCACGTTCCACGAGGACTTCTGTCGAGGTCTCGTCGAGCGGAGCTACTTCGTGGTGCGCCACGACAACCGCGACGTCGGCCTCTCATCCAAGATCGAGGACGGCACCAGCTATTCCCTCGAGGACATGGCCGACGACACGGCAGGATTGCTCGACCACCTCGGCATCGCCCGGGCGAGCGTCGTCGGCGTGTCGATGGGCGGGATGATCGCCCAGACCCTCGCCATCCGGCATCCCGATCGGGTGGTCTCGTTGACGTCGATCATGTCGACCACCGGGGCGCCCGGTGTCGGGGGAGCAACGGAGGAGGCGTCGGCGCGGCTGCTTCGACCGGCCGGCGAGTCGCGCGACGAGCGCGTCGCTTCGTCGATCGAGACGTCACGCATCATCTGGGGCGACACGCCGCAGTTTCCCTTCGACGAGGAGCTGGCGCGCTGGCGGGCCGAGACCTCGGTCGACCGGTGCTACTACCCGGTGGGCACTGCGCGACAGCTGGGCGCCATCCGGGCGACCGGCGATCGCACCGACCGGCTGCGGCAGTTGCAATTGCCGACCCTCGTCATCCACGGGACGAACGACCCGCTGGTGCAACCGAGTGGCGGCGAGGCGACGGCCGCCGCCATTCCGGGCGCCGAGCTCCTGCTCATCGAAGGCATGGGCCACGGCGTCGCCCGACCGGCCTTCGCCACCATCCTCGACGCCATCGACCGCTTGGCGGCTCGCGCCGCCCAAGCCTGAGTAGCTAGGAGCGCCCGGCATGCCCGGACCCCTCAACGGCATCAAGATCCTTGAAATCGCCGGCATCGGCCCTGGTCCGTTCGCCGCCATGGTCCTCTCCGACATGGGTGCGGAGATCCTGCGGGTCGACCGTTCGCAGGCCGTGCGGGGCGGCGACCCCGATCGTCCGCCGATGGACATTCTCAACCGTGGGCGTCGCTCGATCGGTGTCGACCTGAAGAACCCCGATGGCGTGCAGACTGTGCTGCGCCTGGTCGAGTCGGCCGACGCATTGATCGAGGGCTTCCGCCCCGGCGTGGCCGAGCGACTGGGCATCGGGCCCGACGACTGCCTGGCCCGCAACCCGAGGCTCGTCTACGGCCGCATGACCGGTTGGGGCCAGGAGGGACCGATGGCCCAGGCCGCCGGCCACGACATCAATTACATCGCGCTGGCCGGCGCCCTCGAGCCCATCGGCCGCGCCGGCCAAGCGCCATTGCCTCCCCTCAACCTCGTCGGCGACTTCGGTGGCGGCGGCATGTTCCTCGCCTTCGGCGTCGTGTGCGCCCTGCTCGAAGCGCAGCGGTCAGGCGAGGGCCAAGTGGTCGACGCCGCGATGGTCGACGGGGCCGCCACACTCATGTCGATGTTCCACGGCTTCACGGCGATGGGGATGTGGACCGAGGAGCGGGGCACGAACCTGCTCGACACCGGGGCTCACTTCTACGAGGTGTACGAGACGGCCGACGCAAAGTTCGTGTCCATCGGCTCGATCGAGCCGCAGTTCTACGCCCAGCTCCTGCGCCTCACTGGGTTGGCCGACGACGCCGAGTTCGCCGGCCAGCACAACCGAGCGAACTGGCCAGTGTTGAAGGAGCGACTCGTCGACGTCTTCAAGGGCAAGACCCGCGACGAGTGGTGCTCGATCATGGAGGGCACCGACGTCTGTTTCGCCCCGGTCCTCTCCATCAAAGAGGCGCCACAGCACCCACACCTTGCCGCCCGCCAGACGTTCGTCGAGGTGGCCGGCGTCACGCAGCCTGCCCCGGCACCGCGCTTCAGCCGTACGCCGGGAGCCATTTCGCGTCCGGCATCGCACGCCGGCCAGCACACCGACGAAGCCCTTGGCGACTGGGGCTTCGGGGCCGACGAGTTGGCCAAGCTCCGCGAAGCCGCGGCGATCGCATGATCGGCGCCTAGATGGCCACGGTCGTCTTCTTCCATGCCCATCCGGACGACGAGAGCATCGCCACCGGGGGGTCGATGGCGATGCTGGCAGCCGCCGGTCACCGCGTGGTGCTCGTGACGGCGACGCGCGGCGAGCACGGCGAAGTGGCCGAGGGGTTCCTCGACTCCGGCGAGGAGCTCTGGCAGAGGCGGGAGCGGGAGACCGAGGCGTCGGCGCGCGCATTGGGCGTCGCCAGAGGAGAGTTCCTCGGTTACGTCGACTCCGGCATGATCGGCACCCCGGAGAACGAGGCACCCGAATGCTTCTGGAGCGCCGACATCGACGAAGCGGCCGAGCGTTTGGCCAAGATCTTGCGCGAGGAGTCGGCGGACGTTCTCACCGTCTACGACGACAACGGCAACTATGGCCACCCCGACCACATCCAGGTGCACCGCGTGGGGGTGCGGGCCGCCGAGCTGGCCGGGGTCGACCGGGTGTATGAGTCGACCCTCGACCGCGACTACTTCCGAGAGCTGATGAGCCGGGCGGCCGAACTGGGCATGCAGGACGTCGCCGAGGAGGGAGACGCCACCAACAGCGAGGGCGAGTTCCAGATGGGGAAGCCAGGCTCGGAGATCACCACTCGCGTTGACGTGCGCGCTTTCCTCGAGGCCAAGCGCAACTCCATGCGGGCCCACGCCAGCCAGATCGCCGAGACCTCCTTCTTTCTCTCGATGCCGCCCGAAGCCTTCGAGGCGACCTGGGGCACGGAGTTCTACATCCGCCGAGGCGCGCCGGCGGGCACTGTCGAGACGTCCCTCGTCGACGGGCTGAGCTGATGGCTGCGCTCTACGTCGCTAGCGCTCCTTTCCGCTCCGCTGGTGCTCGTCGCTGGCGCTTCCGTAGCGCCGCATGAGTCATGTCGTTCTCGTCCGCCACGGCAAGGCGGCCGCCGGCTGGTCGGACGACCTCGACCCGGGACTCGACGACCTCGG
>JBKJKM010000133.1:0-31862 GCA_046597375.1 Acidimicrobiales bacterium | reverse complement strand
GTACGTCGAGCATCACGCCGACGAAACCGCGGTCGGCGAACCATCCGTGGACGGCCCCGCCGGCGGCGACGTTGTCGTCCTTGCGGTAGGGCTGGTACTCGAGCAGGGCCGGCCACGGACCGCCCGCCTCATCGTCGGGGAAGTACAGGGTGGCGGCCAGCAGCGTTCCGTCCCGCACGGGGATGCGGACACGCCGATCGACCCGCACCAGTTAGCCGGCCGTCACCTTGCGGGCGAAGTCGACGGCGCGCGACTCGATCTCCTGGCGGTCGAAGTCGAGGGTCGCCACGTGGAAGGACCGTTCGAGGAACACCCGCTCGACCGGGCCGCCGACCCGCGCCGCCAGATGGTCACTGTTGGTCGGCGGCACGACGTGGTCTTGTCGGCTGGTGAAGATCAGCGTCGGGCAACGCACGGCGCCCAGGTTCGGATCGAGTGCCGCTTGGGCTTCGAGCAGGCTCAGTAACGGCGCCACGGGCATCGCGTCGTAGGCCAGCTCCCGCTGGTCGGGATCGGCGACGTCGTTGCCGATCGCGGGCATCACCAACGTGCCCTGGTCGATGGTCTGGCGGAAGATCTCGAACAGCGCCTCGCCGGCCGGCTCGATGGCCGGGTTGATGGCGACGAGACCAGCGATTTCGGGATGGCGTGAGGCCAACCATGTCGCCAGCGTGCCGCCCATCGACAGGCCGGCGACGACGACCTTGCCGTCACAGCGACCGGCGAGGTCGTCGTAGGACTGCTCTGCGGCCGCCGACCAGTCGTCCCAGCTCGTCGTCAACATGTCGTCGATCGAGGTGCCGTGGCCCGGGAGCAACGGGAGCTCGACGGTGAAGCCCGCGGCGGCAAAAGCCTGAGCGAGGCCCCGCATCGACTGGGGGTTGCCCGTGAAGCCGTGCACGACGAGCACCCCGTGCTCGCCCCCGGCCGCCGAGAACGGCTCGGCGCCGGCGATCACGTGTACGGGTCCTCGTGGTCGAGGGGCTCCGACCACCACTCGTCGGGCGCTGGCTGCCAATCCGGGTCTTCATAGATGCAGTCGACGGGGCACACGGGAGGCAGGCACTTGTTGCAGCCCGAGCACAGCTCCGGGATGATGATCACGTCGATGCCGTGGTTGAAGATCGCCCCGAACTGTGGCGGGCAGTGGCGCAGGCAGGTGTCGCAGTTGATGCACTCGGACATCTCGATGCGGTAGGGCGCGTGCTTCCACTTCGGATTGCGTTCCCGGTCCGTCAGACGCTCGATGCGGGTTGCTGCGCTCATAGGAGGCGCAGCGTAGCGGGCACGTTGGCCGAGATCCGGCGCCGCATCTAGCGTCCCGTCGCACCAATCCGCGACCCGAGGAGTGCGCCTTGTCGAAGTACCCGTTCCTGAGCCCCGAGTGGATCGATGCCGCCAAGGAGATCTACGACTCGTCGGGCGCCGGAGCCAGCGGCGTCCCGGCCATCAAGATGAACCAGGTCATCACCGACGTCCCCTTCGGCGAAGGCAACATCGACGCCCACATGGACTCCTCGAGCGGCGGCATGCAGATGGACCTCGGCCACATCGAGGGCGCCGAAGTGAAGATCACCGTTCCCTACAGCGTGGCCAAGGCCATCTTCATCGATGGCAATCCCCAAGCCGGGATGCAGGCCTTCATGGCCGGTCAGATCAAGGTCGAGGGCGACATGACCAAGCTCATGGCCATGCAAGGCGCGTCGCCGGACGCGGCTGCAGCGGCGATCCAGCAGCAGATCAAGGACATCACCGAGTAGGCGTTCGCTCGGCGCTGCGGACGAACGCCGCGCAGAGCACGCCGAGGAAACAGACGCCAGCACCGACCAGGTAGGCGGCCCGGAACGACCCGACCAGTCCGTCGGACGCTTCTCGGGCCGCCTGGATCGTGCTCATCAGCTGGATGCCGGCGACAAGGCCGACCTGGGTCACCAGTTGTTGCGCGGCGCTGGCGATGCCGAGCTGATCCTCGGTCACGGAGTTGGCCACGCTCGAGCTGATCGATGGCGAAGCCATGCCCAGCCCGACGCCGGAGAGTGCGAGGGCGCCGATGATGAAAACGTCGGTGGCATCGGGGGTGATGGTGGCGAAGGCCAGCATCGAGCCAACGACGGTGAGGGTCCCGGCAACCGCAGCCGTTCGCTCACCGACTTTGACGGCCAGGTAGCCCGCCACCGGTGCCGCGATGGAGAACGTGAGGGGCCGGGCGAGGACGAAGAATCCGATTTTCGACTCGCCGTATCCGAACATCCGAGCGAGCAGGGTGGGGGCGAGGATGAACCCTCCCATGTAGGCGAAATTCGAGAACATCTGGGCGCCGATCGGCAGCGAGAAGTTCCTTCGCCGGATGATGTCGAGCGGCAGCAGCGGCTCGTCGGCACGGCGCTCGATCTGGACGAAGGCGGCCAGGGAGAGCGGACCGAGCACGAACCCGGCGATGACCAGCGGGCTCGACCATCCCCACTCCGGCCCGCGATTGAGCGCGAAGAGGATGGCGGTGACGCCGAAAGCGAGGGTGGCGGCACCGGCCCAGTCGAGGCGATGGCGCTCTCCGATGGGGGTCTCACGCAGAACGGCGAAGGCCAACCCGAGCGCGGCGATGGTGAGTGGAACTTGGGCCACGAAAATCCAACGCCAGCCCACGAGCTCGATGAGCGGGCCGCCGATGGCGACGCCGATCACCGGACCGCCGGCGCCCACCAACGACCACCACCCCATCGCCTTGACGCGGTCGTCGCGATCGAACTCGCTGAAGATCAGGGCCATCGACGAGGCGCCGGTGGCTGCACCTTCCACGGCGCTCAGGGTGCGAATGACGATGAGGGCGGTCGAACTCCACGCCAGCGCGCTGAGGCCGGCGAAGAAGCTGGCGCCGGCCAGGCCGAGCAGGTACGTGCGGCGGTGGCCCTTGAGGTCACCGACCTTGCCGAGCACGGGGGCGACGATTCCGAAGGCCAACAGTGGGCCGGTGATGACCCAGGTGAGGGTGTTGGTCGAGGTGCCGAAGTCGCGGGCGATGCGGGGCAGCGCGACGGCGAAGATCGTGAACGTCACATTGACGCTGAAGAGGCCGGCCAACACGGTCCACAGCACCCACCACCGGAACCGTTCGCTTCCGTGAGCCCGCTCCGTCAGCCGGTTGCGCAACAGAATCGGCCAGGGGACGCTGATCGCCTCGGCTTCTCCCGCGTACCCGACCGTCAACGTCTCGTGCGACGATCTCGGGTGCTGGTCGGGCATGGCAGAGGGACGATACCGGCGCGGCGCACGTCCACCTGCTCCACAGGGCCCGAGGGGGCGGCGGCACCGGCAGTGGCTGGGGAACACTGCCTCAGCAACGCCACCCCGTCGGGCCCTGCGAGTCTTCCGAATATACCCAGACCAAACGGTGCTGACGAGGACCGTTTCTCAAATAGTCACATCGGACTAGTCACTGTCCGCAAGAGCGTCAGCCGACGAGCTTCTTCATCTCCGACTCGAGCTCGGCGACGGTCCAGCGGTCGTTCTTCTCGATGCCCTCGGTCATGGTCCAGCCCTGGAAGAGCTTCACCGTGCCCCCCTGCACGAAGAAGACCTTGCCCTGCGCCTCGCAGCCCTCGGTGGCCAGATAGGCGACCAGCGGCGAGATGTTCCCCGGGTTCCAGATGTCGAACTTGCCCGGGTCCTCCGGGGCCTTGACGATGTCGCCCAGGCCCGGCGTCGACTCGGTCATGCGGGTGCGGGCGGCCGGGGCGATGGCGTTGGATCGCACGCCGTAGCGGACCAGTTCCTGGGCGCAGATCACGGTGAAGGCACCGATCCCAGCCTTGGCCGCGCCGTAGTTGGTCTGGCCGGGGTTGCCGAGGAGACCAGAGGTCGACGAGGTGTTGATGATGTTGGCCTTGACCTCCTTGCCCGCCTTCGACTGCTCGCGCCAGTAGGCGGCCGCCCACCGGGTCGGGACGAAGTGACCCTTGAGGTGGACGTTGACGACGCTGTCCCACTCTTCCTCGGTCATGTTCACGAGGACGCGGTCGCGGAGGATGCCGGCGTTGTTGACGAGCACGTGGAGGTCGCCGAAAGCCTCGACGGCGGTGTTGATGAGACGCTGGCCTCCTTCCCAGTCGGTGATGTTGTCGGCGTTGGCGACGGCTTCGCCGCCCATGGCCTCGATCTCGTCGACCACCTGCTGCGCCGGCGACCGATCGTCGCCCGAACCGTCGACGGCGCCGCCGAGGTCGTTGATGACGAGCTTGGCGCCCTCGGATGCGAAGAGCAGCGCATGCTCGCGGCCGATGCCGCGACCGGCGCCGGTGATGATGGCGACGCGACCGTCGAGAGCACCCATGGGAATTCGACCTCCGAAGTCGGGAAAGGCGTCGAGGTTAGGCCGAGCTTGGCCCCTCGTCGAACAACCCGGCCGGCGCTCGGATCAGCGGGTGTAGATGTCCACCGAAGCGCCCTTGTCGACCTTGGCGCCGGCCGACGGACTGGTGGCGAAGACGGTGCGCTTGGGCGGACCGAAGCGATCGCCGAGTTGCAGACCCGCCGCCGTCAGCTTCTCGGCGGCGGCGTCCTCGCTGAGACCGCTGAGGTTGGGTACGGCGACCTGCTCCGGGCCCTTCGACACGATGACGGTGATCTCGGTACCCGGCGGTACCGGCGTGGCGGGGTTGGTGGCAATGATCACCCCCTCCTTCACCTTGTCGCTGAACGCCTCTTCCTTCTTGGCCTTCAAGCCGAGGCCCTCGAGCAGCTTCGAGTACTGGTCATAGACCTTGTCGACGAAGCTCGGCAGTTCCTTGGGCTCCGGACCCTTGGAAACGGTGACCGTGACGGCTGCACCTTTGGCGATGCGGGTGGCCTTCGGGGAGTAGTCGACGACGACGTCCTTGGGCACGGTCGGCGAGAACGCCTCGATCGGGGTGAGGAGAAGGCCGAGACCGTCGAGGACCGCCTGCGCCTCCGAACGCGTCCGTCCTCCGAGCTCGGGGACGGCCCGTGGCTCCGGGCCGTCGCTGAGGCGTACCCGGATGGCGCTGCCCTGCTTCCGCTCCTCCTTGGGCAACGGCGATTGGGCCAGGACGAGGCCGGGCGCGATCGTCTCGTCGTAGAACTCCCCCTCCGCCTCGGTCACGGAGAAGTCGGCCTCACCGCCGGCCAGGCGGCGGGCATCAGCCAGCGCCTGGCCCTGCAGATCGGGCACGGCGAAGCTCGGCTTGGACGCACCGGCGAAGACGATGGCGCCGGCGGCGAGCGACGCCAGGATGGTCAGGGCCACGACGAGCTTGGGCCACCGGCGCCGCTTTCGAGGGGAGTCGACCGGTGCCTCCACGGCCTCGGCATCGAAGAGACGCGAGGAGGTCCGAGGACGGACATCGCCGATCACGGTCAGATCGTCGTCGGACCGAGACACGTCACGCCGCAGATCGATCGGCGGCTCGGGGACTGTGGTGGACAGGGGAAGTGGCGCCGGCCGGGGAAGACCGGTGGCGGCGGCTTCGAGGCGACGGGCGAGCTCGCCCGCGTCGATGCGATCGGCGGGCTCGGCGGCGCCGGCGGCGGCCAGCGCCGGCACCAGCGGGCCGAGCTCGGCCGGTACCTCGAGGGGTCGATCGACGCGCGCCATAAGCGTGGCGATGGTGGTGTCGGTGGCGAACGGCACCCGACCGGTCACGCTCTCGATCAGCGTGAGGGCGAGCGCATACACGTCGGCCTTTCCGTCGACCGACGAGCCCTTCGCCTGCTCGGGCGATGCGTAACGGGCCGTGCCGAGCACGGCGCCGGCCGGTTCGGTCCACGCCGCCTCGGCCAGCGCACGGGCCAATCCGAAGTCGGCGATCGACAACCGCCCTTCGTCGTCGAAGAGCAGGTTGGCGGGCTTGATGTCGCGATGCACGAGCCCGCGCCGGTGGGCATAGTCGAGGCCGCGGGCGGCTTCGAGGCCGACGGCGAGAGCTTGGGAAACGCTGAGCCGATAGCCGCCATCGAGGAGGTCGCGCAGACTGCCGCCCGACAGGTGCTCGAGGACGAGAAAGGGGCCGTCGAGGTCTTGGCCCCAGTCGTAGACCTGCATGACGTGCGGGTGGCGGAGTCCTGCGACGACCTGCGCCTCGGCCCGGAACCGGCGGAGGAAGGACTCGTCCTCGGCGAGCGCCGGGTGCAGCACCTTCACGGCGACGCGACGGCGCAGCTCGACATCGTCCGCGACGTAGACGTGCGCGGACGCGCCGGTGCCGATGGGAGCGACGAGTCGGTACCTCCCCCCGAGCACGCGGCCGATCTGCTCGGCGATGCGCGGCGTGGCCACGGCTCCACGGTAGTGGTCGCCACACCAATTCCCGGGGAGGGGGGCGCCACGCCCGACTACGGCTTCTCCGGGATCGCCGGTCAGAATGTCCACCATGAAGCGGTGGCTCCGGCCCCTCGGCGTGAGCCTGCTGTTGGGTCTCTGCGCGTTCCTGCTCTATGTCGCCGCCGACTCCCAGGCCGAGGAACCCGAGACCGTCCGTCGGGCCGGACTGGTCCGAGTGTTCCCGGAGGCGGGAACCGTCTCGCTTCGCCAAGCGGCCATCGGCGCCGAGCTCTCCTTCGAGTACTCCGGGCGACTGGCCATCGACCGCCGTCCGGTGCCGGACGACCAGATCGACAAGATCCCCGGCATCAATCGGCTCTCCTTCTCCCCCGGCGCCGGCAAGGAGTTCGAGTCACTCGACGAGGGTCGGCACTGCGTGAGCCTCACGTATTGGCGGACCGCCGAAGGCGAAGCCGGCGCGGGCCGGCCCTACACCTGGTGTTTCACCAGCGCGTAGTCGTCACGGCAGTTCGCCAGTCTCGAGAAAGTGGGTGAAGCCGGCTTCATCGAGGATCGGCACGCCAAGGGACTCGGCCTTGGCCAGCTTGGCGGCACCCGGTGCGTCACCGACGACGACGGCCGTCGTCTTCTTCGACACGCTGCCCGGCGATTTACCGCCACGAACCTTGACGGCGTCCTCGGCCTCCTCGCGTGACCAGCCCTCGAGGGTGCCGGTGACGACCACCGACCGTCCGGTCATCGTCTGGGCCACGTTGGGCGCCGTCGGGCCGGTGAAGTTGACGCCGGCGGCCCGTAGCTTCTCGATGACCTCACGGTTGGCCGGCGAGGCGAAGAACGCATGCACGCTCGAGGCGATCTTCGGGCCGATGCCCTCGGTGTCGGCGATCTCCTCCACGGAAGCTTCGAGAATCTGGTCGAGGTGTCCGAAGGCGCGGGACAACACCTGCGCGCCCGCACCTCCGAGGTGGCGGATGTTGAGCCCGATCAACAAGTTGGGCAGCGGTCGCGACTTCGACGCCTCGATGGCCGCCAGCAGGTTGGCACTGGAGACGTCGCCGAAACCCTCGACCGAGCGGATGGCCTCGGGGGCGAGCGAGTAGATGTCGCCCACGTCGCCGAGAATGCCCTGACCGGTGAACTGGTAGGCGCGCTGCTCGCCGAAGCCCTCGATGTCCATCGCCCCGCGTGAAGAGAAGTGCTGGATCCGGCCGGCCCGTTGCGCCGGACAGTCGACGTTGGTGCAGAAGGTGTCGCTCTCCCCTTCGAGGCGGACGAGTGGGCCGTCACACGCGGGGCACACCGTCGGAAACACCCACGGAGCCAGCCCCTCGGGCCGCAGAGCCAGCACCGGACCGACGACCTCGGGGATCACGTCACCGGCCTTGCGCACGATGACCGTGTCGCCGGGGCGGACATCTTTTCGCTGCACCATGTCCTGGTTGTGCAGCGTGGCCAGCCCGACGGTCGAACCACCGACGAACACCGGCTCCAGCTGGGCGAACGGCGTCGCCTTCCCGGTGCGGCCGATGGAGACCAAGATGGTCTTGAGGACCGTCGTGCGCTCCTCGGGCGGGAACTTGTAGGCGATCGCCCATCTCGGTGCCTTCGACGTCGACCCGAGCTCGCGGCGCTGCGAGAGATCGTCGACTTTCACCACGACGCCGTCGATCTCGTAGTCGAGGTCGTGGCGGTGCTCGAGCCAGTGACGGCAGTAGTCGTAGACATCCTCGAGCGAGTGGAGGACCTTGATGTTCGGGTTGATGGGCACGCCCCATTCCCGCATGGCGTCCAGGGTGGCGGAGTGCGAGGTGAACGCCGTCCCTCCTTCAACAGCTCCGAGCTGATAAGCCCAGAAGGCCAGGTTGCGCGTCGCCGTGATGGACGCATCCTTCTGCCGCAGCGAACCCGCACCGGCGTTGCGGGGGTTGGCGAACAGGCGGCCACCTTCGGCCTCTTGCCGCTCGTTCAATTGCACGAAAGCGGCACTCGGCATGTACACCTCGCCCCGCACCTCGACCAGGTCGGGGCGCTTCGTGGCCAGGAGCTTCTTCGGGATGGCCTCGACGGTACGGATGTTGGCGGTGACGTCCTCGCCGACGCGGCCGTCGCCGCGAGTGGCGCCACGCACGAGCTCGCCGCCTTGGTAGAGCAGGGACATGGCGACACCGTCGATCTTGAGCTCGCAGGCATAGGCGACGGCCCCGGAGATGTACCGCTCCATCCGTTTGCCCCAGGCCGCCAGTTCCTCGAAGGAGAAGGCGTTGTCGAGCGACATCATCGGCACCTTGTGCTCGACCGGCGCGAACTGCGTGCTCGGCGCGCTGCCGACCGACTGCGTCGGCGAGTCCGCCGTGACGAGCTCGGGGTGTTGCTCCTCGAGGGCCCGGAGCTCGACGGCCAGTGCGTCGTAGTCGGCGTCGGTGATCTCCGGATCGTCGAGCTCGTGGTATCGGCGATTGTGATGCTCGATCTGCGCGCGGAGATCGTCGCTGCGCTGCGCCGGACTCTCGCTCACGGCGACGAATCTACCGACGAGTGCTCACGCACCTGCCGACATACGGGCGGCCAGCGCTTGATCCTGCACGCGCTCGGCCATGCGCCGTACGAGGTCGTACACCGGCGCCACCTGCTCGGGTCGATGGAGGGCGAGCCCGCAGGCCGGGGTCAGGATCGCCTGTGTCCGGAGTCGCATGGGATCACAACCGTCGCTCGACAGGTCGCACCACAGTTGGGTCAGCGTTCGCCAGTGTGCGCCTTCGCGATCGCCGAGCGGGCGGTCAGTCGGTACGGCTCCCCAGGCGATCCACCCGCCACGGTCGAGGAAGGCGGAGAAGCCCGCAGCCTCCTCGGCGACGGATGCGGCGACTGGCATCGACAACAGGTCGGGCCCGGCGTGCATCACGAGACGCCAGTCGGTCGGCCCACAGCAGTGCACGCCGGCCATGGCCGCCGAACCGGCCGCGGCCAGGCTGCCGGAGAGCAAATCGATGGTGTCATCCGGACCCAAGGGGAAGCTTCCGCTCGGGTAGGCGGTGAGGCCGGGCTCGTCGAGGACGAGGACGACGGGTGACGACGGCAACATTGCCGCCGCCTGGCGAAGCAGGCTGCGCACACGAGTGCCCACGACGGCGCCAGCAACGGCGAACGCTTTTCCTGGCCTGGCCCCTCCTGCGGCCAGCGCCAGTCCGAGGGTGACCGGCCCTGCGAGCTGCAGCTTCACCGGGCCGGTGTGCTGCGTTGCGGCTGCTGCGCGGAGGAAGGCCGTCGTCGACGCCCAGGCCTCGGCATCGAGGGGCTGGTCGTTGTCGGGCGTCGACAAGCGGCGACGGTCGACGTCAAGACCCATGCCGTCATCTCGCAGACGCACGCCCGGGATCCCGATGGCTACCTGGGCCAACATTCCCTCGTGGAGGTGTCGACGCGGCAACTGCGGAGCGGCCGGAAGGTCGGGCGTCAATCGAAGGGCATCCGCCACGGCGGTGTCGATGTCGGAATGCGGCAGGCTGCCGACGGCCGAAGGGGTGCCCGGGGCCAGGTGGAGACGCGGGTCCATCAGCGCGGTGCCTTCCGGGATCCACGCGCTCGGCGCGGCGCCGCCGGAGTTCCCGTTGCCATGGCAGCCAAGACCGCCTCGCGACTGGCGTCAAGAGCAGCCAGCAGATCCTCTGCGGGTGCGGACTCCTGTCGCACCGCGAGGCTGTAGCGCTTGATCACTTCGAGGTCGACCAGCCGGACCTCGTCGGTCATGTTCTGCTCCCCCTGCTCCGCCTTGCACCTACCGTGACAAACCTACCGATCAGCCCAGACAAGCGGAAATCGAGTTCTTTCGGTTTGGTCGACGGCGCCGAGCCTCTGCGAGCATGCACAACAGATGGACCGCACCCGCCTCTTCCCCTGGGTCGTGCGTGCGCTGTGGGCGACACTGCCTTTCCTCACCGGTCCCGCCTTCGCCAGCGCGTTCGACGGGCGATCCATCAGCGTTCGCACGGTGGCTTCAGTTGGCCTGTGGGGCGCGTGGGTCGTCGCGCTCGCAGCGACGCTGTTCCTCCACCCGATTTCGCTCACGCTGCTGCGCACGATCGCGCCGGCCGGGCTCGTCGCCGCCGTGTGGGCGGCGAGCCGTCCGGCTGTCGATGCCTCCGGACTGCTCGCCGTCGCCGCCACCGCCGCCGCCGGTGCAGTTGCCTACCTCCCCGAAACGGGAGTCGCGTTCGTGAACGGGCCGGCGTACCCGAACGAACGGCGCTACCCCCTGCGGGTGCCCGGCGCGCTGCTGTTCGGGCCGGCGGAGCTCGCGTGGCTTGTCACCGTGGGCGCTCCGGTGTCCGCCGCCCTCCTGTTGGCGGCGCGCCAGTGGGTGCCAGGAGCGGTGGCCACGCTGGTCGCCGGCGCCGCTGGCTGGTATCTCGGCCGAGCGCTCCACGGGTTGTCTCGACGGTGGATCGTGTTCGTTCCCGCCGGGCTCGTCCTCCACGACCCGATGACCCTGGCCGATCCCGTGCTCTTCCCGAAGCTGATGGTCGCGAGCGTCGAGCTGGCCGAGGCCGGTACGGAGGCGCTCGATCTGACCCAGGGCTCGCCCGGCCTGGCCCTCGAGTTGCGCCTTCGGGAGGAGGCGTCGCTCGTGCTGACGAAACCCGGCGAGCGGATCGGGCCGACGGTGTCGACGGCGCACCTCCTCTTCACACCGACCCGGCCGGGCCGGGTGCTTGGCGAGGTGCGGGAGCGCATGCGCGGCGGGCCTCCCGGTCCCCCGGACTAGACGGCGAGACCGGCGCCCAGGACGACGTCGCCGGCGTAGAGCGCGACCGTCTGGCCGGGCGCAACCAGTCGCTGCGGCTCGTCGAAGCGCAAGCTTCCGCGCCCCTCGTACACCGCCGAGAACGGCGCTCCGTGAGCACTCGTCTGCACCGCCACCGGCGTGTCCGGAGCCAGGGCCGCGTCGGTCCATGACATGCCTCGGAGTTCGATGCCATCGGCAAGGAGGGCGGCGCCCGTGCCCACGACCACGGTGCGGGCGGCGACGTCGACGGCGACGGCGTAACGACGTTCGCCGCCCCCGACGGACAGTCCACGTCGCTGCCCCACGGTGACCAGCTCGATGGCCGGTACGGTCCCGACGGCGCGGCCGGCCGTGTCCACCACCCGGCCCGGATGGAGCGGGATACGGTCACCGAGGAACGTCGTTCGTCCTCCGTCGGTGGCGAGGATGAAGCAGACGTCTTGGCTGTCGGGTTTGTCGGCCGTTCGCAATCCGATGTCGGCGGCCCGCTGGCGCACGTCGCCCTTCGTCAGATCCCCCACCGGAAGCAGCAGGTCACCGAGCTGGTCCTGGCCGAGCATCGACAACACGTACGACTGGTCCTTGGCGGCGTCGACGCCTCGCTGCAGGGACACGCCAGCGACGTGTCGTACCGACCTCGCGTGATGACCGGTGGCGATCCGGTCGAATCCGAGCTGGCGGGCACGGACGAGGAACCGGTCGAACTTCAAATGACGATTGCACTCCACACATGGGTTGGGCGTGCGGCCGGCGGCGTGGTCGGCGACGTACGGGTCGACGACGTGGGTCTCGAAGTCGGCGGCGAAGTTGAAGACGTGGTGGTCGATGCCGAGCTGCTGGGCAACACGCCGTGCATCCTCGACGTCGGCCACCGAGCAGCAGCCGGAGTCGGACGCTCCACCCCACAACTTCATCGTGGCGCCGACGACGTCATGGCCCTGCTCTTGCAGGAGCGCCGCGGCGACAGACGAATCGACGCCACCCGACATGGCGACGAGTACCTTGGCCATCAGGTCTCCCGCAGGCGGGCGACGGCCTCGATGACGGCCTTCGTGGCCACGTCGATGTCGGAATCCGTCGTCGTCACTCCGAGCGACAAGCGCAGGCTGCCGAGCGCCTCTCGCTCGGGCACCCCCATGGCCAGCAGCACGTGCGACGCCTCGAGTGCGCCACTGGCGCAGGCCGACCCGGCGGAGGCACACACCCCGGCCTCGTCGAGAAGGTAGAGCAACGACTCGCTCTCCACGCCGGCGAATCGGAGGTGCGCGTTTCCGGCCAACTTGTCGACGCGGTCGCCGGTCTCGATGACATCAGGCACGGCGGCCACGATGCCATCGACCAACCGATCGCGCAGTGTCGTTACCCGCGCCACGGTTTGGGCCCGTGACGACACCGTCGCCGTCATCGCCGCTGCCATGCCGGCGATGCCCGCCAGGTTGTGGGTGCCGCTGCGACGATCACGCTCTTGCCCCCCGCCGTGGACGATCGGCGCGAGCACGGTGGGTTCGCGAACGACCAGTGCCCCGACCCCCTTGGGTCCTCCGAACTTATGGGCGCTGACGGCGATGAGGTCAGCCGTCGCGGCTTCCGTGGCAACGTCCATCCAGGGGAAGGCTTGCACGGCGTCGGAGTGCACGACGGCGGTCGGTGCAACTTCTCGCACGAGGGCAACGACCTCGGCGAGGGGCTGGATGGTGCCGACCTCGTTGTTGGCGAGCATCACGGAGACCACGGACACGGAGCCGGCGACGAGCACCGCCCGGAGGGCATCGAGGTCGACCAAGCCATTCTGGTGGACGGGCACGACCACGCCACCGAGTGCCTCGACGGTGTGCAGCACGGCATGGTGCTCGCTGGCCGGTGCCACCGGCCTCCCCCCGGCGAAGGCCACGATCCCGGCGATGGCCAGGTTGTCGGCCTCGGTGCCGCCGGCGGTGAAGACGACTTCGCCCGGGCGACAGCCGATCCCCGCGGCCACCTCGTCCCGGGCGTCCTCGAGGGCCGCCTTGGCCCGCCGAGCCACGGCGTGTGACCCCGACGGATTGCCGAAGTGCTCGGTGAGGAACGGCAGCATCGCCGCCACCGCTTCCGGCCGCATCGGCGTGGTGGCGGCGTGATCGAGGTAGGTCACCGAACGTCCAGGCTACCTGCGCGTTGCTGTTGCCCTTGCGGTGGCGAATTGGCCTTGCGGTGGCCCTTGGGGCCGCCGCAAGGGCAACCGCAACGCGGGGTTCAGGCGGGAGCGGTGAAGCCGGTGTCGCTGGTGACAGGGGACGCGGGGGCGTCGGGCCGCGTGAAGGTGTCGGCGGTGAGCGTCGGATCGGCCCAGACGCTGGCGAACCTCGGGACCTCGGCCGACGCCGGTCGTGGCGTGTTGCGCTGCTGGTGGGCGGCCGCCACGCACACGAGGAATACCTCGGCCGGTAGCCCCGGCGGGATGGCGACGTGCAGCCGCTCGACGAGCGGCGTCGCCAATTGGCGAGCCAATCCGTCGCGCACCGGTGGGGCCAGCGAGCCCGCACGCAGCAAGAACGAGCGGACGGTGACGTACTCGTCCTGGGCGAAGCGACTGACGTCGAGGGAAGCGACGTACGCCTCCAGTCCGCGTGGCGCGGCGAAGGCCACGGCCTGGGGGGCGCGCGCGCCGGAGCGCTCGCGCAAGACCAGGGTGCCGCCGACGAGGTCGCCGAGGCGCTGGTTGCGGCGACTGAGCAACAGCGCGAGGACGCCCGGCACCGCCGACAGCACGTACTTGTCGATCAATCCGAACATCGAGCGGATGGCGGCGTGCCGGAAGCGGATGGGCCCGCCCTCGGCCGTGACCACCCGCAGCCCCAGTGCGGCCTTCCCCGGGGTGCGGCCCCGCCAGAGCGTCTCGAAGGCGGCCGGATACCCGAAGACCAGGAGGAACAACAGCACGTAGATGGTGGCCGGGCCCAGTCCCCCGACGTCGACGCCCGCCTCTCCGAGGCCGAACGCCGCCAAGAGCACGCCGACGAGCAGGACACCTTGAATCGCCGAGTCGATCAGGGCCGCCAGCATGCGCGAGGCCATGCCGGCCGTCTCGAACTCGAGCACCACTGCTTCGGGAGTGACGATGCCCGACGGCTCTTGCATCGCGCTCACCCCCCGTAAGGTACGCGGCGATGGATCTGGACCGGTTCCTCGCCACGAACCAGCCGCTCTGGGACCGACTCGGCGTACTGGTGTCGAAGGGAAACCGGGGCGCGAATCGTCTCAGTGCGTCCGAGATCGACGAGCTCGTCCGCCTCTACCAGCGCACGTCGAGCCACCTCTCCTACGTCCGCACCTACTACCGCGACCCGGCGCTGACGGCCCGACTGACCGGTCTCGTGGCGACGGCCGGTGCCATCGTCTACGGCACGAGGCCGAAGTCGCTTCGGGCGTTCGGGCGCTTCTTCACGACGACGTTTCCCGGGGCGCTCTGGCACAACCGGCGCTTCGTTGGCGTCGCCGCCGTGCTCTTCTTCGGTCCCGCCTTCGCCATCGGCGGCTGGTTGGCGAACTCCGAACAAGCCATCGAGGCGGTCGGTCCTCCTGCCCTCCGCCAGGCGTACCTCGACGAAGAGTTCGAGTCGTACTACTCGTCCAAGCCGGCGTCGGAGTTCACCGCCCAAGTGACCACCAACAACATCCAGGTGGGTTTCCTCGCCTTCGCCGGTGGCGTGTTGTTGTGCGTGCCCACCGCATTCCTTCTCGTGTTCAACGGCGCCAACCTCGGCGTGCCGGCCGGGCTGTTCGCCGCCGCCGGACAGAACGCAAAGTTCTACGGGCTGATCCTTCCCCATGGTCTGCTCGAGCTGACCGCCGTGGTGATCGCCGGGAGCGCGGGCCTCCGCCTGGGCTGGAGCCTCATCGATCCGGGTGACCGACTGCGGCGGGATGCGCTCAGCGAGGAGGGGCGACGTTCGGTGGTGCTCGTCCTGGGCCTCGTCGCAACGTTCGGGGTGGCCGGGCTGATCGAAGGCTTCGTGACGGGTTCGAGGCTCCCGACGACACTCCGAGTCGGGATCGGCGTCGTCGTCGAGATCGCCTTCCTCCTCTACGTCTTCGTCCTGGGCCGGGAAGCTGAACGCGCCGGAATCACGGGCCTCCTGGGCGAGACCTCCCGGCCGGTCACAGCCGACCGGTTGCCTTCACTTTGAGGTAGGCGTCGGCCAGCATCGGCGCCAACCGACCGGGAGGCGCGTCGACGACGGTGATCCCCATGGCCCGAAGTCGTATCGTCATCCGCCGGCGCTCTTCGAGTGATGCCACGGCGGCGGCCTTGGCATAGGCCCCTGCCGGCTCGTCGGGCAACGAGGCGGCCATGGCGACGACCGCCGGATCCTGCACGCCGGCCACGACGACGACGTGATCGCGCGCGACCAGCGGAAGGGCCGGCAGGAGCGAGTCCGCCATGGCCTGCGTGGCCAGCTCGGTGAACACGACGAGCAGGGCGCGCCGGCGGAAGCGGGTGAGCGACTCGACGAAGGCTCCCTCGTAGTCGCTCTCCACCAGCTGCGGTTCGAGTTGGTATATGGCTTCGGTCACTCGACCCAACTGCCCTCGTGAGTTGCTGGGAGCAACGACGGCACGCACGTCGCGGTCGAAGGCGACGAGTCCGGCCCGATCGCCGAGGCGCGTCGCCACGGACGTGAGCATCATCACGGCGTCCATCGCGTGTTCGACCCTCGGAACGTCGGCCACCCGTCCGGCCATGACTCGCCCCGCGTCCAGGAGGCAGAGCACCGTCTGGTTGCGCTCGGCGCGGTAGGTGCGGACGATCGGCTTGCCCGCCCGCGCGGTCGCCGACCAGTCGATGCGGCGGAACTCGTCATCGGGCCCGTACTCGCGCATGGCGTCGAACTCGGTACCGCTACCCCGGCCCTGGGCCGAGCGCAGGCCGACCTCGAGGATGCGGGCCTTGTTGATCCGCAGCTCGGCTTCGTCGCGCGACGCGAAGGGCGGATAGACCCGCAGAGTGGCGGGTCGCACCAGGCGGTCCTGGCGTGCCGCGAGACCCAGTGGGCCGGCGACGCGTAGGAAGATCTCGCCGAGTTCGAAGCGGCCTCGACGGCCAGGACGGACGCGCACCGACGTCGTCGCCGTCGCCCGCCCAGGAATCGTGACCCGCACACGGCGGTCGATGACGCCGAACGATGGCGCCAGCTCGTCGGCGAAGGCGACGCGCAGTCGCCGGTCGCTCGGGTTGACGAGCGTCCACGCGATCGAGGCTTCTTGACCCAACGAGACGATGCCCGGCATGGAGCGCTCAATGCCGACCGACGTCGGCCGAACGGCGATGACCCAATCGGCCAACGCGACAAGAAGCAGCACGGCGTTGAGCACGACCAGGCCCAGCGTGGAGTCGCCGGGGAACGCCGCAACCGCCAGCGACAACACCGCTGCGACCAGGGCGAGGCGCCCCGTCGGCACGGGGAGCCAGCGCGACCTCACGACGGGCTCAACGGGGGACGGGCACCGTGGCCAGCACGCCGTCGAGAATGCCGTCGGCCGTCCCACCCTCGAGCTCGACCTCGGGTCGCAGCTGCAGCCGATGGCGCAACGCCGCCTTGGCCACCGCCTTCACCTCGTCGGGCGTCACGAATGGCTTGCCGGCCAGCCAGGCCCACGCCTTGGAGGCGTGGAGAAGCGCAACGGCGCCACGCGGTGAGACCCCGAGCGTCACCGACGGCGAGGAACGGGTCGCGCGCGCGATGGCCACGATGTAGGCCTGCACGGCGGCGTCGCACCGCACGGCTTCGACCTCGGCTCGCGCCGCCGCGAGATCCGCGACCCCGGCAACGCGGCCCACCCCGGCGCCCGAGATGTCGTGGGGGTTCATGCCGGCGTCGTGGCGAGCCAATATGGCCTGTTCCTGTTCGGCCGTCGGGTAAGGAACGATGAGCTTGAAGAGGAAGCGGTCGAGCTGGGCTTCGGGCAGCGGGTAGGTGCCCTCGTATTCGACGGGGTTCTGGGTGGCGACGACGAGGAACGGATCGGGCAGCGGTCGGCGGTCGCCCTCGATCGTCACCTGATGCTCTTCCATCGCTTCGAGCAGTGCGGCCTGCGTCTTCGGCGGGGTGCGGTTGATCTCGTCGGCGAGCAGGAGGTTGCAGAAAATCGGTCCCTCACGAAAACGAAAGCCGCTGCCCCGCTGCTCGAAGACGGTCTGACCGATCACGTCGGACGGCATGAGGTCGGGCGTGAACTGCACGCGCTTGAACTCCAGGTCGAGGGCGGCGGCGACCGTCTTGACGAGCAACGTCTTGGCCACCCCCGGTACACCCTCGAGCAGCACGTGCCCACGCACGAGCAGGGCGGCCACGAGCCCGGACATCGCCCCCTCCTGCCCGACGACCACCTTGGCCACCTCGTCTCGAAGGGCGAGCACGGCTTCGCGGGGCGAGCGATCGGGCGCAGTCGTGCGCGTCCGTCGTCGGGGTGGGCTGTCATCGGGCATGGGCGACCTCGGTTCGGAGCGATTCGACGGTGCGGGCCAGGGCGACGAGTGCGGCGTCGTCGGCTGGCGCGCCGGGCTGCAGTGCGGCTTCGACCAGCGTCGGGTCGACGCCGGCTCGGGCAGCGGCCGCCGCCGCGAACGACGCCGGCGGGGCATCGACAGCGACGCCGAGGCGTTCGCTCAAGGTTCGCCGCAGTGACAACTGCAGCATCGCCGCCGCCGAGTCGCGACGGCGACCTTGTTGCAACAGGTTGCCGACGGCCACCACCAGTTCGGACCCGGCGATCTGGACGGGCTGGGGCTCGAGCACGGGCTGGCCGAGTCGTCGGGCGCGCCACAGTGCGAAGAGTCCGAAGGCCACCAGGAGCTGCCAGAGACCGTCCTTGATCCGGCGCGAGACCAGGTCACTGAGCTCCCTGGCTCCGGTGCCGGCGATCGACGGCTCGACGAAGGTGACAACTCCGGGTTCGTCACCGGCGGCCAGGAGGCTGACCGCGAGGACGGCGTTGTCGGCTTCATCGAGTTGGCGATTGACGAACGGCCCGGCTCCACCGAGGGCGACGACGATGCCAGCCCCCTCGGCCCGAGCCACCAGGAACGAGCCGCCGGCCACCGGGAAGCATCCGATCGCGCCCGGAGGCACGCGGTACGGCGCCGCGCCTTCGGCGGCGATCTCGCCGACCTCGCTCAGCGCCGCGAGGCCGCACTCGGTGGAGAGGAGGGCGTCGTCATCCGGGGCGTCCGGGTCGAACAATCTGGTGTTCACGCGGTTCAGGGCCGGCGCCAGGCTCGATAGCGAGTCGGCGACCACGAGCGTGCCGCCGTCGGCAACCCACGACTCGAGCCGCTCCGTCTCCTGTTCGTTGAGTCGATCCTGCAGGAGGACGGCTGTCGACCCGGCCGGGGGCACGCCACCGGCGATCCGCACGTCAGCGCCGAAGCGCTCGAGCAAGAGCACCAGCCCACGGGCGCCGAGAGGATCGGTCGACCGGGGATCGAGTGGATCTCCTTCGGTGCGGCCGCTACGAGCGACCAGCCCGAGCACGACGACCGCCAGAGCCAACGCGACGAACGGAGCCGCCCGCCTGGCGGTCATGACGACGATCCGGTGCCGGCAGTGACGCGCTCGGCGAGTCGTCGAAACGACGACGTGTCGTCGGGTCCGGTCTCCTCATTGCCATACCAGGCCCGTTCGAAGAGATCGGTGGCCCCGGCAAAGGGCTCGGCGACGCTGGGACGCGTCTGGCCCACGACGGCCCGGTACTCGCCGGCCGTTCGTCCAGGAACCTCGTCCACCACGCCGGCCCGGGCCAGCGACGCGACCAGCGAGCGGTAGCGGCATCGGAGGGCGTCGCGCCATCGGCCCTCGGCCTCGAACCGCGTGGCGTCGGCGTCCCACGCCGCGACCGGCCGGCGATCGTCGGGATGGACGTCGAGCTCAGCGTCGCCGACGGATTCGCGCGATCGGCGGCGATCGAGCTGCACGGCGCGGACGATCAGGAAGATCGCCGCCGCCGCGAAGGCCACCAACACCACCCACGCGATCACCGAGCCTGCTCCTCCGGAGACGAGTGCGCCCACGAGCTCGCTGATCCGCTCGAGTATCCACTCGACGGCCCGCTGGTAGAGCGACTTCGCCGGTTCCTGGAACTCGGGTCTCGACAGGATCTCCTCGGCCGCTCTACGGATCTCGTCGGCACCGGCCGCCGGCGGCGGGAGCGGCTCTTGAGCGCTAACCGGAGGCTCCGCGCTCGAGGTCTCGAGCCATCATCTGGAGGTCGAGGCCCTCATTGCGGATGCGACCGTCGAAGTACAACAGCGTGGCCACGATGGCCACGATCGGGGCACTGACGAGCGAGGACAAGATGCTCCCGATACCGACGAACAGCCAGGCGAAAGATCCTCCGAGAAGGGTCGCGGCCACGCTCGGGACGCCTCCCAGGAGGTTGCCGAGCACGCCCGCGATGAGCCGAGCGAGGAGGGCGATTCCGAGGACGCCCCACATTCGAGGGCGGAGCAGTCGCCACGAGCGCCGCATGGCGTGGATGGGCCCAATCTCCTCGATCATGATCGCCGGCGTCACCGCCGTGTAGAGCGCGAAGGCCAGGAGGCCGGGCACGATGCACAACACGATGCCGACGGCCTCGACCACGAAGACCAGAAAGGACGCAGCCAGCAACGGAAAGATGCGTCGAAAAGTTCGCTTCAGCGCTTCGGCCGGGCCGATCTGCTCGCCGAGGTACGAAGCCGCGACCACCCGGCTCACGGCACCGGCGATCAGCGGGCCGGTCAGGAGGCTGAGGAGTCCGGTGACGATGGAGACGACGGCGTTGCCCATGCCGAACGTCGGATCCTCCCCCTCGAGGAGCGTCGGATCGTTGATGAGGTTCAAGAAGCCCACCGAGACCTGGTCGCGCACGGCGAAGGCCGACACCAGTTGGATGGGAACGAGAATGGCGGCGACGACGAGCAGGATCGTGCGGAAGTTCGCCTTGAGCAACTTGAAGGCGCCGTCGAGGACGTCGCCGACCCCCATCGGGTGCAGCGGGAGTGGACCGGTCCTCGCATCGCCGCCCTTGGGCTGGGCGATCACGGCCCCATACGGCTGGTAGCCGCCGTACGGGGAGGAACCGGTGCCCGGCGGGAGCGGCGGTGCCCAACCCGGCGGACCCTGGGGCGGCGCCCACGCCCCCGATCGGGCCGCCGGGGGGAGCGGCGGAGCTGACGACGGCGCCGACGGCGCCGGCCCGTCGCCGCCGACCGGCTCGATGGGCGACCAGGCTCGAGGGTCGTCAGGTCCGGACACGGTGCCCATTGTTCCCCACGTCGGGGTATCAGCTGCGGAGATCGAGGACGCGTGCGTCGTCCGACGCCCGCAACCGAGCGTCCATGGCCTGGGGATCGAGGACGACGAACTGCGTCGCCGACAGCTGCCGGTCGAGCTCACGGAGGAGCCGGCCCGGGTGGCCGGGATCGGTGGCCGCGAGGAAGACGATGAGCTCCTCGGCACCGTCGTGCACCCGGAGCTCGGCCTGCCAGGCACCGACGCCGGCGTGATCGTCGAGGATGTGGGCGAACGGCGGCAGCGGGTTCACGACCCGGAGCCGGGGTGAGGTGCGACCACAGGACACGCACGCGGTGTCGTCGATGCAGCCGTACATCCCCGTACGCAGGCGGAGCAGGACGGAGCCCATCCAGCCGAGTGGGCTCCAGACCATCTCGCCGTCGGCCCCTGGGGGCACGGGACTCCCCGAAAGTGGGTCGACGAGCTCGACGATCTCGGTGGCAGGCCAGGTGTGGACGTCGATCCCGTCGCGACACTCGCTCCACAGCGCTCGCACGCCGGGAGGGGCCCACGAGGCCACCACCGCGACCGGTGCGCCGGGACTCGAACCGAGCTCGGCCAGCCGGGCCCGACGGGCCGGATCGAGGGGGGCACCGACGACCAGCAACGTTGCCAGCCCACCGAAGGAGAACCCGGCGTCGCGTCCCGTCTGCAGGAGTCGGATCAGGTCGCCGGCCCGCCCGCAGAGGACGCTCGGGCGAAGTCGAGCCACTTCGTCGGGGGCCACGTCCGGGCCGAGGAACAGCGCCGACACGCCGGCCCGTCGGGCGCCCAGCTGCAGCTGCCAGAAGCCAAGATCCGGGCCGGGGGGGTACACGCTGACCAGCACGTCACCACCTCCGACACCCGCCATCTCGAGCGTACGGCGACCGAGGTCGGACAGCCGGTCGAGGTCTTCCGAGGAGTACGCCATCGGTACCACGTCGCGGTGCCAGTGCACCGGCTTGTACCGGGGCTCGAGGACCTTGCGGTTGAAGGCGCCCGTGCGTCGGCGCACCCGGGCCCAGCGCCATTGCCGGCGCAGGCGACGATCCGGCGACGCCGCCACGAGCTCGCCGGTCGGCCGCAACACCAGATCGGCGGGGTCAGCCACATCGGCGAGGCGGGAGAGGGGCAGGGTAACGAGGTCGTCCCGTCCAGCGATCGAGTGGCTCCGTAGGACCTCTTGGTGGAAGCGCGAGAACGGAGCGACCTGGGTGCGGACGTAGCGGGCCAGTGCTCGGTCCTGCCCCCGACGCAGACGTGCCGGTCCCTCGAACTCACCGATCATCGGGCGAACGGTAGCCGGGTGTCCGATTTCCTCTTGACGGGTCGGCGGCTCCGAGGACGATGCGCACGCAAGTGGCGCGCGTTGCCTACGGTGGGGCCAGTGGTACCCGCAACGTCGCCTCTTCGATGAGCCAGCTCCGCCTCGACCCCTTGACGGGGCGTTGGGTCGTCATCAGCGCTGACCGGGCCGACCGACCGCAGCCATTCGCCTCCCGCGCGCTCCCCGCCCAGAACGACCCGGAGGCCCCGTGTCCGTTCTGTCCGGGAAACGAGGAGGCGACCCCGCCCGCACTCGAGACCTACGGTCCCCAAGGCGACTGGCTCGTGCGGGTCGTCCCCAATCTGTACCCGGCATTCTCTGGGCGAGAGCTGATGTCGGTGACCAACATCGGCCCCGTCTTCACCCAGGCCCCAGCCAGCGGCATCCACGAGGTCGTGGTGTTCTCGCCGGGCCACGACTCGACCTGGGCCGACCTGTCCGACCCGCAGGCCGGCCTCGTGATGGCGGCGATCCGCGACCGGATCGAAGAGCACGCGGCCGTGAGCGGTCTCCGCTACAGCCAGTTCATCGCCAACTCTGGCCGCGAGGCTGGGGCCTCTCTCGACCACCCGCACGGGCAGCTCCTCGGCATGCCCTTCGTCCCGGGTGAGCTCGTCGACGAGCAGGCCGGCTTCGACCGGTTCCAGGGTGCGTGCCTGCTGTGCACCACCCTCGAGGCGGAGGAGGAGGCCAGACACCGCATCGTCGATGCCGACGAGCGAGTCCTGGTCCTGTGCCCGTTCTGGAGCGGTACGCCTTACGAAATGCTCGTGCTGCCGCGCACGCACGAGCCGTTCATCCACCGCGCCCAGCCGGCTGACTTGGCTTCCGTCGGTCGGGCCATTCGCGACGCCCTCGCCCGACTCCGACGGACGGTGGGGACGGTCGGGTACAACATCGTGCTGCACTACTCGCCGTTCCGGGCGACCGCCGACTTCCACTGGCACCTGCACCTGCTTCCCAAGGTGACCACGATCGCCGGCTTCGAGCTCGGCACCGGCGTACTCATCAACGTGCTCCCGCCGGAATTCGCCGCCGCCGAGCTGCGCGCCGCAGTCGCACCGTCGTAATGGGACGCATTCGGGTCTCGACCACGATCGATGCATCGCCAAGCCAGGTCTGGGACGACGTGAAGGACATCGCCTCCCACGTGGGTTGGATGGAGGACGCGGTCGCCATCCGATTCACGTCGTCGAAGCACGCCGGCGTCGGCACCTCGTTCGACTGCGACACCAAGGTTGGTCCGCTCCGGCTGACCGACAAGATGGAGGTCACGGAGTGGAAGCCCCGCAAGGTGATGGGGATCCGCCACGTCGGCCTCGTCACCGGGTCGGGCCGCTTCACCCTGCGCCGGCGACGCGGCGGCCGAACCCGCTTCACCTGGACCGAGCGCCTCGTCTTTCCCTGGTGGATGGGGGGACCTCTCGGTGCCGAGATCGGCGGCATCGTCCTCCGCCTTGTCTGGAAGCGCAACCTCCGCAACCTCGCCCGCCGCTTCGCCCCGCCTCCCGCCTGAACGCCTTCAGGCGGTCGGCCCTTCTGGCAGGCCGCTTTGGTGAAGCCTTCTGGTCGCTGGGCGGCCTTTGATGAGCCCTTTTGGCGGCCAGAAAGCTTCACCAAACACGGCGTGCCGTGCACCTTCTGGCGGTCGGCCGCACCGGGGTCAGATGACCAAGCCGAGCGCGGCGGCGAGCGGGAGGAGGTCGTGGCGACCGTCGGTGCGCACGGCCTCGAAGACGAGCTCCTGGGCCCGGCTGACGGCGGGCGTCATCCCGAACGACCCGGCCAATAGCAGGAGTCGCTGCACCTCGACCAAGGCTTCGGCATCGACGATGGTGCGTTCCACGGCCGACAGGATGAGCCGATCGATGGCCGCGCCGGCCATCGGCACGTCGAGGGTGACGCCGTTGGTCCGGGCCTCCCGCACGATGGCGAGGGCATCGGCGTAATCGTCGGGGTCGAGAGAGCCTGCGGCCGCCGCAACGGAAGCCTCGAGTCGCCGGGCCAGCGCCATCTCTGCCGGCGCCCGGAGTTCGGGCGGAAGTGGGTAGCCGGCCGCAGCGAGAGCGGTGAGCGTGCGGCGATGGTCGGAGAAGAGGCGGTCGTAGGCCCCGACGAACCGATCGGTGAGGCTGCCGGCTGCGCTCTGGAGGATCTGCTCGGCCGCGTCGGGGAGGGCCGAGCTCAGTCCGAATTCGCCAGGACCGAACCCGTCGCTCACCAGGCGCAGGAGCGTGGTTACCGGTGCATCCTCGGCCAACGCTTCGTGCAACCGGGCGAACTCGGCATCGTCGAACATCCCCGGTGGCCGGGTCGCTCCGAGCACTTCGAGCCCGCCGAGGTGGATCGCGGCATAGACGTGTCGTGACCTCCGACCCGTTCGCCGGTGGGTGAGGACGACCGATCCCCAACACAGGGCAATGGCGCCCCGATCGCGGTGTCCGTGGTCGGTGACCTCGACGTCGAATGTGGTGACGCGTGCAGCCGGCTCCCGTCCCTCGAGCAGCTCGACGAGGGCCAGGTGAGCGACGACTCGCTCGGCGTCGACCCGAGCGGTCACCACGTGGCGGTGCCAGATGTCGACACCGTTGCCTTCCTCGGCGACGTTGCTCTCGGCCTCGCGCAGGAGGTCGAGGAACGCGGCGAGCGGAGGCGTCTCGCCGAGCTCTGTCAGGCAGTCCATGGCGCGCGCCGCATAGCGGAGGTTCTGCACCGTCTCGAGTCCGGCGACGTCGTTGAAAAACCACCCGCACGACGTGTACATCGCCATCGAGTGCCGTGCCGCCTCCAACAAGGTCAGCGCCACGACGCGGTTGCCACCATCGGAGACCCACGCATCCACGAACTCGTCCCGGTCGATGGCTCCGATGAGCACCCGGACGTAATCGTCACGCGCCGCCCAGGGATCGCGCAACGCCTCCCGTCCGCGCCGTCCGAAAACCTCGTCGACGCTCGACCGAACCACGTCGAGCGCCGCCCGCAACGGCGCCCGCCACTGCTGGTTCCAACCAGGACCACCGCCCGTCGAGCAGCCGCAGTCCTCCTTCCACCGAGCGACCCCGTGGGCGCACGACCAGGCGCTCTCGACGATCTCGGCCGTGGCTTCGGGTGGGTGCTCCTGCAAGTAGGAGGCCACGGTCGTCACCTCCACCCCACGCTTCGGCGCCTCCACGGCCAGCGCGTAGGCGATCAGCCGGTCGCCCCAGTGATGGTGATGGCCAAAGGTCTCGCCGTCGGCGGCGATGGTCACCAGCCCACCCTCATCGCCGGCGGCCGCCTGCACCCGGTCGAGGAGGGCCTGGCTCGTGAGTCCGCTGAGCTCGAAGGCCACGGCGTGGGACAACCCGCCGTCGTAGAAAACGAGGTCGACGCCGAGGTGCTCACCGTCGGGATCCGACCAGCGATAGGTGTTGCGGGTGTCGAGCGGCGCCGCTGATTGGTCGGGCGCCAGCACCGTGAATCCGATGCGCTCCTCGGCCAGAATGCGGAGCACCACATCGTTGACCGCGGTCTCCGGCAACCAGATCCCCTCGGCCCTTCGGCCGAAACGGTGCTCGAACTCCACCATCCCCCACCGGATCTGCGTGCGGGCGTCGCGCTCGGTCGCCAGCGGGAGGATGACGTGGAAGTACGCCTGGGCCACCCCGCCGCCGAACAGTCGGTCGCCGTCGAGCACCCGCCGGTAGGCGTCGGGAGCCTGGGCCTCGAGCCACGACATGAGCGTCGGACCGAAGTCGAACGAAAGATGCTCGTAGTTGTTCACGATGCCGACGACCCGACCGCGCTCGTCGAGGATGCGGGCGAACGCGTTCGGGCGGTACGACTCGAGCGCAATGCGCTCGTTCCAATCGTGGAACGGCGCTGCGCCGGCCTCCCTCGGCACCTCTTCCGTCCACGGGTTCTCCCTCGGTGGTTGGTAGAAGTGCCCATGGACGGCGAGGGCGAGCGGTCGTGACACAGCGCTCGAACGGTAGCGGGATGGCCTACTCCTCCGGCGCCAACCAGATCACCGAGAGCGGCGGCAACGTGACGTGGGCCGAATGCGGGAGGCCATGCCACGAGTCCGCGTCAGCCTCGACCACTCCACCGTTGCCGGCACCGCTACCGCCGAACTGGACCGCGTCGGTATTCAACACCTCGCGCCAGCGACCGTTCCGAGGCAGCCCGATGCGATAGCCGTCGCGGACGACCGGCGACAGATTGGCGATGCAGGCCAGCACTCGTGACCCGTTCTCGCCGACCCGAAGGAAGGACAAGACATTGGAATCGACATCGCTGGCATCGATCCAACGGAAGCCGTCGGGCGTGAAGTCGCGCTCGTAGAGCGCCGGCTCGTTCTTGTAGGCGAAGTTGGCTTCGCGCACCAGATCCTGCACGCCACGGTGTTCGGCGAACTCGAGGAGATGCCAGTCGAGGCTGACGTTGTGGTTCCACTCGGACGACTGCGCGATCTCGCCGCCCATGAAGAGCAGTTGCTTCCCCGGATGCGCCCACATCCAGCCATAGAGCGCCCGGAGGTTGGCCGCCTTCTGCCACCGGTCACCCGGCATCTTGTTGAGAAGCGAGCCCTTCCCGTGGACGACCTCGTCATGCGACAGCGGCAGGCAGAAGTTCTCGCTGAAGGCGTAGAGCAGGCCGAAGGTGAGCTGGTTGTGGTGGAAGCGCCGGTACACCGGCTCCTTGGCGAAGTAGTCGAGCGTGTCGTGCATCCAACCCATGTTCCACTTGAACCCGAAGCCCAGCCCGCCGACGTACACCGGACGGCTGACGCCGGGCCAAGAGGTCGACTCCTCGGCAATGGTCATCACGCCCGGGTGGGCGCCGTAGACGACCTCGTTGAGCTCCTGGAGGAAGGAGACCGCTTCGAGGTTCTCGCGACCGCCGTGGATGTTCGGCACCCACTGGCCCTCTTCGCGCGAGTAGTCGAGATAGAGCATCGACGCCACGGCGTCGACCCGCAAACCGTCGATGTGGAACTCCTCGATCCAGAACAGCGCGTTCGAGATCAGGAAGTTGCGCACTTCGTTTCGAGCGAAGTTGAACACGAGCGTGCCCCAGTCGGGGTGTTCTCCTTGGCGCGGGTCGGCGTGCTCATAGAGCGACGTCCCGTCGAAGTGGGCGAGGGCCCAATCGTCTTTCGGGAAGTGCGCTGGTACCCAGTCGACGACGACCCCGATGTCACGTTCGTGCAGCTTGTCGACCAGCAGCCGGAAGTCGTCGGGTGAGCCGAAGCGGGCGGTCGGCGCGAAGTACGACGTGACCTGGTACCCCCACGACCCGCCGAAAGGATGCTCCGCCACGGGCATGAACTCGACATGGGTGAATCCGAGATCGTCGAGATAGGCCGGCAGCTCCTCGGCCAGCTCGCGATAGGTGAGTGGACGGTCGCCTTCCTCGGGCTTGCGCCGCCAGGACTCCAGGTGCATCTCGTAGGTGGAGATCGGTCGGGTCAACCAGTCGGTCTCGGCGCGTCGGTCGAGCCAGTCGCCGTCGTTCCAGGCGTAGGCCGAGGAGGTGACCACGCTGGCTCGCCCGGGGGGCACCTCGGTGGCGAACGCCATCGGATCGGCCTTCAAGGTCAACGCCCCCGTCGGAGTAACGACCTCGAACTGGTACCGAGCACCGGGGGCCACATCGGGGATGAAGAGCTCCCAGACGCCCGAGGCGCCGAGCGTGCGCATGGGATGGAGGCGCCCGTCCCAGAGGTTCCAATCGCCGACGACCCGAACGCCCTTGGCGTTGGGGGCCCACACGGCGAACGACGTACCCGCGACACCCTGATGCACCCGGGGATTGGCGCCGAGCTGCTTCCATAGATCGTGGTGACGGCCCTCGCCCATGAGGTGGAGGTCGAGCTCGCCGAGGGTGGGCCAGAACCGATAGGGATCACCGAAGCTCACGACCTCGCCGGCCCCAGAGGTCGCCTCGAGGCGGTAGCCGTCGTCACCGACGCCGCTGGGCACCTCGGCCACGAAGATGCCGCCATCGTGCACACAGGTCATGTCGACGCCGGCTCCCTCGGCGAGCAGCACCCGCATGGCACTGGCCTCGGGACGGTAGGCACGAACCACTGATCGCCCGTCGACCTTGTGGAAACCGAGCACGTGGTGCGGGTCGCCGTGTTCGCCCTGGACCAAGCGGGCCAGCTCGCCGTCGACGGGCTCGGGTGCAGGCGCGGTCGAATGGGGCATACGGGCCATGGTGGGTACCTACCCCGCCGTCAAGCGGGCGATCGCGGCTTCAGGGATCCCGACCCAGTCGGGGCGGTGATCGCGCTCGTATGCCACCTCGTACACCGCCTTGTCGAGCTCCCAGGCTTGGAGAGCGCGGTCAATGTCGACTGGTGACGGTGGCAAAAGCTCTTCCAGCCCCGGTGTCGGCAGATAACCCTCCAGGAACTCCTCGCGGTTGCGCTGTTCCCAGAGGAGCGCCTTTGCCGTGAGCGCTTCGAGCTCGAACTCCTCGCGCTCGCGCAGGGCGACTGCAGTTGCGTAGTGGAACGATCGCAAGAGGCCGGCGACGTCCTTCAGCGGCGAGGATCGCTCTCGTCGCTCGTCGAGCGGTCTCGCCGGCTCGCCTTCGAAGTCGAGCACGAACCAGCCGGTGTCGGTGCGCAGCACCTGTCCGAGGTGGAAGTCACCGTGCACCCGCATCGCTCTTCCCGGCGCCGACTGCGCACGAAGCGCCTCGAAGGTGGCGCGAGCTGCCGGGTTCCACGTTGCTTGCGCGGCGATCCGTTCGAGCTGACGCTCCATCAGGCCTGCCCACTCCGAGGTGTTTGCGGGGCCGGTCCCGAGTGCTGACGCCAGCGCCACGTGCATCTGCGCCGTGACGCTTCCGAGACGGCGGGCCTCGGCGCCGAAGTCGCCACCGCAATCGGCCGGATCGTCGCAATCGGAGCCGAAGAGGTCGCGGATGGACGTGAGGGCGAGGGCCCAGCCGTCGGTGCCACCGGCAAGGTACGGCTGCACGACGGCGAGGTGTGTTCCCGACTCCTCCCACGTGGCGAGCGGGGCGGCGACGTGCTCGAACCCGGCCGCCGCCAACGACGTCGTTACCTCGATGTCCGGGTTGGGGCCGACGTGGATGCGGCGAAAGACCTTGAGAACGAGGCGGTCGTCGAAGACGAGGGAGGTATTCGACTGCTCGGCCCCCATGGGACGAACGCGCCCAACCTGCTCGTCGGGCGCCAAGCGTGCGAGCAATGCCTTGGCCAGGTCAGGGTCGAGGAGCCCGTCGTAGACCACTTCGTTGTCGACCGCCCCGAGCACCTCGACGTCGTGGCCGTGGAGGAACTCCGGAGGCAGCCCTTCGATGGTCCCCACGAGCAACTGGTACTGGGCACCGTCGGCGTCGACGAGCAGCCAGTGCAGTCGCTCGGCCAACTCGTCGTGGTCGACGATCTCGACCCGCTTGGGGGTCGAGCCGGCGAACCACCGCTGCCGACCGAGGTAGTCGGCCAAGAGGGGCTGGAGCTCGTCGATCTTCATCAGACGCCCATCCCCGCGGCGACACCGTCGACCAGTTGGAACCAGTAGAACGAGTACGCGCCGAGGGTGATGAAGTAGGGCAGCTCACCGATCTTCGGGAACGGAACCCGGCCGAGCAGTTCGATCGGGGTCTGGCCGTCGAAGTCCTGCAGTGGCAGCTCGGCCGGCTGAGCGAATCGGCTGAGGTTGTTGATGCACAACACGGTGTCGTCGCCCTGTTGGCGCACGTAGGCGAGCACCGAGGGGTTGTCGACGTTCACGACCGTGAAGGTGCCGGTGCCGAAGAGTGGGTGCTGCTTGCGGATCTCGATCATTCGCTTCATCCAGTGCAGCATCGAGCTCTGATCGCGCATCTCCGCCTCGACGTTCACGGCCTGATAGCCGTAGACCGGATCCATCAGCACCGGGAGGTAGAGGCGAGCGAAGTCGGCCTTGGAGAACCCGGCGTTTCGGTCGGGTGTCCATTGCACCGGCGTGCGCACGCCATCGCGGTCACCGAGGTAGATGTTGTCGCCCATCCCGATCTCGTCGCCGTAGTACAGGATCGGGCTGCCTGGCATCGAGAACAACATGGCGTGAAGCAACTCGGCCACCCGACGATCGTTCTCGACGAGTGGTGCCAAGCGCCGGCTGATGCCGACGTTGCGCTTCATGCGGGGATCCTTGGCGTACTCGCTGTACATGTAGTCGCGCTCTTCGTCAGTCACCATCTCGAGCGTCAACTCGTCGTGGTTGCGCAGGAACATTCCCCACTGGCACCCGTCCGGGATCTCGGGCGTCTGGGCCAGGATCTCGGTGATCGGAAAGCGCTGCTCACGCCGGACGGCCATGAACATGCGGGGCATGACCGGGAAGTGGAAGCACATCTGGCATTCGTCGCCGTCGCCGAAGTAGTCGACGACGTCCGCCGGCCATTGGTTGGCCTCGGCCAGCAGGACGCGGCCGGGGAACTGGGCGTCGATCTCCTTGCGGAGCTGCTTCAGGTAGTCGTGGGTCTCCTTGAGGTTCTCGCCGTTGGTGCCGTCGCGCTCGAAGAGGTACGGCACCGCGTCGAGGCGGAAGCCGTCGAGGCCCAGGTCGAGCCAGAACCGCACGACGTCGAGCATGGCGTCGGCCACCTCGGGGTTGTCGTAGTTGAGGTCGGGCTGGTGGTGGAAGAAGCGGTGCCAGAAGTACTGCCCCCGCACGGGGTCGTAGCTCCAGTTCGACGGCTCGGTGTCGACGAAGATCACCCGGGCGTCGTTCCATCGCTGGTCGTCGTCGCCCCAGACGTACCAGTCGGCCTTGGGGTTCGTCCTCGACTGGCGGCTCTCCTGGAACCAGTCGTGCTGGTCCGAGGTGTGGTTCATCACCATGTCGGCGACGACCCTGATGCCCCGGTGGTGGGCCTCCTCGACGAGGGTGACGGCATCGGCGAGGTCGCCGTACTCGGGGAGGGTCGAGAAGTAGTCGCTGATGTCGTAGCCGCCGTCGCGGAGGGGCGACTTGAAGAACGGGAGCAGCCAGATGCAGTCGACGCCGAGCCACTGGAGGTAGTCGAGCTTCGCCGTGAGGCCGCGGAGGTCGCCCGTCCCGTCGTCGTTCGAGTCGAAGAACCCGCGGGTGAGGACCTCGTAGAAGACGGCCCGCTGGAACCACCGGTCGTCCGCGTCGCTCCGCCCCGGCGCCTCGGGGTTGTCCGTGAAGCCGGTCTGGTTCGCCTCCATACGCGCACCGACCGTACCCGTCGAACCGGAGCAGCCGACGCAGCGCGTGCGATCATTGCCGGGTGACACGCGAAGAGGACTACCGGGCGGCCTTCGAGGCCTCGAAGATCGGCGACGGGCCGTTCGAGACGATGTCGGGCGTGCCCGTCGACGCGGCCTACGGACCCGAGGACGGCGACTTCCCCGGCCTGCCGCCGTACACCCGCGGGCCGTACGCCTCGATGTACCGGTCGAAGGTGTGGACGATGCGGATGTTCGCCGGGTTCGGGACCGCGGACGACACCAACGCGCGCTTCAAGGAGATCCTGCGGGCGGGGGGCACGGGGCTGTCCACCGCGTTCGACCTGCCCACCCTGATGGGCCGGGACTCCGACGACGGCCTGGCCCTCGGCGAGGTCGGCAAGTGCGGCGTGGCCGTCGACACGCTCGCCGACGTCGAGGACCTCTTCGAGGACATCGACCTCGGCACGGTCACGACGTCGATGACGATCAACTCGCCGGCGGCGATCCTGCTCGCCATGTACGTGGCCTGTGCGGAGAAGACGGGCGTGCCCCGGGCCCGCCTCGGCGGCACGCTCCAGAACGACATCCTGAAGGAGTACCAGGCCCAGAAGGAGTTCATCTTCCCGCCCCGCCCGTCGATGAGGCTCGTCACCGACTCGATCAGCTTCACGGCGGCCGAGATGCCGCGGTGGCACTCGGTCTCGGTGTCCGGCTACCACATCCGAGAGGCCGGATCGACGGCGGCGCAGGAGCTCGCGTTCACCCTCGGGAACGGGTTCGCCTACGTCGAGGCGGCGGTGCGCTGCGGCCTCGACGTCGACGAGTTCGCCCCGCGCCTCAGCTTCTTCTTCAACGCCCACAGCGACTTCTTCGAGGAGATCGGCAAGTACCGCGCCGCCCGTCGCATCTGGCACCGCTGGCTGTCCGAGCGCTGCAGCGACCGTGGGTTCTTGGCGCCGTAGCGC